>CAYGJI010000047.1:0-21790 GCA_964350125.1 uncultured Paludibacter sp. | reverse complement strand
ATGTTGTTTTTAAATGCGTTTAAAATATGACATTATTTTCTTCCTGTTACTTACTTAAGCAAAATGAAAAAAATATCTATCGGGATTTCTGATTACGCTGAGATTATCAGCAATTTTGTTAAGGTGGTTTGATCAGAAATCAATACCTCGCCGAAACCACGTTCCAGTCTATCAGTTCCCACAACGCATTCACATAGTCGGGACGGCGATTGCGGTAGTCGATATAATAGGCATGTTCCCAAACATCGAAAGTAAGCAATGGAATTAGTCCGCGAGTAAGTGGATTACCTGCATTACTTTCTTTACTGATGGATAATTTACCTTCAGCATCCTTTACCAACCAGGCCCAACCTGCACCAAAAACCGCAACCGATGCTTTGCTGAATTCGGATTTAAAATTATCGAAAGAGCCAAAAGCTACGTCGATAGCTTTGGTAAGTGCAGGTGAAGGAACAGTACCCTTCACGGGAGTTAATGATAGGAAATAAAAATTATGATTCCAAATCTGGGCGGCATTATTAAAAATCGGCCCATCCGATTTCTTAACAATAGTATCGAGGTCGTCATTTTCAAATTCAGTTCCGGGGAGCAGATTGTTTAGATTGTTCACATAGGTGAGGTGGTGTTTACCATAATGGTAGTTGATAGTTTCAGCGCTAATAACAGGTGCCAGTGCATCGTGTGCATAAGGCAATTCGGGCAATGTAAAAGTCATAATGGCTTTGTTTTTAAATGTGTGAATAATGGTTTTTAGCAAAATGCTAACTTTTAAACATTTTAATTAACAGAAATGTTTAGACAATCCTGCTGAAATCCTTTAAAATTCTAAAAAACGAAGAAGTGATATTGCTAATCCTCTTATTTATTCCCATCTTTGCAGGGCAAATCCAAAATTTAACATTTAAAGTCATGAACAAGATTATTCGAATTTTCATTTTAGTGGCCATTGCCGGAGTTTCATTTACTGCCTGTAAATCAAAGCAAAAGATGACTGCTGTACCGGGAGCCAATGTTCCAGCTACAACTACACCATCGACAACGACTACTACCAGTTCGACCGTAACCAGTAGCACTACCACCCGCCCAGCACAACAAACTACTCCACAACAGGAAGTTACCCGTCAGGAGACCTTTAAACTTGCCGCCGGTGAAACAAACAACACGGCTCTGAGTAAAAAATTCCATGTTGTAGTTGGTGCTTTCAGTATTCATGACAATGCACGTAATCTGCGCACCAAACTGACCCGCGAAGGTAATGATGCACTGACTGTCGAAAACGACAAAGGCATGTTGCGTGTAATCATCGCTTCTTACAATGAATACAGTCAGGCGAAGTCCAAAATCAATGAAATTAAAACAACCTACCCCGATGTATGGGTGTTGGTTCAGAAATAAAGAATGAGTCAGCAACTAACATACACCATCATTGCGTTGCTGGCTGCCAGTCTTGGCAGCGTAGCACTCAGTGGAGGTTTACTGATGCTCAATAATAAATGGCTGGGGAAAATCTCCGGCTATTTATTGTATCTGGCAGGAGGGACTTTACTGGGTTCTGCATTGCTGGGATTGATTCCGGAGGCTACAAAATCGTTGACACATATACATGAAGGACATGGCGCAGCATGCCATTTGGCAGGACATGGCGATGAAACTGTCAAAGTGATATTGTATTGGGTATTAGGCGGCATACTTTTCTTTTTCCTCCTTGAGAAATTCATTCTCTGGCGGATGTGTCGCGATAAGCATTGTGAACGCCAGGTACATGCCGCAGGGCCAATGATTATTGTTGGCGATGCCGTACACAATGCCATTGATGGCGTGGTGATTGCAGCCTCCTTTCTGACATCCACAGAGTTGGGTATATTTGTTACCTTTTCGGTTTTACTGCATGAAATACCCCAGGAACTGGGCGATTTTGGCATCCTGATAAAAAGCGGTTATTCACGTAAAAAAGCATTGTTTTACAACCTGTTATCAGGCAGCAGCTCGTTGGTTACAGGCATAGCAGCCTATTTTCTGCTCGATATGGTTCAGGAATATATCCCCTATGCACTTGCAGTTGCTGCAGCCAGCTTTCTGTATGTTTCAATGGCAGATCTCATTCCTGAAATGCACAAGGAAACCAAACCCAAAGAATCCATCATTCAGTTTTTGCTGATTCTGTCAGGAGTTGCTATCATTTATCTTTCTGTCATTAATCATTCGCATGCTCACTGACCAAGAAATCTGAACATTTCAATCTGAAATAGTGTTTAAGAGAATAAATCTTAAACACTATTTTTTTATGTCGGATACACATGTGATTGAAACTTCATGGAAGGGAGGTCTGGCTTTTGAAGCAAATATCAACAGCCACAACGTTTTAATGGATGCCACAGAAGAATTTGGGGGAAGCAACTCCGGACCAAGTCCCAAAAAACTCATGTTGGCTGCACTAAGCGGATGTACGGGTATGGATGTGGTATCCATCCTTAAAAAAATGCAGGTTGAATTGGATAATCTGAAAATTGAAGTGCATGGCGACGTATCCGAAGAGCACCCAAAAAGGTACGTAAAAATGCATGTTATATATATTTTCTACGGAAAAAACCTTCCCCTGCCGAAGTTGGAGAAGGCTGTAAAAATGTCGGAAGAAACCTATTGCGGAGTGAGAGCAGCATATGCTCCATCGATGGAATTATCTTCCGAGATACGCATTATTGAGAACTGATTCAGATCATTTTTTCCACGTTCCAAACAAAGGCCCTTAATCCCATTTGCTCTGAGGTGAGATCGAGCGCTTTCAGGTCTCTGAGCAGACCATCCACCCTGTCATCCTCTACAACTGTAAGCATGGCACCATTGAGCGAAGACCAGGAATGTGTTCCAAGGTGAGGATCGCCTGTATGCGAACCCCTCCCCTGCACTTCCTTCCAGCTACTGAATCCACGCACATTATTTCCTCTCAGGATCGAAAGAATCTGATCGAAAAAGGCCTGATCGTAAGCTATAAATACTGATTTCATTTTCTGGTTTTTTTTGTTATGAGTCACTAATAAATCGCACCTGAAAAGCTCTCCAATTTGTTGAGCCATGATATGTCACACCTCAGCCCTGGCTTTTCTATGTAGCTTTCTTCTGAAACGTTTCACTCCACCACCTGCAAACATGGCATAAACTGTGGGCACAATAACCAGGGTAAACAATGTAGAGACAGTTAATCCTCCAATCACAGTAATAGCCATGGGTTTCCAGAGTTCCGAGCCCTGCGAGGTTGCCAAAGCCAGGGGCATCATACCCAGAATTGTGGTAAGTGTGGTCATGAGCACTGGCCTTAATCTCGACTTACCACCCCGAACCACAGCCTGTACAATGCCTAATCCTCTTCCCCTGTACAGATTAATATAATCGACCAACACAATACCGTTTTTCACCACGATACCTACCAGCATGATGATACCCACAAACGACATCATGTTCAGCGTACTTCCTGTAAGCACAAAAGCCAATATAACCCCCGAAACTGCAAAAGGAACGGAGAACATAATGATGGCCGGATAAATAAGTGACTCGAACTGAGAAGCCATCACAATATAAACCAGCAATGTAATGAGTAAAAGCAGTGTAGCAAGATCTTTGAATGAATCCTGCTGTTCAACAAATGTACCTCCTACTTTCGTAGAAATATTAGGAGGCACATTAATGCCATCCATTTTCTGATTAATCTGAGCAACAGCCTTATCAATGGTAGTACCTGAAACAGTTGAAGCAACAACTACAATCCGCTGTCTGTTTTTACGCTCAATGGTAGGGGGAGAAAACTCTTCGACTACTTTGCCGAGCTCTTTAATTCTCACAGCCTGACCCTGATTATTATATATAAGGATGTTTTCAATATCCTCTATCGACTGACGAAACTCCGGAGCATAAGCAACCCTGATACTAAACTCTTCACCATCTTCCCTGAAGAGTGAAGCAGTAAGACCATTGATGCGGTTGCGAAGAAAATTAGAGGCAGTGGTCATATTCAGACCATTCATGGCTAATTTTTCGCGATCGAACACTACCCTGTATTCAGGCACATAATCGCCACGACTGATTTTGACATTCACTAATCCGGGAATGGTTGCAAGGCTATCGCGAAGCTGTGATGCAATGCGGTCAGTTTCATTAAAATCAAAACCGTAAATTTCCACATCCAGTGTTGATTGACCGCCCATCATGCCCATACCACCGCCCGCCAGCACCGTACTTCTTAATATTTCAGGTGTCTTTTCCAGATCAAGGCGCATGCTGTCACATACTTCAAACATCGAACGGCTGCGCTTATCAAGATCAACCATCCTCACATTAAAAGTAACAATATTGGACCCATTGTTCTGCATCGACCCCCAAACATTGGAACTACTTGCCTGACCAACAGTAAAATTAATCATATCCAGTTCGGGATATTTCTTTTTCCATAACTCATAAAGATTTTCAGCAGTTTCTCTGGTTAATCCCGACCGGGTGCCAACAGGTAATTCGGCAGTAATGAGGATTCTACCATTATCCTGTGCTGGAATAAAATCAGTACCTACCATTCCTGAAGGGAGTAAACTTACTATAAAAAACACGACACCAACGAGAATGACAGTCCAGCGATGCCGAGCTGCCCAATTGATTAACTGTGCATACTTATCATCGAGTTTATTTAATGCTTTTTCAAAGGGAACAAACACAAAACTGAACACTTTACCTTTTTTGGGATTCATTCGCAGCAGTTGCGATGCCAACATGGGGGTAAGAGTAAGTGCAGAAACAGTGGAAACTATCATGATAATTGTCACCATCCATCCTAACTGTTCGAACATGACACCTGCCTGGCCTTTGATGAGTGTAAGTGGAAAAAAAACAGCCAGCAAAGTTAAAGTTGATGCTACAACCGAAATTGCAACCTCATTGGTGGCATGTACAGCAGCACTTTTTGGACGGCTACCTCTTTCGATATGTTTGGTGATGTTTTCGAGCACTACAATGGCATCATCAACAACCATCCCGATTGCAACCGAAAGCGAGCTGAGTGATATAATGTTCAGCGACCCACCGGTAATACCGAGATAAATAAAAGCAGCAATCAACGATATCGGAATGGTTAGAATAATGATAATGGTTGCTCTCCAGCGCCCGAGAAAGGCAAGCACTACCAGCATAACAAAGATGAAGGCGTACATCACCGTTTCTACCAATCCTGAAATCGTTTGATTGATATTATCGGAAGTATCGATGATGGGTTCAATTTTGACATCAGAGGGAAGATTTTGCTGAATCTCAGGAAGTGCTTTGTGAATCTGCCGGGCAATACTAACAGTATTTGAACCCGATTGTTTCTGAACCACAATGGTTGCCCCCTGAACACCATTGGTAAAAATCTCCTGAGTACGTTCTTCCAGATGATCCTTCACCTCTGCAACATCCGACAAATACACATTGCGACCACCGACCGAACCTACAATGATTCGGTTCATTTCGGCGGCAGTAATAAACTCGCCCTGCACTCGTATTGAATAAGATTCGCTTCCAATGTCGATCGTTCCTGCCGGCACATTTACATTCTCCATTCTGATAGTTTGAGCCAGGCTCTCGACAGTAAGACTGTATGCTTCAAGTTTTGCAGGATCAACAAATACCTGAATTTCCCTTTGCGGAGCTCCGGAAATAGAGACAGAACCCACACCCGGTATACGTGCCAACGGGTTTGCTACATTCTCATCCAAAATTTTATATAAAGCCGGAAGACTCTTGCCAGCTTGAGCTGAAATCATCATCACCGGAATCATATCGGTACTGAACTTGAATATTATCGGCTCGGTTGAACCCTCTGGAAGGAAGGATTTCACCATATCCAGCTTCGATCGCACATCATCGGTCAGCGCATTGATATCCATCCCGAAATCAAATTCCAGGGTGATAATGGAGCGGTTTTCTCTGGATGAAGAAGTCAGTTTCTTCAGATTAGCCACGGTGTTGAGTGAGTTCTCGAGTGGCTTTGTTACATTGGTTTCAATATCTGCTGCACTTGCGCCCTCATAGGTAGTCATCACCATGATGGTGTTGGTTTCTATGTTTGGCAACAAGTCGATAGGCAGGTTATTCAGAGAAAAGAGCCCAAGAATGACAACTGCAACAAATACCAGTGCTGTCATGACTGGCCTTTTCACTGATCCTTCGTAAATACTCATATGATTGGCAGATTAATAGATTAATTATTTGATCTTTTGGGCTGTTACATCTGTACCGTCAGTCAAACGGGACTGTCCGTTAACAACTACCCATGCACCATTGACAACACCCGACACAAGTTCGTATTCGGCTCCCATGCGACGTCCGAGTTCCACGGGTGAAAATGCAACTTTTCCACTGTCGTACACATAAACAAACCTGGCAGCCGAGCCCGACTGTTTCACTATAGCCTGATCGGGAACAACTACCCGGTTGATAACTCCAAAATTGATTTTTACCCTTGCAAACATTCCAGGGCGCACTTTGTTGCCCGGATTACTGAGCGAAATCTCTACAGGAAAAGTGCGTGTACGCTCATCGATGGTCGGATAAATCAGACTCACCCTGCCGGAAAAGCTTTCGTTCTCGTAAACATCTAACAGGATGCTTACCGGCATTCCTTTTTTTACTTTGCTGAAAAACATCTCAGAAACATTGATTTTCAGCTTTACAGGGTTTATCTGCATGATAGTGAGGATAGGTAATTGACCATTAAACATATCCCCGTTATCGTAATTACGCGCAGTTACAATACCGTTTATCGGACTTATCAGAAAAGTGTTTTCCTGCAAATTCTTCAGATTGGTTTCAGCAACGGTAACCTGCAGCTTTGCATTTTCGAGTTCCTGTTGTGAAGCCCCACCGACCGCATGCAATTCACTGACCCGATCCAGCACTTTTTTGAAATTCAGGATTTGGGTTTCCAGATTCTGCAGGTTGGCAGCATCCATTTGAGCCAGCTTCTGACCCTTTACTACCGATGCGCCCACTTCTACAAAAATCTGACGGATACGACCGGGAGCTGCCGGACTTATACTGTTTTTCACCTCGGGCTCGACCGTAGCTGTAAATTCGTACAACTGTTCCACATCGCGCAAACTCACTTGTTTGATATTCACAGCGGGTTTAGTTGCTTTCTCTTCGGCCTTTTCGGTTTGCCTTTCTTTATTTCCACAAGCTGTCATGGTTGCAATAACCACAACAACAGCAAGCATTTTCATTGTTTTCATTTTCTGTATTTCAGTATGTTTTGTTGTTATTTCATTCATTCAATGATAATCCAAGCACTTTTTCGAGGTCGGCCCTGGCTGAAAGGAAATCGAAAATTGCCTGATTATAGCTCAGTCCAGCCTGAATATATCCCAGTTCGGCATTGGTCATATCAAGATATGTTCCTGATCCGATTTCATACATTTTCTGAGAGATATTCAGAGCCTTCTCAGCCTGCGATAGTGCTTTTCTGCCTGCCTCCATTTTACTGATGGCCTTGATCATATTATCGGTATAAGTTACAGCCTGAAATTCGATGGAACGCTTCAGTTGATCGCGCTGATACTCCAGGGTATTAAGCTGAACTTTTAACTGTTTGGCCTTAAAATGTTTGGCACCGCCCTGAAAAATGGGTATTGAAAGCGTTAAACCTGCATTAGAGGTTGGGAACCAGTAGAAATCCTTCACAGCCACATCATCATTGGGCATAGCCATATACTGATAATTGAAACTGGCCGCAAGCGTAGGCAACCAGGTAGTTTTTTGTACTTCAAGGGCCTGTTTCATCTGGTTAGCTCTGATATCGAATTGTTTCAAATCAGTATTCCCTGTCAAATCCTGCGATGCCTGCTTCAGCACCTCCCCAAAAATGGATGATTCGTAAGTTGAAAGTGAGCCCACAGGTTGAACAGCAACTGTCATATCCAGTCCCATCAGCATTTTCAGTTGCAGCATACTCATATTCACAGCACTTTCGGCCGACAGCAGATTGGTGAACGAGTTTTTCATTTGCACATCAGCCCTGATCCACTCAAATTCTGAAACTGATCCACGCTCATATTTGCTGAGAATAATTCGCGCATTTTCAGAGGAATTATCGAAAGCCCTCTCGAAGACCAAATATGACTCCTGAGCGAGCAATACACCGTAAAAAGCTTTGGTAACCGAATTAACCAACGACAAACGTGACGACCTGGCCGATTCTAAAGCCAGTTGTGCATCAATCGCATTGAGTTTCATGCTCGCCCAAAGGGTTGGCGAAATGATTGGCATCGAAGCGGCGAGAACACCTGCAAACGAATTATCCTGCCCTACCTCAATACCATCGGGGTTGGCGGGCATACCCGGCAGGCTGAAAAACAGTTTTTGTTTCTTCAGTGTACGGGTGTAAGCAGCTTGTGCATTGATGGTGGGCAATAATGCCGATAACTTTTCCTTGCCCGCATAATCGGTACGTAAAATCTCCTTATCAGCTATTTTTACCGACGGACTTTCATCCATTGCAATGGCAATGCACTGTTGCAAAGTGAGCTTCAACGTATCCTGAGCTTTCGACTCCATCACCGGAACCACGAGCAAAAAACCGGCAAACAATCCGGCAAACAACATACTCTTTGTCATAATCCTTAACTTAATTAACTTCCTTATCTTCTCTTATTTCTCAAAACAAAATACTACCTTCCCTCCAAATGCTCCTCCAGAAACTTCAACCCTTTGTCGTTAGCAATCAGGTGAATAATTAAATCGATAAAAAAATCCATCAATCGTTTTGATGAAAACTTCTCATTCGACTGCATCATGATTTCAAAAGTACTTTTCATTTGCACAGAATGAAAAAACGACAATAACTCGACGTCAAGATTTTCGCGATAAAAACCTTCATTGATGCCCTGACGAATATTCTCCTCAAATCCCTTTCGCATGATTCCAGTCTTAATCGCATCATACTTGCGATAAAGTGCAGGATAGTACTTCTGCAAGTCGTGCCAAAACAGGAAAGGTTCATTTTCATGAACTCTTTTTATTTCTTTTATTGTGAAAATGAAAGTCTCAATGGCATTCTTGTCTTTAACGGCCTTTTGAAAACGGTGCATTTGTGTTTCTGTTTCCATCAGGATGACTGCCTCAACCAGATCCTCCTTACTTCCAAAACAGGTATAAAATGTCTTTTTTGAAATGCGTAGTTCGCTACAAACATTATCGATAGACACATTGCGGATACCCAACTGCCTGAAAAGCAGGATAGACGTTTGAACAATATTGACTTTTAATTCTACCATATCGCCTGCAAAATTAACATGACTATTTCAACTTTGTTTGCAAATCATTTATTAAAAAAACATAACGAATTTATATGGAGTTGATTATCTGCATATTAAAATAGAAAACCCAGAAACTTTAATAATTTTTAAGTTTCCGGGTAATAAAACCTGTATCAGAACGACTTCATTTTATACTGATTGCAGGCTGTTCTTACTTGTACTAGTCAACCGTTTCTTCCTTCTTTTTAAAAATCAAATTGAGTTTAAAATGTTTAAACAGGCTATTGAGTATCCAAAACAATATTAATGAATACAGTATGGGCCTCAGGGGCAGGAGGAATGATTCCCTGTTCATAAATACCGAGCTCCCGACCATTGTGCAGTAAACAACATAGTATGTAAGACTGTTCCGATAATTTCCTATCACTTTAGAGACAAAGAGGCCAAGCAGCGGAAATGCAATTAAAACACCGGCAAATCCAAAAGACAAATATACATCGGCCACAATATTACCTCCAAGTCCGTACGTTGAACCAAAGCCAAACTCAAGATAAGTATTAAATCCGGCAACATACATAAAATCGAGTGGTATGCCAAAGGTTTCCGACACAAATGTGCCGGCAAAAGGAATTAACATTAAAACCATTGAAAGCATGGTCATACCGTAGGTATATCCGTTTGAATCGGCAAAATCCACCAGGACATATAAATTCCGGTTATTAATGATAAGGTCAGTAGCGAAATCGAATATTGATGTTTCAGCAGCATTGGCAAAAAACTCTTCCATGCTAAAACCCTCCGACACACTTTCTGTTCTGATTGTTGAAATAAAATAAAACACCATGATTCCGACAGCCAACAATACGAGAAAAACATAGGATGGAATTTTCCGGCGAATTTCATTATAGGAAAGCAATAAAATAATCAATAGAGTTAAAGGTATATTCCGGCTACCTGAAAGCAGGTACACAGAAACAAACAATAGTAGAATAATCAGATACAAAAACTGCTTTGCTTGCGGTCTTACGAAAAAGAGGAACATGGCAAACAGGGAAGCAGACATATTGATAAATGCCACAGCCGGGCTAAAGTTTTCTTCATCAACATACCAGTCGTAGCCACTAAAAAAGGCATTACCAACACTGATAATGTAGGATACGGCCAGGGTCAGAAAAACAACCAGCAAATTAGTAAAAAAGGAAGATGAAAACATTGCAGCATCAATCTTCATTTCTTCATTCTCCCTTTTAAAATAAGTCAATCCTGCCATATAGCATGCAAAAGCTACATATGCAAGGGCAGTTGATTTATTGATAACACCATAATTAAAGGTGAAATCAAACACCTCGAAGGTAGGATTGGAGGGAAAATAAGCAACCGGATAAATAAAATTGATGAAAAAGAATGCAAAAGCAAAAAAGAATTCGAAGGAAATGAGTGTTCTGCGAGAAATAACAAAATACAGAATGTTCTGTACTAAAAAACTGAGATTGATAACGAGGCAGTAATTAAAACTGTAATTCTCCGGCACATCAAAATAAAGTACCAGAGAAAAAACAAGAAAGAGTATATTGATAAATCTCAGCATTCAGTAGTCACTGAAAGAATTTAATAATCCTTTCTGAAATACATTCTCAGTAATAACCACCCGGTTATAATCACACCACCAATCAAACCACCAAACACCAAGCCCTCTAATTTACCTAACTTTTCCTTTTTAAGTGGGTAACGTGGCTTATCAATTAGCTGAACAATAGGAGTTTCGCGGGCCAAATCGAGCTTAAGCGTTTCCAGATTTTTCAGCACTTCGGCATAAACAGTTCCATACAGTAAAGCATCGTTCTCGCTTTTTATTTTGGGTACTGCGGCAGTCTGAATGGCTGTATTGATATTCACTTGTGAAATCACTGCACTTCCATATAAAGCTTTCTCATACAAACCTCTTATTGAATCTGCAATATGCTCCATCATACTGATATTGGCCCTGCTTTGAGAAGTTTTGGTTTGCTTGTAGAAATCATAGGTAGTATTCATCAGATTTTGAACAAATTCTTTCGAAAACTGTTCATTCTTACTCGTAAATTGCATGTTTACAATACTGATTTTCTTGTCCTTACGTACTACTGACAATTTTCCGGTTTTCATAAATCCGTCGTAAGTTGCAAAAAGCACACTATCCTGGGTACGGCTAAAACTATCTCTGGGCAAATTTAATGGAAACTGTATTGTTCTGAGCTCCTTATTCTTTGCATTCTCCCATTTTTCGTGTAGCTTATTAAACTGAACAAATGCATCCATCATAGACATTAGCTTACCCTCAAAACTAATGGGGGAAAGCAGTGTGTTTTCAACAGCATGTCGTGATTTGATAATCTCGAGTAAGTTATCGCCACTGAACGCCCCTGATGCACTTCCTCCAAAGAGTCCGCTCAAACCAAAGGAAGAAGCCAGATTTGCCAGTCCTGATGTACCCGGAGATTTTTCGACCAGTGCAAATGAAAGATGCGAAGTATAATCGGGTTTCAAAACAAAGGATAGCCCTAACCCGATTCCTGCTCCGGAGAATCCGAATATTACAACAATCACCCAGTTTTTGAGCATGTACTTCCATGCATTCTTTACAAACTCAAAGATTGCAACTATATCAACCGTTTTTGCATTATCCTGATTATTTTCAGCCATGACGGGAAATTATTTATATATGATGGAATAAATGAGCGCGAGGGTTGACGTTAGTGATGAAGTCATTGATACCATCTCGGCAACATTGAGTTTATTAGTAAGATCAATACTTTTTCGCGGTACAATAATGATAGAACCCGATATAACCTTGGGATAGAAATTAATACCGAGAAATGAGCGGGTTCCCACAACCTGTCCATTGGGATACATTACAAAAGTATTCTTCCTTAAGGCTCGGTTTGAAAATCCTCCGGATGCGGTAATATAATCACTTAAACTGAGACCAGAGTTATGAACAACATATGACTGATACATCACCTCGCCCAACACCTTCACTGTTTGAGCCTTTCTCGGAACAAACAAAACATCACCATCTTCAATATTGATATCTTTATAAATACCGGGATTTTTTATTATTTCTTCAAGGCTTAACGACACAATACCTTCAGAATTGAGCATTTCTTCTACCTCTCTGAAATTTGACAAACCAGCAATTGTGTCTATCGCATTCAAATCCTCAATATTGTTTGCTTTCATTTTGTTCAGCACTACGTCATCCAATTTTTCCGTCGTTGCATTCATCAAAATCTTTCGGAGATTTCTGCTAAGAATTTTATTCATGCTGTTTTCCTGATTGTTCTTATTGTCGTTGCGAATGAGATATGCACCACCAACATGAGCAAATTGTGTAAAGCCACCCGACATATTCACCAAATCCGAAACTCTGATGTTTTTATTTTCGATATTATAATATCCGGGCAACCTAACTTCACCCTGAATTGAAACTATTCTGATCGGCTCAATTCCCTCAATCGACCTGACAATAACCAAATCACCATTTTCAAGTTTTTTATCACCAGATCCGGATTCAATATTAAGGTTTTTATCCAAATTAAAAGTATAACTTATTGATTTTCTTAATCCATCCTCCATCAATAACGGATCTTTTATTTTTCTGATTAACTGAATCTGATTAGTAGCAGCTTTATCTGTAAATCCTTTTGCCATGAATATCAGGTCTCTGACCGACATATCCCTGTTTAAAGTAAACTCACCCGGCTCAATCACTTCCCCTGCAATGCTAACTTTTAACTCCTCAGCCATATCAACCATAAAGCGCACAACAATCGAATCATTAGCCTGTAATGCGATATCATCAATCTGATTTGCCATCAGCTTGCCAAGGTTGAAACTAATCACTTCAGGTAATGCATTCTTTCTTTGTCTGGTAATCATCGCCATATTGATAAATGCTCCATCGAGAAGTCCACCTGCCTTATCAATCAAAGCCTTAACGCCAATCCCTTCTGTGGAAACGGCATAGCTTCCGGGGCGTTTTACTGCGCCTTCAAGGGTAATAATATTGTCAAACCGCTCATTCAGTCTCGCAACAAAAACCGAATCGCCTGCTTTCAACAAGCATGTCGAAAGCAAATTACCGGGAATATCGAGGACAGTCCTGCCTTGTTCATTGAAACGAATTACTGTAACAAGAGATTTGTTAGCATCCTCTGCAAATCCACCTGCATAATCCAGCATGTCTGCCAATGATTCGCCTGGTATTGATTCGTAAATTCCTGCTCTGTTTACCGATCCTGTCAATTTCAACCTCATGACATTCGGTTCTATTTTCAGCACATCATTATCCTGTAGGGTGATGTTGTTTTTAAGACTTCCGTTTACAAAAAATTCGTACAAATCAACCTTTGCAACCTGCTTTCCATCTCTGAACACTTTGATATCCCTCATTGAACCTATGTAGCCGGGCCCACCGCAGGCATACAGCGCATTGAATGCTGTTGCCAATGAAGGTAATGTGTATGTGCCGGGATATTTGGCTTCACCAATAATTGAAACCTTTATACTGCGGATATTGGCAAGACTGACATTAACCCTGGTTTTACCAGTATTGATGCCTGCGTAAAAACGTGATAATTCGTTACGGATATTTCTGGTGGCCTGTTCTACGGTGATTCCACCCACGTTCACCAGTCCAACGTTAGGAATTCTGATTTTTCCTTCCGGATTAACTTTCAACTTATAATTCACGTCGTATAAACCCGATACATCAACCTGCAATTCATCATATGTGCCAATTAAATAACTAACGGGTGTGGCAATATTGATATTGGGTTCAAAATTAAGTTTTACGTTGGAGAAAATATCAGATCCGAACACTTTCAGTTTTGTATCTTCAACTGTATTTCTTTGATTGTCAAGTGTATCACCCTTAAACTCTCTCTCTGTGGTTATTTCATCGTCTTGCTGACCTGTCGTGGGCACATTCAGTCCGCCCGATCCTGCCATTTTTCTTAATTCAGATAATTGCTGCGGTGTTAGTTTCGACAAATCCTGCCCCAAAACCCCAATGCCAATCAACATCAAAAATGAAAAAAGAATATACTTTTTACTCATATCAAAATTGCTATTTATTATTGTACAACATGAATCTTATAACGTCGGTTTACAAAGATTATTATATTAAAAAACACACCTGACTTGATTGTTTTGAGTGTTTTTCTATATCTTTACGGCAGAACTAAATTCGAAAAAATCTTTGCTCGACAAAAGTATAAAAATTATTGATGCTGAGCAACAATGCCCTTGAATCGCCATAACACATTAACATTAAACTGAAT
The DNA here is from genome assembly GCA_964350125.1 of uncultured Paludibacter sp. Classification (GTDB taxonomy): domain Bacteria; phylum Bacteroidota; class Bacteroidia; order Bacteroidales; family Paludibacteraceae; genus Paludibacter. The sequence goes on along the minus strand of CAYGJI010000047.1, from coordinate 7,197 downwards.
AAAATATGAGTACAATTAAAACTTTTATCCAAAAAGAGGAGCACCGTATACTGGAAGAACTCTTCAGCCTGATTCGCATTCCGAGTGTGAGTGCGCATACCGACAAAAAGCATGAAATAGCACGTTGTGCCGAAAGATGGACTGAACTTTTACTGAAAGCCGGTGCTGACAAGGCAGTGGTTATGCCAACAGCCGGAAATCCTGTTGTGTATGCCGAAAAAATAACTGACCCATCGAAACCGACCGTTTTGGTATATGGCCATTATGATGTTATGCCTGCTGAACCGCTCGAACTATGGCTTTCTCCACCCTTTGAGCCTGAAATCAGGGATGGGAAAATCTGGGCCCGGGGCGCAGATGATGATAAGGGACAGTCGTTTATGCATTTGAAGGTTTTCGAATTTCTCAACAAAAACCAATTGCTGCAATGTAATATCAAATTCCTGATTGAAGGAGAAGAGGAAGTGGGTTCAGTAAATCTGGAGGCTTTTTGCAGTGAACATATCAACATGCTGCAGTGCGATACTATACTGGTTTCGGACACGAGCATGCTGGGGCCTGAAACACCAAGTATTACAACCGGGCTGCGCGGACTGGCCTACTGGGAAATTGAAGTGACCGGCCCGAACCGCGATTTGCATTCGGGCATTTTTGGTGGTGCAGTAGCTAATCCGGTAAATGAACTAACCAAAATCCTGGCATCGCTTACCGACGAAAATGGCAGAATTACCATACCAGGTTTTTACGATGATATTATTGAAGTCAGTGATGAGGAAAGAAGACTGATTTCACTTATTCCTTTCGACGAAAATGCTTACAAAAAAGACCTTGGAGTTGAAATGCTCTATGGTGAAGAAGGCTATTCGACCATCGAAAGAACAGGCATTAGACCAACGCTCGACCTCTGTGGCATTTGGGGCGGCTATACAGGCGAAGGCTCCAAAACGGTGTTGCCATCGAAAGCATATGCTAAAATTTCAACAAGGCTGGTTCCTAACCAGAATCATCATAAAATCATGGAAATAGTTGCGGATTATCTCGTTAAAATTGCTCCTCCATACATCAAAGTGAAAGTTACGCCATTGCATGGAGCAGCCAGTTATGTTTGCCCTATTGATTCGCCGGCTTATCGTGCTGCTGAAAAAGCCTATGAATCGGTTTTCGGCATTCGTCCGTTTCCGGTTCGCAGAGGTGGAAGTATCGGGGTTGTACCTGTGTTCGAGAAAGTGTTGGGCGTGAAACCCATTCTGATGGGGTTCGGACTCGAAACAGACGCCATTCACTCGCCTAATGAAAACTTCTCACTCGCCATGTTTTGGAAAGGTATTGAGACCATTACTGCCTTTTACGGGCATTATCAAACTGCTGAATAGACCATTTCAATACACTTAATTCGCTGATTAATTAAAAGATATTCAAACAGCATGTTTTTTTCGTGAAATTTTTATTAAAAAATTTGGCTGATTAAGAATAATGTATTACGTTTATGGCAGTTAAAAAAGCAACTTATCATACTAACATTTCTAATACTTAGTATCATGACTAAAACAATAACATTCAACGAGCTGCGCAAAATCAAGGATGCGCTCCCAAGTGGTAGTATGGCCAGGATCGCAGACGAACTTGGCCTGGAAAAAGAATCAGTAAAAAATTATTTCGGAGGTAAGAACTACAAAGACGGCAGAAGTGTTGGAATGCACATTGAACCGGGACCCGATGGCGGTTTGGTACTACTCGACGACACCCAGATACTCGATGTAGCTCTGAGGATACTCGAAGAAGAATAATCCTGATTAGGCCTCTGTTAGAAATACAGCAGTGAGTAATTTTCGGATTGGTCACTGCTTTTTTTTTGTAGAAATCCAAAATAAACTAAAAAAAATCCATTTTCATTATGAAACTGCCGGAGCAGTTTAGCGAACGAACCAAATTATTGCCAGATTTGGAGTATGAACATCTGGTTGCCTCTTTAACAAAAGAGCCTCCGGTAAGCGTTCGTTACAACCAGACCAAGCCTATCATCGTTTTTCAGGGCGAAAATGTGCCCTGGTGCGACAAAGGCTTTTACCTCTGCGAACGACCCTCCTTTACTGCTGACCCTGCATGGCATGCAGGTGCTTATTATGTGCAGGAAGCCAGTTCCATGTTTCTCTGCGAAATTGTCAATCAGTTTTTTCCAGATGCAACCAAAGTACTCGACCTCTGTGCTGCACCCGGAGGAAAATCAACATTACTTTGTCAGTCTTTACCAGCCGACTCATTATTGGTAAGCAACGAAATAGTACGCAGCAGGGCCGAAATACTGGCCGAAAACATCATCAAATGGGGTAAACCCGGTGTGGTAGTAACTTGTAATAAACCGGAAGATTTCAGCAAACTTAATGAATTCTTCGATGCTGTTGTAGTTGATGCTCCCTGTTCGGGCGAGGGTATGTTCAGAAAAAATCCCGGAGCAATACGCGAATGGAGTGTGCAAAACGTCAATTTGTGCGCAAAACGTCAAAAAGATATACTCACAAACATTACAGACTCTTTGTTGCCCGGAGGAATTCTCGTTTATAGTACCTGCACTTTCAACAGGGAAGAAAACGAAGAAATAGTGGAATGGGCTGCTGAAAATCTGAACTTTGAAGTTCTTTCACCCGACACTTCAGCATTTCCCGAAATCGTGAACAACGGAACAGGCTGCCGATTTTATCCTCACAAGGTGAAAGGAGAGGGTTTTTTTATTGCTGTATTAAAGAAATCCGGCGATCCATCATCAGGCAGGAATGACAAAAAAAACCAATCCGGAAATTACAAATTCAAAATGACCCGGGATTATGATCAATGGCTTAAAAACAGTCATGCATGGACAGTACTGGAAAACAATGAACAAATTACCGCTTATCAATCTGCCTTACTCGCAGAACATCTGATATTACAGCAAAAATTGTATTGCTTAGTTAATGGTCTGTCATTATTTAATATTAAGGGCACCGACCTGATACCTACCCATCAGCTTGCTTTATCGCAGGTGCTGAATCCATCTGCTTGCTTTATTGCCGAACTGAATTATCAGGATGCAGTCCGATACCTTAAAAGAGAAAACATAAACCTGCCAGAAACAGTTAAAGGCTACGTGCTCGTCAGCTATCAACAATTGGCATTGGGTTGGGTAAAAAATTTGGGAAACAGAAGCAACAACCTTTACCCAAAACACTGGAAAATCAGAATGAAATTATTGTAACAGCTACAAAAATGGATGCCAAACAAACATTTTTCACTCATTTTAGTCACGATTTGGGTAAACATAAAATAGTTTCCTTAAATTTGCCGTCGGGTATGTTTGTGGCATACGATGGACTGACCATTAGTGTTTAGGGTATATGAAAAAAGGCGTAATAACAATATGGATAACCGGGGCAATGACTCTTGCCCTGCTGCTAAGTTCCTGTTCAGGAATGCTATACACCAGCATCGATGTACTGCGACCGGCGAAAGTAACTTTTCCGGCAGATGCCAATGATATTCTCATTATTAATTATGCCAGACCACAACCACACAATCACGGACATACCATTGAGTTATTCAACGAGAATGTCAAGAAAATCAATATAGATACCGACAGTTTACCGGCTTTTGCTGTTGCGAGCTTAGCACGTGCTATCAGTGATAAAGGCTTTTTCAGAACCGTTTTGTTCGATCATGTATCCATCAATCAAAATAATTATTTTTTCACACCAACTACACCTGATGACTCAACCATCAAATCACTGACACAAAAACACAGGGTAAACGGAATTATTTCTTTGAACAGAATCATGGTAACCGACCAGGTGGCTGAGCTTTTCGATCAGAATACGGGTACTTTTATTGCCTTCCTTGAGGCGATATACGAAACACAATGGAGCATTCATTTCCCTGCAAATAACCAGAATTTCAGAATTATTAACAAAGACACTGTTTATTGGGAATCGGAATCAAATACCAGGCAGAAAGCATTCAGGGGTTTACCCGAACGGCGCAATGCGCTGATTGATGGTGCTTTAATTGCAGGTGAGAAAGCTGTCAAATCATTTATTCCGTATTGGGAAAAGGAAGACCGCTATTTATTCACTTCACCAAACAGGATTTTTAAAAGCGCTATCGACTCAGTATATTATCGAAACTGGGAAGCCGCAGCCAAACTCTGGGAGTCGATTAATGATTACGGCAGCTCAACCCTGAAAGCCAAAACTGCTCATAACCTGGCAGTTGCCAACGAATTTCTCGGTAATCTGCGCAAAGCCTATCAGTTTTCAAAAAAAGCCACAGAGCATCTATCCGAAATACCGATTGTTGATTATGCCAATTTCGTGAGAATTTTCGAATTGCACGATAATCTCAGAAAAAGAGTAGCCGAAGAAGACAAAATCAAAAAACAACTTGCCGAATAGCTTAATAAAGGTGCGACACCAGGCTGAACAGGTAAGTTTCTATATTGGTGTAAGAACCCGATAAACTTGACGATGGTCCATCGGATTCATCGCAGGGATTTAATCCCTTTAATTTCTCCCAGTAATCGGGCATTCCGTCACCATCAGTATCTATATGTACATCTGATTGATTGTATGAATATACTGGCCATCCACCTACATCACTTTGAGAATCGATTAAGCCGTTGGTACTTCCTTTGGAACCATTAAAAGTAAATGTCCCAAGACGCACTTCATTAACCACCCGCTGATCAACAGCATCGCGACGCAAGCTGGCTCCGGCTTTGGCAAGTACACGCTCGTAAGCCTCCCTGGCATCGAGGACTTTTATTCCACTAATTGTGAATGGTGTATGCACCATAATACTATCTTCAGTCTGATTTTCTCCTGCCCTGTTTCGGATGTGGATTCCCTTCCGGTTGTCATTGGTAACTTCCTCATTTCCATACATAAAATTGCCTGATACATAGAATTTACCCCACACCCCTTTTGCTTGCCGGTTAACACCCGCATCAGAATTGGGCGAGAAAATACGGTAATTATGCTTTCCCTTTTTAGCCAAAGAAGCCGGACCTGGCTTGTAGTAATTTCCGATGATATTGTATTGTCCACCTTCACCTGCATAGCCGCTGTTATCGCCCCAGTTATAAAAAACGTTATTGATCATCTCAACATTCTCGTTTTCGGGGATGGCATGGTATCTGGCGCCACTGAATCGTGGATTACGACTATCGTGATGAGCTAACAGATTATGATGAAAGGTAGCTTTGTTACCTCCCCAGATTCCAGCATAACCATGCTCGCCCTTTCCATGTACCGAATTACGCAGACTTTCGGAAATAATACACCATTGCATTGTAAAATTCTCATTATCATAAAAAGAAGAGCATTCATCGGTACTCCAACTCATCGAACAATGATCAATAAGCACATTCTTTTTACGAATACCTTTGAGTGCATCGTCGGCCACCCCTTTCTCGTCGCCCATCCTGAACCGGATAAACTGTATGATTACATTTTCAGTGTTTACCGATACCGGAAATCCTTTGATGCAAATACCATCGCCCGGTGCCGATTGGCCGGCAATGGTAACATCGGGGCGGTTGATAAAAAGTGTTTGCTTTAGTTCAATAATGCCTGCTACCCTGAAAAGGATAATACGGGGATACTTCTGCGCAACAGCCCAGCGAAGTGTGCCAGGTATTTTCGCATCATCTTCAAGCGAAGTAACATACAATACTTTGCCACCACGACCACCGGTTACAAACTGTCCGGCGCCCTGTGCCCCTGGATATACAGTTTGAGCGTGTATAGGGGCAATTCTTTCGGTAGAGATCAGCAGCAACAACCACATAACCCCAAAAAAAACAAATCTGAAATTTAAAAAAGATAATAATTGCATGGTGTCATTTGATATTAATTATTGTGATAATCCGATACCGGGTTATCATACTTATTTCATTGGTCTACAAATAAATCACCGCTACGCGGCTCAGGCATTTTGGTTGATTCTCTCGCCAATCAAAATCCGTGGTTGGGCACATGCATTACGATTGATTTGCACATTCATTTAAGCAAATAAAGCTTTAGCACTTAATGGTCACCTTTTCGGATTAGAAAAACATTCAGAGCCGCGTAGCGGTGATTTCTTTGTAGAAAAACGATTACCACGGACTCCTGAGGGGCGTAGCCCTGATGTCTTAATAACGCATAAGATGTCCCTCACTTAATTGTTACATTATCATTGAAAAAATGGAAAAATCATTTGTATTATCACCACAAAGATAACACTTCCATTAATCTGAACATAAAAAAGGTGAAGTTCCCCTCACCTTATTCAAATATAAAGTTCAGAATACAGTTATTTGCTGAATTTCAAAGCTCCTTTAGCATCCGGAGTGCGAACAAAATAAACACCTTTTTCCAGTTTTGAAACGCTGATGTTGGTGTTAGTGACCGCCACTCTTTTTCCCAAAACGTTGTATACTTCGAGCGTTAATTTGTTTGGGTTGAGCACTTCGGTGCCGTTGAAAAAAACGCCTTTGTCGGCTAACACTGCAGGTACGCTGGTTGGTATATCTGCAATTACATGGGTTGTGGCAGAGCTTACTTCAATACGGTAGAGATTAATGGCAGCATTACCGAAAATATAAAGAATTCCGGCACCACCTGTATAATTGATTACACCCTCTGACACATCAGAACTTGCAGGAAAAGGAATTGACCCAATTAAATTAGTTCCATCGGTAACAAATAATCTTCTTGATGAACTTGACGAACCAGTAAGGCCATGGATAGTAATTGTGCCGGGACCAGTAACCTTCACAGTTAAAAAACGCTGAGTGGGCATATTAACTGCAGGAATCAAATCATCTGCTAATGCTCCTCCATATCCGGCTCCATTTAACTGCATTCTGTTGATCCAGGAATAGCTACCAAACGTTTTTGCAGAGGCATTTACGGCACCCATGTTCGTATTGGTAACTGAACCTGTGTGTATTCCAAGATCCAGCACAAAAACCGATCGGTTTGGACCGGCACCAATACCTGTACTAACTGGGAAATTAGTCGGATCATTTCCAACGTTCCACACACGCTGTGCAAGCGCAGATGTTGTTACTGCGATAGCAGCTACCAAAATAAGTAATGTTTTCTTCATATTATAAAAATTTAATAAGTGATTAATAATAAAAATAATTCCTGACCACAAAATTAAACAAACTCCTTTAAAACAATGTTT
>CAYGJI010000046.1:0-21801 GCA_964350125.1 uncultured Paludibacter sp. | reverse complement strand
TGTTGTTTTTAAATGCGTTTAAAATATGACATTATTTTCTTCCTGTTACTTACATGAGGCAAAGGTAATAAAAAAAGCAGTAAGCAGTAAGGGCAAAAATACTATGAAAAGAATTTCAAGCGAATACTATTAATCTCTGTGCTGGAAACAGAAGCGATTTCGGCAAACGCATTGAACATTCCAAGGCGATCATATTTATGGCAGGCTGAATTATGAAATGGCAGTAAATCAACACTTTCGAAGGGGACATTAAGACCAATAAGATGCTCGGCTATTCGTTGGAGATTATCGTGAGTTGCTGTTACTTCAGGAATCACCGGAACCCTTACCCTGACTTGTGAATTGTTAGCTATGAGCCATTTCAGATTTTCCAAAATGAGGGCATTGGACACCCCTGTGAATCTTCGGTGCAGTTTATCGTCCATCAGCTTCAAATCATACAGAAACAAGCTTGTGAATGGAGCAATGTTTTCAATAACACTCGTTGATACATATCCCGAAGTATCAACCACCGTATGCAAACCGACATCATGGCATTTCTTCAAAATCTGAAGTAAAAACGCTGGTTGCATCAGTGGTTCTCCTCCCGAGAAACTGACTCCCCCGTCCGATTCTTCCATAAAAACACGATCTTTGAGAATTTCCACAAACAATTCATCAACAGATATTTCATAGCCAACCCGCTCACAATCAACAACAACAACATCTCCTATCTTGCGTTCACGGCGCATACTTTCAATCTGTTGACTGATGCTTTCAGGATTATGGCACCAGGCACATTGCAGCGGACAACCTTTAAAAAAAATGGTTGTACGAACGCCGGGCCCGTCGTGTACCGCAAAACGTTTGATGTCAAAAATCAGGGGCATAGGTTTTAGAATTTCAATGAATGTTGAGATCGGCACTGATAAAATGCAGATAATTAGACCGGTTAACTAACCCGAAATCTGTTTCAGGATAAAACGCATTGAATGTGGGAGGAATTTTGACATTCTTGTTTCCCCACTTCAGTTCGTACGCCTTTATCTTGTCGGGTGAAATCTCAATTAAATCTATCTCGCTACCATGGTAATTCCTCCAAAAATAATATTCTTTCTGTAATCCATGATGATAGTTGAGCTTCATTTTCTCTCCAATGAGATAGCTTTCCCAAAGCGACCCAACATCAGACCTCATATGCAGTGGTTGAAAATTGCTAATCAGAGCATTTCTTATTCCATTATCGTAAAAATACCACTTCCCTGCTTTGATAACTTCATTTCTCTGATTTGTGCTAAATGCTCCTAAACGGTATATTATAAAAACCTTTGATAACAAATCAAGGTATCGCTCTACAGTATTTTTGCTCATCCCAAGTTGCTTGCCGATCTCTTCGTATGAAACCTCATTTCCCATCTGAAATGCTACCAGCCGTAATAAATCTTTCATCTTTGAGGCATTCTTTATTCCATCAATCGACAATATATCTTTTAGCAAATAAGCGTTCGCTATTTCAATTAAATACTCTTTCCGTTCATCATTACTTTGCATTCCGACAACTTCGGGATAGGAACCAAATATCATCCTTGTTTCCAAGTTATTCAGGGTCTCAACTCCATGCTCATAATTTGACAATTCGTCCTGACTAAAAGGAAACAAGAAAAACTGACTGCTTCTGCCAACCAAAGGTTCACCGGTTTTGTTCAACAAATCGAACGAAGAAGACCCACTCGCTATTACACTTATACCTTCAACTTCATCGACTATCAATTTCAACTTCTTACCAATATCTTTTATACTCTGAGCTTCATCAATGACCAAAACATCTGTTTTAGCAAACAACTGGCGATAGTGAACGGCAGTTTGCATCTCCAACATTTGTTGGGTATTAAAATCTTCACCATTAAGTAAAATATGTGAGCCTGAAATCTCTTTTAAAATTTCCTTAATCAGTACTGTTTTTCCAACTCTCCTTGCCCCAAACAACAAAACAACCTTATTAGGTCGTATCCTGTTGAGTATCCGTGAATGCAAAATCCGCTGAACTGTTTTCATGCTCCATTTTTTTTGCAAATGTATTAAAAACATTCCATCTATTGACGATTTTAAGCCTAAATTTGTCATCGCATTGACGATTTTAAACTCATATGCCTTCATTACATGAAATTTTAAGTGCAAAGAATCTACTTAATGTTCATCTTTACAAAGTATTTTTTGTAAATTTGCGGGCTAAAATCGTGACTCTCAAAAACAATGAAGGCATTTAAGGAACATAAACAACTGAATCTTTCTGATATCAACAAGGATATCCTGAAATACTGGAACGAACATGATATTTTCCACCAAAGTGTGAATAGCCGCGAAGGCAAACCTTCTTTCGTTTTTTATGAAGGGCCGCCTTCGGCCAATGGTATGCCGGGCATTCACCACGTGATGGCGCGCACTATCAAGGATATTTTCTGTCGTTATAAAACCATGCAGGGTTATCAGGTAAAACGCAAAGCGGGATGGGATACGCATGGCCTGCCCGTGGAACTGGGCGTGGAGAAGTCGCTGGGCATTACCAAAGAAGATATAGGCAATAAAATTACGGTGGATGAGTATAATGTCGCCTGCCGCCGGGATGTGATGAAATACACCCGCGAGTGGGAAGACCTCACCACCAAAATGGGTTATTGGGTGGATATGAACGACCCGTATATCACCTACGATAACCGCTATATCGAAACGCTGTGGTGGTTGCTCAAACAGATGTACAACAAAGGCTTGCTTTATAAGGGATACACCATACAACCTTACTCCCCGGCTGCGGGAACTGGCCTGAGCACACACGAACTGAATCAGCCGGGGTGCTACCGCGATGTAAAAGACACTACCTGCGTGACACAATTTAAGGTGAAGGACGCCCGTGCGCTTCCTTTCAATACGAATATCGAAAACGCCTGCTTTATTTTGGCATGGACCACCACTCCGTGGACTCTGCCTTCGAATACGGCTTTGTGCGTTGGGCCCGACATCGATTATGTGTTGGTGCATACCTTCAATCCTTACAACCACGAACCGGTATCACTTATTCTGGCCAATGACCTCGTTACAACCCATTTCAATCCAAAAAATGCAGATCTGAAGTTAGCTGATTATCAGCCGGGAGATAAAAATATACCCTATAAAATTGCCGCAATTTGCAAGGGTAGCGAACTGGCCGGCATTGCCTACGAACAACTGATTCCGTGGGTAGACCCCGGAGAAGGTGCCTTTAAAATAATTTCCGGCGATTTTGTTACAACAGTTGATGGTACCGGAATCGTACATATCGCCCCTACTTTCGGAGCCGACGACGATCGTGTGGCAAAACAAAACGGAGTGCCTGCACTCTTGCTAATCGATAAAGATGGTAACCGCCAGCCCATGGTCGACCGCAGCGGTAAATTCTTCAGAATTGAAGACCTGGATGAGGCTTTTGTTGCCCAAAAAGTGAATGTGGAACTTTATCGGGAATTTGCCGGAAGTTATGTAAAAAACGCATACAGCGAAGAGCTGAAAGACAGCGATACTTCGCTCGATATCGATATATGTGTAATGCTCAAACAACAGGGGCTTGCTTTTAAAATCGAGAAGTATGTGCATAATTATCCACATTGCTGGCGTACCGACAAGCCGGTGTTGTATTACCCGCTCGATAGTTGGTTCATCAAAACAACAGCTTGCCGGGATGAGATGATAGCCCTCAATGATACTATCAACTGGAAACCTCTATCGACCGGCACCGGACGCTTTGGAAAATGGCTCGAAAACCTGCAGGACTGGAACCTGAGTCGCAGTCGCTACTGGGGAACACCGCTGCCCATCTGGCGAACCGAAGATGGTACAGAAGAATTATGTATCGGCTCAGCCGCAGAACTGATGACCGAAATCGAAAAATCAATTCAGGCAGGCCTGATGACTGAAAATCCATTTAAAAATTTCAGCCCGGGTGTTTATACTGCTGAAAATTACGCAGTTGAAAATATCGACCTGCACCGCCCTTACGTGGATAGCATCATCTTGGTTTCGGCTTCGGGCAAACCCATGAAACGCGAAACCGACCTCATCGATGTATGGTTCGATTCAGGTGCAATGCCTTATGCACAGGTGCATTATCCATTTGGCACAACCGATCTCAAAGAAGCGGGTGGATTCCCTGCCGACTTCATCTCTGAAGGTGTTGACCAAACCCGTGGTTGGTTCTTTACACTTCATGCCATAAGCACTATGGTGAGTGGCTCAGTGGCTTTTAAAAGTGTTATCTCGAATGGTCTGGTGCTCGATAAGAGTGGTAATAAGATGTCGAAACGCCTTGGCAATGCCGTGGATCCTTTTATCACCATTGAAAAATATGGTTCAGACCCTTTGCGCTGGTATATGATGACCAATGCTTCCCCCTGGGATAATCTGAAATTCGATATCGAAGGTGTGGAAGAAGTCCGCAGGAAATTTTTTGGAACTTTATACAATACCTATTCATTTTTTGCACTGTATGCCAATGTGGATGGATTCACTTTTGCAGAAAAAGAAATTTCACTGGAGAACCGACCCGAAATCGACCGTTGGATTATTTCACTACTCAACACCCTGATAAGGGATGTAACCGGCTACTACGACAACTACGAACCTACGAAAGCAGGTCGCGCTATTGCCGATTTTGTGGGCGAAAACCTAAGCAACTGGTATGTTCGACTGAACCGTAAACGTTTCTGGGGCGGCGAATACAACAATGATAAACTGGCTGCTTATCAAACACTTTACACTTGTCTTGATACTGTGGCAAGACTAATGTCCCCAGTAGCACCCTTCTTTGCTGAACAACTTTTTCTGGACCTGAATGCCGCAACAGGCAAAGACGAATCGATATCGGTACACCTCACCCTTTTCCCTCAATATCAGGAAAAAGTGATAGATACCAACCTCGAAACCTGCATGGAACTGGCCCAGCTTATTTCTTCGATGATACTGGCTATCAGAAAGAAAGCCGACAAAAAGGTGCGTCAACCCTTGTCGAAAGCTGTGGTTCCTGCCATCGACGAAACAACTTACAAACAGATAAAATATGTGGCATCACTCATACAATCTGAAGTAAACATTAAGGAACTGGAAATTATCCCTCCCGGTACCGAGATGGATAATGTAGTGAAAAAAGTAAAACCCAATTTCAAAACACTGGGTAAAAAATACGGCAAACTGATGAAAGAACTTGCTGTGGTTATCGGAGCTTTCGGTAAAGAACAAATCAGGATACTCGAGAATGACGGTAGATATCAGATGCTGATGGGTGGCGAAAATGTCGAAATTCTGGCTGAAGATGTCGAAATAATTACCGAAGATATGCCCGGATGGATGGTTGCCAATGACGGAAAAATAACAGTAGCACTCGATATTACGGTAACCGACAAATTACAAAACGAAGGAATAGCCCGCGAATTGGTGAACCGTATTCAAAATTTGCGCAAAGCGGCTGGTTTTGCAATCACCGACCGCATCAGGATTGAAATTCAACCTTCGGAGGAAATTAATGCTGCCTTATACGAACACAGCAACTACATCTGCCTGCAGACGCTATCCGACAGCATTAACCCCGCTGAATTGAGCAGCAACTACGAATTACTTGACTTCGAAGACTTTGAAGTCAGAGTAAAAATACTAAAAGTATAATCGGTCTTATGGGTATTTTATTTTTCATACTGTTTCTATTTATTTTCATTGGTATTGCTATACTACTCTCTGTACTGGGAGTGGTACGCAATATCATTGGCTTTGGAAGGAAAAAAAACCCTTTCCCTGGTGAGAACAACCCCAACAACAGCAAGTCTGATTTTAACAACCCCAAATCGCAACGTAGGATTTTTGCAGAAAACGAAGGAGAATATGTTGACTTCGAAGAGATAAAGGATCAATAAATTTGTTATCTTTGTGCAAATCAAAATAAAAGCACAACCATGACAAACAATCCATTCGGAACATTTCAGAACAAATGGGGTGTTCAAAATCTAAAAAGGGTGTCGCTCAGAATTATTGCAGGAATCGTACTTCTGATAATTCTGTTTGGCACTTTTTTTCAAATAGAAGCAGAGGAAGTTGGTGTTATCGTCAGGCTGGGTAAATATACCCGCACCATCGAGCCCGGATTAAATGCTAAAATCCCTCTCATCGACAAAGTCTTTAAAGTTCCGGTCGAACGGCAACAAAAAATGGAATTTGGTTTTCGCACCGAAAAGGCTGGTGTTAGAACAACATATTCGGAAACCAAATTTCCTGACGAATCGTTAATCCTGACCGGCGATCTGAACCTGGCAGATGTGGAATGGGTGGTGCAATTCCGCATTGATAATCCATATAATTACTTGTTCAGGGTCAGAAATCCAGAAACCTCACTGCGCGACATTTCTGAGTCGAGCATGCGCCAGGTGGTGGGAAACCGCACAGTAAATGAAGTACTTACGGTAGGCCGTGCTGAGATTGCCAATGCTGTAAAAGAAAAAATGCAGACTTTGTGCCATGAATATTCTCTGGGTGTAACTATTGAACAAATTGTACTTCAGGACGTGAATCCACCGGATGCTGTTAAAGCCGCTTTTAATGCAGTGAACGAAGCCCAGCAAGAGAAAGAAACGCTCATCAATCAGGCAAAATCAGCTTACAACAAGGTAATACCCAAAGCGAGTGGTCAAGCCCTGGAAACAATCGAGCAGGCGCGGGGTTACGCAACCGAAAGAGTGAACAGGGCCCAAGGCGAAGTAGCACGGTTCAATGCGCTGTATCACGAATATGCCAAAGCACCCGAGGTTACCAAGCGAAGAATTTACCTCGAAACCATGCAGGTAGTATTGCCACGTCTGGGACAGAAAGTGATTACCGACGAGCGGGGCAACAATGTGCTCCCGCTTTTGCAAATTCAAACCGATAAAAAAGAAATAAAAAAATGAAATCCATACGATATTTAATCATAGTTGTGGTTCTTATTACCACAGTTATAGTACTGCTATCAAGCGCATTCGTTGTACAGGAAACGGATCAGGTAGTTATCACACAATTCGGCAAGCCTGTAGGGAAAGCCATTACAACGCCCGGCTTACATTTCAAAACACCCTTCATACAAAAAGCTATTTATTTCGATAAACGGTTTCTGGAATGGGATGGTGACCCCAATCAGATACCTACCAAAGACAAGAAGTTTATTTTTCTCGACACTTTTGCCCGATGGCAGATAATCGACCCGCTGCAGTTTTTCAAGCGCCTGACCAACGAAAGGGGGGCACAATCAAGACTCGACGACATTATTGATGGTGAAACCCGCGATATCATTGCCAATCACAACATTGAAGAGGCAGTTCGCACCAGCAACCGTACTCCTATTAGTTCAGGAGCCAGCTCCGATATGGTTGGCGATACCCTGATGAATATTCTGACGGGACGTGAGGCACTGCAGAAAATGATCTTAAAATCGTCGAACGAAAAGGCCAAAGACCTTGGCATTGTAATTCTTGATGTCAGAATTAAACGCATCAATTATGTGTCAGAGGTTCAAAATCAGGTTTATGAGCGAATGAAAAGCGAACGGTTCAGGATTGCTGAGAAATTCCGGTCCGAGGGGCAGGGAGAAGCTTCTCGCATCAACGGAGAGAAAGAACGCGAACTGAAGGTGATACAGTCGGAGGCCTTTAAAGAATCAGAAAAAATAAAAGGAGATGCCGATGCCAAAGCTGCTGCCATCTATGCCTCTGCCTACAACCGCAACGCCGATTCGAGAGAGCTATATAGTTTTCTGAAAACACTCGAAACCTTCGACAAAACCTTCGATGCGCAAACTTCGGTAGTGCTTTCAACCAATAGCGAACTATACAAGTATCTTAAAAGCATGAAGTAATATCCGGAAGAATAAACTCCACTTCTTTAAAATAATAATTTCTGAGTATGCCCGATGTGTCGCACAATTGCAGACAGCCATCGGGCATTACTGCGTTGATACGGGCTTCGAAAGTACCCGATGTATCGCGAAAAGGCCATATGCCTTCATTTCTGTACAATTTGCGCAAGTAGTTTTTACGAATTGCCTGATAATCGGCATGCTGATATTGAACCAATACAGCTTCAGTAACCGATGTAAGCACAGCACGAAGATTATAATGTTGCCCTGTGATTTGATGGAGGGAGACCGGATTTGGCGCTCCTGAGCAAAACTCTTCCTGATTGATATTCAGACCTATACCAACTACGGAGGAAACGATGGAATTTCCTCTCCAAATATTTTCAATTAGGATTCCGCCCAATTTACGATCTTTCCAGTAAATATCGTTGGGCCATTTTAAACTAATCTTTTCAAGCTCCGGGGTACCTTCCAGCACGCTTTGCAATCCATCTATTACTCCTAAAGAAACCATCTGAGAAATCAGAAATTGTTGTTCAGCAGGTATGGAATGCGGTTTAAGCAGGATGCTGAAAAGAACATTTTTACCTTTTGCCGACTCCCAGCTATTGCTTCCCTGACCCTTACCTCCGGTTTGGTAATCGGTGTAAATAACCAGCGATTCAGGCATCGTATGGAGTTTAAACGCTTCTTTCATCAACTGATTAGTAGAGACCGTTTCGGGGATATATTGATAAACTGCCATCATTTAGTATGGGTCTACATCGATAGAAATTCTGATACTTTTAAACGGTGTCTGCTGCTGCAACGTTTGCACTGCCTGCACAATAATTTGTCTGACTCCGGTACCCGACGCATCGATCTCATATTTTATAACCACCTGTCGTAAATACAAGCTTTGTATGCGGCTCACTGAAGGTACCACAGGACCAAGAACTCTGGCGCCCAGGCTTTTTCTTAGTTCGTTTGTCAGCTTAATCACTCCCTGATGTACACAATCAGCATCACGATGCTTCAGTGTTAACTGTATAATTCTGAAAAAGGGTGGATATCTGAAGTGTTTTCGCTCCTCAGATTGCCGAAGGTACATGCCTGCATAATCATGCCTGATTACCTGTTGAATTACTGGGTGCTCCGGCTGAAAAGTCTGCAATATGACAATTCCCTGCCGATGCTTTCGGCCAGCTCTGCCACTTACCTGCGCCATGAGTTGGAAAGCCCTTTCGTGTGCTCTGAAATCGGGATAATTGAGCATATTATCGGCGTTCAGGATACCCACAAGACTCACATTTCCAAAATCGAGGCCTTTGGTAACCATCTGTGTTCCAATCAGAATATCTGCTTTTCCCAATTCCACATCAGCTATAATCTGTTGAAAGGCTTTTTTAGTCCGGGTTGTGTCGAAGTCCATACGCAGCACCCTTGCTTCGGGAAAAATCTGTTTGATTTCATCTTCAATTTTCTCTGTTCCGAAACCTTTCATCAGCAGTCCGGGCGTACCGCACGCAGGGCAACGGTCGGGTAGCGGAACTGCATAACCGCAATAATGGCAATTCAAACTGCGAAAAGCTGCATGCATCGTAAGGCTTACATCACAATGCTGACACTTAGGAACATAAGCACAGGCTTTACACTCGAGTACCGGGGCGTAGCCCCGCCTGTTCTGAAACAGGATTATTTGCTCGTTGCGCTGCAAAGCACCAGCAATATGTTCAGTAAGTACATCTGAAAAATGTCCGTTGGTGCATTTTTTCCGGTAAGCCTCTTTCATATCCACAATCCTGACTTCAGGCAACGCAAGCTCTTCGTATCTTTCGTGCAGTTCAACCAAACCATATTTTCCGTTTACTGCATTAAAATAGCTTTCGACCGATGGTGTTGCAGTTCCCAGCAGCGTTTTGGCGCCATGCATCGTTGCCAGCACAATGGCTGCATTGCGCGCATGATAACGTGGTGCAGGGTCTTGTTGTTTAAAGCTCTGTTCATGTTCCTCGTCAATGATTACCAACCCGAGCTGACGAAAGGGTAAAAAAACCGATGATCGTACGCCAAGAATCAAATCGTAAGACTCATTCTGCAACATTTTGTTCCAAACCTCAACCCGCTCTGAATCAGAAAAGCGCGAATGATACACTCCCAGTTTATCACCAAACACCCTGGATAATCTTGTGGTCAACTGTGTAGTGAGTGCTATCTCAGGAACCAAATACAACACCTGTTTTCCATCTTTTATGGTCTGTTGAATCAGCTTGATAAATAATTCTGTCTTCCCGCTCGAGGTAACACCATGAAGCAAAACCACCTGTCTCTGTAAAAAGGCCAGATAAACACTTTCCAGCGCTTTTAGCTGGAAAGGATTGAGTATTAACTCCGGAGCAGGTTTCAATTCGCCGGCTGTAAGCCTCGAAACTTCTTTTTGATATATTTCCAGCACTCCCTTATCAATCAATCCACGCAGCATGGTGTCGGACGATGATGATCTGGCAAGTAATTCCTTCTTCGATACTTCACTGGTTTGCCCGGGACACAGGCACTTCGACATTTCGATAAAATACATGAGTAACGAAAGCTGCTTTGGTGCCCGGGCCAGATTTTCGAACAATTCACGGAGCGCTTCTTCAGATTTGAATGGGGGTTGCAATCTTACATAACTCAGCATTTTGGGTTTATAACCATCAGCCAGCGATTCGGTTACTTCGATAGCCCCCGATTCGAGCAATTTTTTTATAACAGGCATTACATTCCTGATATTGGCTTTCCTGCTCAACTCTTCGAGAGTAAGCATTCTTCCGGCAGGGAGTGCATCGAGTATTATTTGTTCCTGAGAAGTAAGTACGCCCTCCGCTTCGAAATTATCATTCCTGCAAATGCTTGTCTCACTTTCGAGTTTCAGCCCTGCCGGCAGCGCAGCCTGATACACTTCGCCTGTATGAGCCATGTAGTAATCTGCAATCCAATCCCAGAATTTCAACTGAGGATGACGCAGAACGGGATAATCATCAAGTACGCATATTATCTCCCGAATGCCTTCGTAAGCAGGTGGGTGGGTGTGTATAAATCTAACCAGGGCGGTGTATTGCTTACGGCTTCCAAAGGGCACAATGACTCTTATTCCCGGTCGGATAACATGTTCGAATTGATCGGGAACCGCATAGCTGAACGTTCCTTTCACAGGCAGAGGCAGAATTACTTCGATATACTTCATTCGCAGGAATTGAAATGCAAATATAGGGATTTTTGTCCACCCAAATGAGCAATCTGTTATCTGTACATACTATTTTAAGTGTTATCTTTGCCTCCGAATAAAATTAATTAAGTCATGAAATACTCCCTTTTATTACTTTCACTCATTTCTTTGTGTTCAGCCACAACTTTCTCACAATCAGACACTACCTTTCAGAGTCATGGTAATCCGGTCGTCCGTTACAAATATACGGCCGACCCTGCCGGACTGGTACATAACAACCGACTATTTATATATGCAGGCCAGGATGTTTGTCCTCCCAACGAAAACCGTTATGTGATGAACAACTGGGTGGTTTTTTCAACTGAAGATATGAAGAACTGGACAGAGCACCCTATTCCGCTGACAACGAAGGATTTCAGCTGGGCAAAAGGTGATGCATGGGCTTCGCAGGTAATTGAAAGAAACGGCAAGTTTTACTGGTATGTGACCCTTGAGCATGGAAGCATTCGGGGCAAATCGATAGGGGTTGCTGTCTCCGACAAACCCGAAGGTCCGTTTCGCGATGCAAGGGGTTCGGCCATCATTACCAATGATTTAACCAAAGACACTCACATCAGTTGGGACGATATTGATCCATCGGTTTTTATCGATGATGATGGTCAGGCCTATATGTTCTGGGGCAATACCGTTTGTTATTATGTAAAATTAAAAGAAAACATGACCGACACCATTGGCCCGATTGTTCGCGTAGATGGATTACCCCGGTTTACAGAAGCACCATGGATTCACAAACGCGGAGGCTGGTATTACCTTTCGTATGCATCTGAATTCCCTGAGAAAATCGTATATGCCATGAGCAGAAAAATAACCGGGCCGTGGCAATACAAAGGCATTTTGAATGAAATTGCCGGTAATTCAAACACAAACCACCAATCGATTGTAAAATTCAAAGGTCGCTGGTATTTCATTTACCATAATGGTGGTGCCGATGTACACGGAGGAAGTTTCCGCAGATCGATTTGTATAGACCGACTGCATTACAATTGGGATGGAACACTTAAAAGAGTGGTAATGACAACAGAAGGCGTGAAACAACTCAAACAATGAATCCGTACGAAATTATAGAGAAATATTATATTGCGGGAACCGAACTTCATTATTTACTGATAAAGCACAAACCACCAATCGATTGTAAAATTCAAAGGTCGCTGGTATTTCATTTACCATAATGGTGGTGCCGATGTACACGGAGGAAGTTTCCGCAGATCGATTTGTATAGACCGACTGCATTACAATTGGGATGGAACACTTAAAAGAGTGGTAATGACAACAGAAGGCGTGAAACAACTCAAACAATGAATCCGTACGAAATTATAGAGAAATATTATATTGCGGGAACCGAACTTCATTATTTACTGATAAAGCACAGCGAACAAGTAAGAGATAAAGCACTTGAGGTTGCCCGGGCACATCCTGAACTGAATCTGGATACTGAGTTTATTGCAGAAGGTGCGTTATTGCACGATATAGGCATATTTCTTTGTAATGCACCACAAATTTATTGTTTTGGCATGTGCGAATATATTGAACATGGTTATTTGGGGGCCGACCTTATCAGAAACGAAGGTTATCCGAAACATGCACTCGTTTGCGAACGACATATCGGCACAGGAATCTCATTAGCAACAATCGATGAGAAGTTATTGCCTTTACCCCACAGGGATATGTTGCCCATAAGCCTCGAAGAGCAGGTAATTTGCTATGCTGATAAGTTTTACTCCAAATCAGAGCTTCATACTACCCGCAGTTTAAATAGGATACGAATGCATCTTCAACTTTTTGGCAGGGAAAATACAGAGATATTTGACCGTTGGCATCTCATGTTCAGCTGACTCATCATCTTCATTATCACAATAGCTTATACGAAAGACCAAAGGTTAGCAATTGTTTAAACTGTAATTTGGCCCTTTCACCACCTGTCAGAATAATGGTATTATCGTATCTTGGATTTAACGACAAACGGGTAGATAAGAAGCGGTTGATGGTGAAATTTCCGACAACTTCCCAATCAATTTCAACCTTTTCGTAGTTGGTGTAAAAAAGTAATCGGGAGTTGATCTGTATTTCTCTTGAAGGGCTGTATGAAAATTCTCCTCTGAAAGAGCTCCCAATTTGACTAAGCACTTTTTCGCCGGGAAGAATACCAAAGGATTTCTTGTTAATATTGACTGTGTCATTTACATATATCAGCCTGTAACTGAGCGGAGAAACCATCAGCGAGAATAACTTTTTATACTTGTAATCGAGACCCACTCCAAAGTTGAAACGAACGGGCGTTAAAAAAGTCGTTTTCAGTGCTTTTGAATTGATTGCCCGATAGCTGTTGAAAAACTGGGTTTGAAAATCGACAGTGCCTGAATAGAACCAATTACCACTGGCTTTAATACCAAGTTTGCTGGTAGCCCTCAGAATATCATCGTTGGTATTGAGGAAACGCAGGGTATCGCCTTCGACAGTATTGAAGCCCAGACGCCATTCAGCAAAATTGTCCCACTGTAAATTCTTTTTATTGTCGTAGTTAAATCTGCCGTTAAGAATACCCAGAATGGCCGTGTTGTTACTTCCGCCCTGATACCAGTTTTTCGACACAAAATGCTGTGAAAACTGCAACATGGCATGCGAACGATTCGTCCATGGGTTTATTTTTACTTTTTCTCTGGCGATTTTCCTGAAAACTTCATTAGCAGTACCCGACGAAAGCATTACGGTTTTTTCGATGGGTTTTACATCAATCCTGAAATTCATTAGCTCCGACACGTCCGGCAGTTTATCAACAGTAAATGCAATCATTTCGGGTTGAAATGCGACTATTCTACGCAGATTTTTCTCTCTGATACTTCGTATGTTCTGATCGATCCCGAAATAATTAAAGGGCTCGTAGTAAGTGGGAAATAAATCGTTGTAATCGCTATCCCGCAAAATATCAGAAAGTGTAAGGGCCCTGAATGTAGACACTTCTGAATAACCGTGCAGTCTGAGATCGATAAAAAAAGGATTGGCAAACAAGTAAGATTTGCTGAGATAGGTTACCTGGGGCGGCAAAAACCGCGGGGTAGTATTATCCAACACCATGTCGAGATTCAACGGTTCATACACCCGCGGTGTATAAACCTGTACAACAGGAATTGAAACTTCAAGCGAATCTGGTCTTACAGCGGGTTTGATTCGTAAGGTGTCATTCTGGGACAATGGCTTGCTTCTGAATAAATACTGAATCAAACTATCTACTTTCTGGGTATTATCGACTTTGGGAAGTGTATCGGATGGATTTTCATGTATTGAATCTCGTGTAGGTACTGGAATAGGCTCATACACAGCAGCCGATAAAACTGAGGTAGACACAAAAAATGCAAGCATTAATGCCAGAAGTTTTATACTCATTTGAACAAAATTCAATAATTTTACACTCAATCAAACAAAGTGGGTGTATCCTCCTCCAGTTTTTTCAGTATACTCATTATCAGAGTTTCTCTGATGTACCTGGATTTATTCGTCACCTTATATTTTTGCAGAAACCTGTTTAACACTTTGTTTTCAGCGTCGTTCAGTGTAAATAAATGCTTGTGGGTGCGCAAACTCTCGCGCTTTACATTGCCTTTATTTACCTGCTTGCTCATAGGGTGAAGAAATATTGACACAAAAATAATATTATCTGTCAGCAAATTAACCCTACGAACAAAAATTTCTGTATTTTTGTGTGTTGAAACAAAAAACGTACCTTAATTATGGCAAATCACAACAAACTTGGGGAAAAAGGCGAGGAATTGGCCCGCACTTATCTGGTAACCAATGGATATAAAATCAGACACACCAATTACAGAGTAGGAAAACTTGAGCTTGACATTGTGGCCGAGAAAGACGACTGGCTGATTGTTGTGGAAGTGCGCACCCGTTCAACCGATAATTTCATTGCGCCTGAAGAAACCATCGACCTGCGCAAAATCAGAAATCTGGTGAATGCAGCCGGTGGGTATATACGATACAACAACTGGCAGGGAGAAACACGTTTTGACATCATTACAGTTATTCCTGCTGGCGACGGACATAAAATCGACCATATTATCGATGCTTTCCTGCCCCCGGTAAATTAGTAATGGCTTGAAAAAATGTTTAAAAATATCATTTCATAGTTTTGTGGGTTAAATTGTTTACCTAATTTTGCGCTGAATTGTATAACATGGATTGTTCTGTTTTTATTTGTACTTATCTTTCTAATTATCAACATATATCAAGATGAAACTTACCGAGAAACAAGTTGCAGACAAACTGCTCAAGATAAAAGCTGTTAAACTTCAGCCCCGCAACCCTTTTACCTGGGCATCGGGCTGGAAATCGCCTATATATTGCGACAACCGCAAGACTCTGTCCTACCCTCAGATTCGCACTTACATCAAAACACAACTGTGTCGTGTTATTCAGGAGCAATTCCCTGATGTTGATGTGATTGCAGGCGTGGCAACCGGCGCCATAGCTCAGGGTGTTCTTGTTGCGGATGAGCTGGGCATTCCGTTCATTTATATCAGACCTACCCCCAAAGGTCACGGGCTCGAAAATCTGATTGAAGGTGACCTGAAACCCCGACAGAAAGTGGTTGTGGTGGAAGACCTTATCTCGACCGGTGGCAGCAGCCTGAAAGCTGTTGATGTCATTCGGAATAATGGCTCGGAAGTGCTTGGAATGGTGGCTATTTTTACCTATGGCTTTCCGGTTGCTGAGCAGCAATTCAGAGCCTCGAGGGTGAAACTCATCACTTTATGTGATTACGATGCAGTGCTGTCAGAAGCGCTGAACACAAATTATATCTCTGAGGAGGATGTTGAAACGCTTCGTGAGTGGCGCACCAACCCTTCGGAATGGAAATTTGAACCCTAATCAGGAAGGTATGACGCAATATCAAAGCGAATTAAAGGCCATTTCTTCTTCCGTTGAAGTGGTCTTTGGTTTGCTCACCGATTTTGAAAATTTACGCACCCTGATTGAAAATAGCGATAAGGAAATTCATAACCTGCATATTGAACAGGAACAAATCAGTTTTCATATACCGGCTGTTGGTAATGCCGGCTTTCAACTTTCGCGTAAGGAGCCACATCAGTACATCGAATTTCAATCATTCGACATCCCTGTGAAAATTACGGCAGGCATCAGACTACAAGAGCAGGGGGAATGCGAAACACTGATACAGTTGTTTGTTGAAGGAGACTTTCCTCCTGTGATTGCAATGATGCTTGGCCCTAAAATAAAAAGAGGTATAGGAAAAATGGCAGATGCAATTGCTAATACCATCAATCAGAACTTAACAAATAAGTAATCATGAAGGCGAAAATCTGGGAAAAGAGTGTGCAGGTAAATCAGGATATCGAACGATTCACTGTTGGCAAAGACCGTGAAATGGATCTTTATCTGGCTAAAGCTGATGTACTTGGTTCCATGGCACATATTACCATGCTCGAATCGGTTGGCTTATTGAGCCTTGATGAAATGACTATGCTTTTGGCAGAACTTCGCATGATATACAAAGAAATAGCAGCGGGTCATTTTACCATTGAAGATGGAGCAGAAGATGTACATTCTCAGATAGAACTGATGCTAACACGCAATTTGGGTGATACTGGAAAAAAGATACACAGCGGCCGTTCGCGCAACGATCAGGTTTTGGTCGATTTGAAGCTGTTTACCCGCGAATCCCTGCAAGAGATTGTGGAACTAACATCGCAATTAGCCGACACCCTGTTAGCCCAGAGTAATCGTTATGCTGATGTGCTGATGCCGGGCTATACTCATTTGCAGATTGCCATGCCTTCATCGTTTGGATTGTGGTTCGGAGCCTACGCCGAAAGCCTGGCCGACGACCTGCAAACCCTGCTTGCAGCGTGGAAAATCACCAACCGCAACCCGCTCGGATCGGCTGCAGGCTATGGGTCCTCGTTCCCGCTCGACCGGCAGTTGACCACCGACCTGCTTGGTTTCGACAGCATGAACTACAATGCGGTATATGCGCAAATGGGACGCGGAAAGATGGAAAAAACAGTCGCCAACGCCCTGGCTTCGGTAGCAGCAACACTCTCGCGTCTTGCCTTCGATGCTTGCCTGTACAGCTCCCAGAATTTTGGTTTTATCAAATTGCCCGATCAGTTTACAACCGGTTCGAGCATCATGCCACACAAAAAAAATCCGGATGTTTTTGAACTTACCCGGGCCAAATGCAATAAATTGCAGGGCTTACCGCAACAAATCATACTGATAACTAACAATTTGCCTTCAGGTTATTTCAGGGATATGCAAATTGTAAAAGAGGTATTTGTGCCGGCGTTCGACGAATTATCCGATTGCCTGGCAATGACAACACGGATGATATCACAAATTGAAATCAATAAAGCAATTCTGGATGATCCCCGATATGATTATCTTTTCAGTGTGGAGGCGGTTAATAAACTAACCCTCAAAGGAATGCCTTTCAGAGATGCATATAAAAAAGTAGGACTCGACATTGAACAGGGATTGTTTACCCCCGAGAAAACCCTCAGTCATACCCACGAAGGTAGTATCGGCAACTTATGCAACGACTGCATCATGGAGTATAAAAACGCCATTTTGAAAGAATTTAATTTCGACAAAGTGACAGCAGCTCTGAAGAAACTGAGCGGTATTTAACTGCGACGGCGGCGCAACCGCAATGCATTAAGTACCACTGTTATCGAACTAAGACTCATGGCTGCTGCTGCAAACATGGGACTGAGTTTCCAACCAAGCAAAGTGTAAAAAACACCTGCTGCCAGGGGAATTCCAAGTATGTTGTAAAAGAATGCCCAGAAAAGATTCTGACGGATATTTTTTAATACTTCGCGGCTGAGTTTCAGGAAATCTGTAATTCCTGAGAGTTTATGGTTGATAAGCACCACATCGGCCGACTCCATAGCAATATCAGTTCCTGCACCCATGGCAATTCCCAAATCGGCGCGGGTGAGTGCCGGTGCATCGTTGATACCATCGCCGGCCATGGCTACCCTGCAACCTTCGGCCTGTAATCGTCGTATTTCTGCTTCCTTTTGTCCCGGCATCAGTTCTGCAATAACACTGTCGATGCCCAGTTTCTGTTGTAAAGCCAATGCCGGCTGATGCAAATCACCACTTAGCAAAACCGTTTTCAGCTTCATCTTCTTCAATTCATCCACAAGCGCCTTGCTGTCAGGCTTAATCACATCCGACACACCGATTATTCCAAGCACTTCGGTACTGTTGGCAATAAAAAGTGGAGTGATCCCATTTTCAATCATGGCAGCAGCTTTGGCTTCGAAGTCGGCTGTTTTGATATTGCGCGATACCATCATTTTTAAATTTCCTGCCAGATAAACCCGTTCGTTGAGCGTTGCCCGGATACCTTGACCAGGGAAGGATTCAAAATCAGCCGCTTCGCTGGTGGCAATATTGCGGAAATGGGCCTCATCGAGTATAGCGGCCGCAAGTGGATGCTCCGAAGGTCGTTCAAGCGAAGCTGCAATGCCAAGCAGTTTATCATCGCCCATAAATCTGTTGGAAGCTATTTTCACCACTGCCGGTTTGCCTTCGGTGAGTGTTCCTGTTTTATCGAGCACTACAGTATCGATACGTGCAGCTATCTCAAAAGCTGCAGCAGTTTTCACCAACATCCCCTCGGATGCAGCCCTGCCTGTGCCCACCATAATAGCCACAGGTGTAGCCAAACCCAGTGCGCAGGGACATGAAATTACAAGCACTGCAATGCCTGTTGATAAAGCAAAATCGAAGGGATAACCTAACAGCAACCACACAAAGGTCGCGAGCAAAGATATCACAATCACTACCGGAACAAAAACTGCACTGATACGATCGGCAAGTTGCGAAACCGGAGCTTTCGACGATGAAGCTTCCTCTACCAACCGGATGATTTGTGATAATGTGGAGTCCTCGCCCAAACGGTTGGCTTTTACAATCAAATAACCGGTTTGATTAATGGTAGCACCGTATACAACATCACCAGCCTGCTTGAAAACAGGTATGCTTTCGCCGGTTAGCATCGACTCATCAACCGATGCGCTTCCCGATTCAACGACTCCATCTACAGGAATCTGACTGCCCTGTTTCACAATCAACTGGTCGCCTTTCTTTAGTTCATCAACAGAAACTTCAGTTTCTACTCCGTCGCGCAGGAGTAATGCGGTTTTGGGGGCCAGATTCATCAGTTTGGTCAGCGCTTCTGAAGTGCGACTCTTCGATTTTATTTCCAAATACTTACCAAGAGTTATCAGAGTAAGTATAGTTGCACCTGATTCGAAGTAAAGATCATGAACGTATTGCTTCACCATATGAAGTTGGGCATGACCAAGCCCATAAGCAATCATGAATAAGGCAAAAACACCATAAATCATGGCAGCCGACGAACCAACTGCAATGAGCGAATCCATATTGGGAGTCCGGCGAAACAAACCCGCAAAACCACGGCTGAAATAATGGCGGTTGATGAAATAAACAGGTAGTGTGAGCAAAAACTGAACAAGGGCAAAAATAAGCGCATTCTCATGCCCTGTTAACAAAGCAGGAACAGGCAAACCCAACATCTCACCCATGGCAATATACAACAAGGGCAGCAAAAAGAACAGCGACCATTGCCACCTGTGTTTCATTGACTTCAGTTCGGGTGATAAATCCGGTTTTTGGTAAAAATCGTTAGGCTTCGTAGCAGCAGCAGTGTTCGTAGTGGCTCTCAAAGTAACCGTATATCCTGCCTTTTTAACAGCCTCAACAATAATATGAGGATTGGCAAGTGTTTCGTCGTAACGCACATTCATGCTATTGGTGAGCAGATTAACACGCACTGCATAAACACCGTTTAATACCGATACTGCCTTCTCAACATGGGATGAACAGGCTGAGCAAGTCATGCCGCCCACATCCATTATTTCTGTTTTCATGAAAATGATTTTACTTCAAATACTGCTGCAATTGACAACATCAGAAACCTAAAACAATCGAAAACGAAAAAATCTCATTTTTTTTTGCTTTTTTTGCATCTGCTAAATCCAAACGTTAGGTGGTTTACGTCAAACAATAAAATAATGTTGAACAATTAATGAAAAATGTGATGAAAAAAGGAATTGTATTGTTGTTAAGCCTGATAGTTCTCAGTTTTAGTTTTCAAGCCAATGCGCAGGACGGGAATCAGGCTACCGAAGAAAAGCCGGTGATTAAAAAAGAACTCACCAAGGCTGAAAAGGACTCCATCGTGTATGAAAAACTCAGTTCCGACCAGTTGCTTGAATTGAAAAAGTTTGAGATGGAAGTAGAGAAGAAAAAGATTGAAGCCAAAAGCAAGCTCGAAATGCCACTTGACGGACTTGCAATTATCGCAATTGTAATTTCACCTTTTGCTTTTGTAATTCTGATTATCCTGTTAAATATCAGGCATAAGAACAGAGAGTCGCAGCGCAGGTATGAGTTGTACATGAAATCGCTCGAAATGGGTCAGACCATTCCCGAACATTTCTTCGATCAACCGAAGCAAAACGGCAAAAAGAACAATCTGCAACGCGGCATCATCCTGCTGATGGTTGGTATATCATTTGGTTTGTTTGTGATTATTCAGCACCGCAACGATTTACCCTTCCTGCTCGCAGCAATCATTCCTTCATTCCTCGGAATAGGATATCTGCTTATTCATTTCCTCGAGAAACCAAAAAAAGAAATTGCAGGCCCGGGCAATGAGCAAAACTGAAGACCTGATGTTGGTGTCGAGGGTAACCCTGTTGGGCGATAAATCGGCATTCGATCAGTTGACAAGGAAATATCAGTCGTCCATCCGAAGGTTTCTGCAAAACCTGACGATGGGCGATCTCCAGCTAAGCGAAGATCTGGCACAGGAAACATTTATCAAGGCATATCTGAATCTGATGAGTTTTCAGGGAATGGCCGGCTTCTCGACCTGGCTTTTCAGGATTGCATACAATGTTCATTACGACCATTTGCGTTCCCGCAAAATCACAGAAGAGATTGATGAGGTGAGTGTTAATCGCAATTATCAGGAAAACAATGCATTTTCGGCTGAGAAAACCGATTTGGAAAAAGCTTTGCTGATACTCAGACCGGAAGAGCGAACTGCAATTCTACTCTTCTATATGGAGGATAAAACCCATCCGGAAATTGCGAAAATCATGCAGATTCCATTGGGCACTGTAAAAACTCACATCCTGAAAGGGAAGGAAAAATTAGGAAAATATTTAAAAAGAGACGGATATGAAAACTGACGAAAACGACATACTGATCAGGGAATTCATGCAGCAAAACAAAAAGGAAATTGCTGATTATCACTTTACAAACAAAGTGATGCATAAAATACCCGCACGCAGGCAGTACGACTGGATATTGATTGTTGCCACGCTGTTAGCTGCAATTGTAACTTTGATTGTCGGAAAAGATTTTTCGATATCCTCCATTGTTATAGCCTTACCTGAATCACTCAACATCTATTATCTGATTGGTGGCGCCTTTGCTTTTCCTCTGATTTCGGGCCTGTGCTACTGGCTTTACAGAAACGAAAAAATCAGCGTATTCTAATGCTGAACTGATTTTTCACAAATTCAGACCTCCACGACCTCTCCCTGATAATCAGTGGATAATGAGCTATTGGTCGTGAACAAAAAATCCATATTTGCAGTCAGAAGAG
>CAYGJI010000045.1:0-22304 GCA_964350125.1 uncultured Paludibacter sp. | reverse complement strand
ATATGAAACTTAGAAAAACTAAATTCAAACTCAAAATTCCGTACCAAATGGTGCCGCAACATACGGGTAATGCTGAGCCCGAAGGTTGTTCCTTGCATTGCAAAGATATGAGCTTTTTTTACTATGTTTGCAATTACTTTGTAAAATGGTCCGATTATCAGGGGGTTAAGCCAGAGCAATTACATGCAATATTATAATATTTTAAGTGATTCGCTGAAAACAACTTATGGTGGAAAAGTGTATTCTATGCGGGCGCATATCCCTTCGGGAAGGTCGATGAAGATTGTGCTGAGCTCCGACTCGCAGGCATGGGTGCCCGAAACTGACGCATGTAAAGTATTTGAATTGATAACAAAACGATGAATGAATGATAGCAGCAGCGAATTTTAAAAAGCGGATGATTTTCGTGACAGTCATGCTTGTGTTTGCACAACTTGCAATGGCCGATTTGTATTACTTTTATGTTCAACTAAGCGATAAAAGCAATTCGCCTTTCAGCCTTGAGCAACCGGGTGAGTTTCTTTCGGCGAGGGCTATCAGCCGAAGGGCATTGACCAATGTGCCCGTGGATAGTACCGATTTTCCGGCGAATCCCGCTTATGTGCAACAACTTTTAATCCCGGGAATAAGTCTGCACTCAACAAGCCGATGGCTCAACGGTGCAACTGTGATTACTGCCGATTCGACACTGATGGCACAGGTGCGCGCTTTGCCTTTTGTGAGTTGGGTGCAATATACAGGCAAAAAACCGTTGGTACAACCTGCACCACGACAAAAAAGCAAGTTCGAATCGACGGAATATAATTACGGCACAGCAGTCGATCAGATTAAGCAACTGAAAGGTGATGCTCTGCATAAGGCAGGCTTCACCGGGCATGGTGTGCTGGTGGGTGTGCTCGATGCAGGCTATCTGAATGTGCTGACAAATCCGGCATTCGACAGTTTGCGTTTGCAAAACCGACTGGTTGGTATGAGGAATATTATTGATCCTGCTGTTGATGCCAATACGCAGCATTCGCACGGTGCTCTGGTGCTTTCGGTGATGGCTGCGAACCTCCCGGGGGTGTATCTCGGCACAGCGCCCCATGCTTCGTATTTGCTGATTCAAACCGAACACGACCCCACCGAATATCTTTGCGAAGTGGATTTCTGGGTGACCGGTATCGAATATGCCGACAGTGCCGGGGTGGATGTGGTTAATTCATCGCTTGGCTATACCGAATTTGATGATGCCACAATGAATTACTTATATGCTGATATGAACGGAAAAGTGTCGAGGGCAAGTCGCGCCGCTGCCATGGCTGCACAAAAGGGGATACTCGTGTTTAACAGTCAGGGAAATTCGGGTACAACAACCTGGAAATATCTCGGCGCGCCTGCCGATGCCGATGGTATTCTGGCTGTTGGCTCTGTTACTTCAACAGGATGGGTAAGCAACTTTTCTTCTTTCGGTCCGGCTGCGGATGGAAGAGTTAAGCCGGATGTTACTGCCCGTGGCACAACAACGGCTTTGGTTAGCACTGCCGGTTCATCTGTTTTTGGCAATGGCACTTCTTTTTCGTCGCCTGTAGTGGCCGGATTAGCTGCCTGCTTCCTGCAATTTGCCCGTGCACAGTCGGGTTTTACTCCTGCCACAGCGACCATCAGAGACTTAATTATTGCCAGCGGAAGCCGCTATCTTACACCCGATGACCGGTTTGGGTACGGACTTCCGGATTTTGAGAAAGCCATGCAGTTGCTGCAAACAAGCGATGTCAAACCGACTTTGGCTAAATCAGGAGGAGTTTATTTCAGCACATCGCCGGGCTTGCTCAATATCAGAACAGATGAAAGTGTTAATCGTAATGAGATTGCTAATGTATTGATATACAGTATTTCCGGAGTGAAAATCGCTGAAATTGGAATTAATGCAACCGAAACGCGCAATATCAGCATAAACAGCGGTGTGTACCTGTATCAGATTCGTTCGGCTTCGGGTATTAAATCCGGCAAACTGATTATTCCCTGAGCAGCATGGCAGAAAAAAATTATTCCCTTTCCGAGCTCACAGCGCACATCAGTCAGGTACTGAAAGTGAATTTCGACACACCCCTTTGGATCAGGGCCGAAATCAGTGAGTTGCGCGAACATTCAAACGGCCATTGTTATCTGGAACTGATTGAAAAGGACAAACATTCGGATCAGATAATTGCCAAAATCAGGGCGAATATCTGGGTAAATACATACAGAATGCTGAAGGTTTATTTTGAGGAAAATACCGGTCAGTCGTTTCGCGCAGGACTCAGCGTTTTGGTGGCAGTGTCTGTCGATTTTCACGATGTGTTTGGTATCAGTCTGAATATCCGCGACATCGACCCTACCTACACCCTGGGCGATCTGAGTGCACGCCGGCAGGAAATCATCAAACAGCTCGGGGCCGATGGTGTAATCGATATGAACAAACAGATCGAAATGCCGCTGTTGCCCCGGCGAATTGCCATCATTTCATCGGCCACTGCAGCCGGTTACGAGGATTTTTGCAATCAACTCGCCAATAATCAGGAAGGTTTTGTGTTTTATCATCAGCTTTTTCCGGCACTCATGCAGGGCGATCAGGCTGAGCAATCCATCATCAGAGCATTGGAAAAAGTATTCGATGCTCACCATTTGTTTGATGTGGTGGTGATTATCCGCGGAGGAGGAGCTACCACCGACCTCGCCTGTTACGACGGGTATGAGCTGGCGCTCAATTGTGCGCAGTTTCCGCTGCCTGTAATCAGTGGTATTGGTCATCAGCGCGATAATACCATCCTCGATTTGGTAGCACATACTTCGGTTAAAACTCCAACCGCTGCTGCCGCTTATCTTATTGATTGTATGACAGATGCTTATCAGATGGCTGCCGAACCCTACGATGCCATTGTTGCTTTTGTGCGAAATAAACTGCAGGCGGAAGAAAGGCGTTTGTCGGATTTGCGCTGGAAAATGAAACATGCTTTGCAGCAAAAATCGTCTGCGCGACATCTGCAACTCGAGAAAATAAGGGCAGGATTAAGCGCTGCGGTCAGGATGGTTTTTTTACATCAGCGAAATAAACTCGATTTGATTGAAAGCAAACTTGAGAAGCACAGTCCGGCTTTCATGCTGAAGTTTGGCTACAGCATCACTACCCTTAACGGAAAGCGAATTACTTCGGCAAAGCAGGTTCAGCAGGGCGATGCAATACGCACCTGGCTGGCCGATGGTGCCATCGACAGTACGGTAAATAATCAATCTGAAAAATGAAAATACTGGTTTGTCCGCTCAACTGGGGGCTCGGACATGCCACCCGCTGCATTCCGCTTATCAGGCAATGGGTTGAAGATGAGCACGAAGTTGTGATCGTAGCCGATGGTCATCCGCTGGCCCTGCTGCGCGATGTTTTTCCCGAACTCAGAACCATTCGGTTTTCATCCTATCGCATAAGTTACAGCCCGGGAAAATCGCAGGTTGTTGCCATGCTGAAATCGTTGCCGAACATTGTTTATGGCATTTTCAGGGAGCATCTGTGGCTCACAAAATTGCTTGAGAAGGAGCATTTCGATCGGGTAGTGTCCGACAACCGTTTCGGGATGTGGAGTCGGCGTGTAGAGTCGGTGTATATCACGCATCAGTTGCGGGTAAAGATGCCCAGGCCATTCCGTTGGCTGGAGCCCCTGAATGTGCTGTTGCACCGGTTTTTAATCAATCGTTACACTCAATGCTGGATACCCGATTACGAAGGGCCTGAGAATTTAAGCGGTGAATTATCACATGGGCTGAAGCTACCATCGCATTGCCTTTTTATTGGCCCTCTTTCCCGTTTTCAGGGATTTCGGGAAGCAGAAACAACCACAGAAAACTACGATTGGGTGATGATTATTTCGGGACCGGAGCCTCAGCGCACCCTTTTCGAAGCTGCCATGACTGCCAAAGCCCTCGAAGGAGCAGCAAAAACATTGCTTGTACGCGGATTACCCGGCAGCAATGAACCCCAACAGCAGCAGGGAAATCTCACCATTGTCAATCACCTCGCTGATGTGGCTCTTGCATCGGCCCTCATCCATTGTAACCACATTTTCTGCCGTTCCGGTTATTCCACCCTGATGGATTTGCACACCCTCGGTTGTTTGCACAAGGCGGTGCTCATCCCTACGCCCGGACAAACCGAGCAGGAGTATTTGGCGGGGTATCATCAGAAAAAAACCGCGGAAGTTTCCTCCCGCGGCTGTTAACCAAACAATCTTTAATTATACCTACCTTCTTGGTGATGAGCTGCTTTCGCTCCTATCGTCTTTCTTGTCGTCGTTGTTGTTGCGTTCGCGGCTTTGCGACTGCCTTTCGGCCGGTGCCGACTGCTGATTATTGCGTGTAGGCTCAGTTTTTTCAACTTTTGCAGGTTCAGTCCGTTGCGGTGTTGGCCTTGGCGTTTCCACTCTTACCGGTGATTGCCGCTGTGTTTCTACTCTTTGTGGTTCAGCTCTCGGAGGAGTTTGTCTTTGTGGTTCTACCCTTTGCGGTTCAGCTCTCGGAGGAGTTTGTCTTTGTGGCTCTACCCGCTGTGGTTCAGGCCGCTGCCTTTCCATTTCGCTGTTGCCACGACGATCGGCTGGAGGTGCTATCCGCGGTTGGCCCTGTGAGCCTCCGCCCGGTTGTACTTCTCTTTCTCTGCGTTCGTTTTCGCGTTGTCTGACTTCAGGTTGGCGGGCCGGAGGATTTTGCCTGTCGGGAGCCGTTTGTAAGTGCCTGCGGTTGGGTACATCCCTGTGACGATTTTCAAATCGCCTGTCGTTGTGGTTCTTCCAGAAATCGTTTCTATTGTAAGGTCTTATGATTTCAATGGGCAATGGGTAACCCATGCGGTCGTGATAGCGATAATAATGTCTGCTGTCTCTGAATCTGAAGATATGGTCGAAATAAATATGGATTGAAACCAATGGTCTGATTCGGAAATAAGTCGGGTAGAATCCCCAGTAGTAGCGTGAAATGTATTTATCAGGACTGTCGTTCCATAACCATCTTACGATATTAGGTCGGCGGTGAAAATCAGGTTCAATAATGTAGTCGTATCCATATAAGTCGGGATCGCCTATAAACTGAACAAAATCTCTGTTAAATCGTTCTTTTCCAATAACTATGGTCATTACATCCTGAAAATAATTACGACCTAAAACGGCTTGTACAAGGATGATGTGCTGATTTCTTGCGGTTAATTTTACTGTTCGCAGATAATCAACATATCCGTCGCTGTTTAAATCTAAATTTGAAACCTGATTCCGGTAGTCGTTGAGTTTATGCTCAAAATCATTGATATTATTGGAACGGGAGAAAACAGTAATTACAGCTTCCATATCAAGATAATCGCTCAAATCGTAATCGTACTGGTTCGCTGAATACTGATAATAGGGGTTTGCCGGTACTTGTTGAGTGAAAAAAACTGCGGACAGCATCACTAACAGGCTTGCGTATATATTTTTCATCATACTGAATTTAAATGGTGAATAAATAGGGAGTCTTGCGTTGGGTTCGTGTGGGCATATTTCAAATAACATGCCACAGTAAAAGGAAAAGATTTTTTATCTTTGCAGCACAATGAATACTCTCGACCTTTATCTGATCATTCCTGTAATAGCCGGCTTTGTAATTGGGTTGTTTCGGGGCTTAATCAAAGAAATGATTTCTTTGCTGGTAATTGTACTCGGTATTTATCTTGCGAGAATGTTTTCCGGAGTATTGGCTGGTGTTTTGGTAAAATCCCTCGACATCAGTGCTCAGGCAGCCCAACCTCTGGCTTTTCTGATGATATTCGTGATTATTGCCATTTTGTTGAGCATACTGGCAAAATTGTTAAACCGTGTTGTTAATGTTTTATCGCTCGGACTTCTCAATGCTTTGGCAGGAGGGTTTTTCGGTGGTCTGAAAATGTTGCTCATTATTAGTTTGGTTCTCAATCTTGCAGCAGCTATTGATGAGAAAGTGAGCATCATTGAACCTGAAAGCAGAGAAAACTCCTTTTTTTACGACCCATTTCTCAGATTCGCACCTGATTTTTGGGATGAGATTTCCGATCAAAAAGTACCGGGACATGTTACAGTCTAATTTTTCGGGATTAACGCCCGAATGTGGTTGCGATGAAGCCGGAAGAGGCTGCCTGGCCGGTCCCGTAGTTGCGGCTGCAGTTATTCTTCCTCCCTGTTTTCATCATCCTTTGCTCAACGACTCGAAGCAATTGAGCGAAAAGCAACGCAACGAGCTGAGGATTGTTATTGAAAATGAAGCTGTTTCGTGGGCTGTTGCTCAGGTAGAGCCTGAAGAGATAGACCAAATCAACATTCTGAATGCATCTATTCTGGCCATGCACAAAGCGATTGAAAAGTTAACTGTTGCCCCGGCGTTCATTATTGTGGATGGAAACAGGTTTAAGCCCTATCCGTGGATAGGATATCAGACGCTGGTGAAGGGTGATGCGCGGTTTATGTCAATCGCAGCAGCTTCGGTACTGGCTAAAACACACCGTGATGAGCTGATGATGGCTTTGCACCATCAGTATCCGCAATATAACTGGAAAAAGAACAAGGCATATCCTACACCCGAACACAAGGAGGCAATCAGGTTATACGGACGTACGTCAGTTCACCGGATGACATTCAAGTGTGATTAATCAGAATGGATAACCGATGGCAAGATGCACAGCAGAATTTTTAGAACTCGGTAAGTAGTTCCATTTTCCTGAACCGGCCGGATCAAACAACTTGAAACCCAGATCAACACGTAGAAGAAAGAAATCGAAGTTCATGCGAAGACCTACTCCGTAAGCGAGAGCAATTTGTTTGGAGAACTGGTCGAACCTGAATACGCCATTTGTCTGGCTTTCATAATCCCTGATGGTCCATATATTTCCTGCATCGAAGAAAAACGCACCTTCGAAAAACCAAATCAGCTTCGAACGGTATTCGAAATTTAAGTCAAGTTTGATGTCGCCTACCTGATTATAATCGCGCCTTCGCAGGGCAAATCGTTCATAGGAGCCCGGTCCGAGTGTGCTTTCGCTCCATCCTCTTACACTGCTTGCTCCTCCACCGTAAAATCTTCTTTCGAAAGGAATGATTTCAGCATTGCCATACGGAATCCCCAATCCCATCCCTGCATGATAGACGAACTTATTGTTTTTATCGATTATCTGGTGATATGAAGTATAGAATTCACCCCTTACATATTGTGAATAACGGATATTGAAAACGCGGTAAGAACCACCAATGTCGGTAGAAGAATTGAACAATTTATTGATACCGTAAAGCACATTGCCGGCAGTTTCGAAACCATAACGGTAAGTAAAGTAGTTTCGCATGGGTCGGTTGGCATTATAACTACTGAATGAGCTGCTGTAATTGATTCTCATGATCAGATAATCTTCGTAGTTGTAGCGGTTATATTTTCCGGTTACCAGAAAACTGTCGCGGAACTGTTGCGAAATCCAGGGGAAGTAAACATAACTCAGGTCGAGCAGATCAAAATTATGTGTTTGGCTTGTTCCTCTCCAGGTATATTTCACTCCACCTCCCACGTTAGTTGCCGAAAATTCGCCAGGTCGATACTGGTAATTGAATGAAGAACGAAACTCAGTATTGCCGTAGAAGTTCGAATGGGATAAATTTCTGAATTCAGGAATTAAAATCCGGGGCACTTTTATCCCTGCCTGCCCTCCCCATTCCTGCGCTATCACATCTTCCTGCCTTTCTAAAGCCATACGGCCATTGAACGACAATGATTCGGCTCCCCTGAAAAGATTTCGGTTTACCAGTCCGAGATTAAGAGCACCTCCCCAGTAACCTTCTGTGAATGTGACTTCGGCTTTGGAAGATAAGGAAAGCGATTTGGTTTCGGCAACTGTTATATGGCAGTCGAGCGAGTCGCCGGCAACGGGCAGAAAACTGATATGCGTATATTTCACCGGAGGAAGAGAGTTCAGTGAAGCGTAGGTGCGTTCCACATCATTGTCGGAAAACAGAGTTTCAGGCTTGATAAAAGTAGCAGCACGCAAGGCATTCAGGGTCAGAAATTTTGTTTCGGGACCTGAAACAGAAAAGAATCCGTTTTGCAATGTGTCGATAGTGCTGTTTTCGCTGCTTGTTGATGCAATCAGGTTGAAATGTATATTCCGGATATGAAAACGCCGGAAAACGGTTTGCTCCAGGGTGTCTTTTCTGCCCATCAGAAAATCGCGCAGTTCGAGGGTTACATCAACCTTCATGTCCGAACTATCGGCCCGGAACGCCATCATGTCTTTGGTGAAATTATAAAATCCTTGTTGTCGCATTTTCGAAGCCACCCTGTCGCGTTCATTGTTAAGCACATATACATCGAAAGGCAATCCGGGCTGAAGTAAGGATCTGACCGAATCGGAAGCAATGCTGTTCAAATCTTCGTTAGGCACATCAACTTTGTATTGAGCAATCCGGTAGGGTTCGCCGGCGGTGATATTGTAAATCAGTTTTGCCCTGCGTGGTTTTCTCACAACAATATCAGTATCTATGGTTGCATTGTAGTATCCCTTGTTGACATGATAACTCAGCAATTGCCTGGAGGTGATATCGGTGAGCATGGTGTCGAGTATCACCGGCTCCTGTCCGATGCTGCGGATAAACCGATTGATTGATTTTGTAGTGTCGCTGCCCGAAAGATTATAGATTCCGAGTTGCATTCTGAACAAATTCAAAATGTAGGAGTTGGGCATTTGTCGGAGATAATCGGTCAGATCGCTACTGTTGATATCGGCTGCATCGGTTCTGATTTCTACCCTGTCGAGCAACAGGGAACCTTCGGGTACAAATTTCGCAGGAGCACACGAAAACAGCAGAACGAGAGGCAAAATCAGGATAGCCTTTCTTGTTAAACAGTCAAAATCGTTTCCCTTTCTCATCCGCTGCTACGGTAATAAATTTTTGTTTTGCAAACTTACACAAAAAAAAGCGAATCATCCGCTGAATAGCACAAGAAATATCTTGTTCAGACTTTTTTATTAGCTTTGTAAATTAAAAATCAAATAAAAATGTTGTCAAGGGCAAAAATTAAACTGATAAGATCGCTTCGTCTGAAGAAAATTCGCGATGATTTGCGGTTGTTCACGGCTGAGGGAATCAGGCTGGTGGAGGATTTGTTGCCGGATTTTGAATGTGAAATGCTGATTATTACTCCGAAGTGGGCTGGTCAGGCGACTGCTTTCCGCTCCAGGGAGCTGATAGTAGCGAGTGAAGAAGAGTATTCTGCTGTTTCGCAGCAACATACTCCTCAGGGGGTTATGGCGGTTTTCAGAATGAAAGAACTATTTGCACCCGGGGATATCGCGCAGCAATTGACCCTGGCTCTCGATGATATTCAGGATCCCGGCAATCTGGGCACTATCATCCGTATTGCCGATTGGTTTGGTATCCGCAATATTTTCTGTTCTTTGCAAACAGCGGATGCGTATAATCCCAAAGTGGTGCAATCAAGCATGGGAGCACTCGCCCGGGTTAATCTGCATTATGTTGATTTGCCGGTTTTTCTGACATCACACAATGACATTCCGATTTATGGCACTGCACTCGATGGTATGAATATCTACCAAAGCGCCTTAACTCAGCATGGAATTATTGTGATGGGCAATGAAGGCAATGGTATTAGTGCTGAAACAGCAAAGCAGGTAACCAGTAAAATACTGATTCCCTGCTTTCCCGAAAATGAACCGACTTCAGAATCGTTGAATGTTGCTGTTGTTACGGCAGTTGTTTGCGCCGAATTCCGACGAAGAGGCCGGTAATATTTATTGTTCTTCGAAATTCATGTCCGATTCGCGATTGTCTCTGTTGTTTTGATTGCGCTTGGGCTGCATATTTCCGAAGTTGTAGGTAGCTGTTACCCCAATCATGCGCTGACTAAAGTAATTTTCGTTTCGCTGATAGAATCCCTCGCCCCAGGTTACGGAGCTACGACGGCGGGTGTTGAGCAGATCGCGAACCATCAGATTCACACTAAGTTTGCGGTCGAAGAACATCTGACGCACACCCAGATCGATGGCGTAACTCGACGATTCTTTTCCCTGAGCAATGAGTCTCGGGGCAGAGTAATCGCCGGTGAACTGCGCAAAGGTGTTTCGGCCCAGAATAATGTTACCCATAATTCTGGCACTCCAGGTAAAGGCCTGATGTTCGGGAATAGTAGTAAACTGACCAGCATTGTATGGGTTTTCGTAGGTGGCTGCCTGCATTTGCTGATAATACAGATTCAGAGAAGAAGTCAGATTCAGAATTCTGAAGAAATTATTTTTCAACACAAATTCAAAACCGGAGTTTTGCGATTGAGTCACGTTCATGAATGTGCTTTCCATCGTATTGCCATTCAAATAACTCACACGTTGGATAACATCGTCGGTAAAGCGATGAAACAATGTGGATGAAAGAGAATGTTTTTCCCACGTTTTCAGATAGTTGAATTCCATCACAGTAGTGTATTCGGGCGAAAGATTAAAATTTCCGTACGAAATGCTGGTGGAGTCGGAGAAGTCGCGGAAAGGATTAATCTGCCTTCCCCTGGGACGGTTTATGCGCCTGCTGACGTTCAGTTGCATTTCGTCCTTTTTGGGTAGCGTGTATGAAAGGAATAAACTCGGAAACAGTTGAATGTCAATTCGGGGGTCGTAAGTTTGTGTGGTTTTCACGCCCTGATTATTGAAGTAAGTGTTTTCCGGCTGTCTCCAATAGTATTCAGCACGCAATCCTCCCTGCACACTGAAATTATTGTTGAAACGATTTCCATAGGTCGCATAAGCAGCATGAATCTGTTCATTAAATCTGAACTCGTTGAAGTAGGATGGAATATCAGCTCCGGTAATTTTATTTTTTGCTGAAGTAGGACTAAATCGTTCTTCTATCTCACTTTGCCAGCCCGCCTCAAGTCGGGTAGTTTCCGACCACTTTTTGGTATAATCCACTTTCAGTTGAATTTCTCCATTCTGGCCGGAAGAAATCTGATTCATATAACTCGAATCGTTGGTAATCCGGTCTTTTTGCAGATACAACTGATTTTCGTTGCGTCGGTGAAAGGAATAGGCAAGGCTTGTCATCAGGTTCGATCCTATTTTATCTATTTCCCATTTATGGTCGAGGCTGATGTCCATACTCGGTCGACTGCCTTTCCCGTCGATGAGCCTGTAATAATCGCGCAAAACCTGATTATTCTGATAATTGCTCAGGAGGTAATTGTTGGTACCTGATCCTCTGCCACTACCAGTCATGCCATAACCCGATAATCCAATCGATTGCTTATCGCTGATGCGGTAGTCGATACCTCCTCTGAAGAAAATTCCGCCATATCCGTTTTTTGTTTCATTGGTTTGCTTCAAAAGACTTAAAGTGTCGGCGCCATTCAGAAAATAGCGATCGGTAAAACCTCCACCGGCAAAATTCATGGCACGTAGTCCTACATTAAAGTAGGCATCCATTTTACCGCTGTTGTAGTTGTAGTTCAATCCCAGTTGTCCGCCCGGATCAGCACCCTGCAACCACATTGTCCCTGCTGAAACACTGCCGAAATAACCTCCGCGGCGATTTTTCTTCATAACCAGGTTGATAATCCCCGAAGATCCTTCAGGATTAAATTTGGCTGACGGGTTGGTCATTATTTCTATCGACTCAATACTTTCGGCAGGCATTTGTTGTAAAATTTGGGCGCGGTTTTCGGCCGTTAGCCCTGAAGGTTTACCGTTGATCCACACTTCCACACTGGAATTGTTGCGAAGCGAGATATTTCCCTCATTATCAACATCTACAGAAGGAATATTCTGCAATACTTCTGTGGCAGAACCTCCTGCTGCAGCAATATTCTGATCAACTGAAAAAACTTTCTTGTCAATTTCGAAACGCATTTGGGTTCCCTGTCCGATGACTTCCACTTCACTGAGTGTTTTGCTCGATTCGAACAATTTAATCATACCCATATTGATTTCCTTCTCTGTGATGTTGAGTGGAATGTCGATGGTATTGTAACCTACAAAACTAACGCGCAGTGTGTATCGTCCGTCGGGGACATTTGGAAGCATGAACTGCCCCTTGTCATCAGAAACAACACCAGTAGCAGGTATTTCACTCCCGCTTCGAATGAGTGCAACATTTACAAAATCAAGGGGTTTGTTTGAAGTGCCATCGACAACTTTACCACGGATGGTTTGCAAAGAGTAGGCAGGGATGAACAGTAAAGCAAAAAAAACGGATAGAAATATTTTCCTCATTATAATAACTTTATTAGTACTGCCATTATAGACAATGCAGGAGGGAAAAAGTTTAAGAATAAAACATTAATTTGCGTTAATATAAAAGAAGCTGTCTTAATTGGTCGACAGCTTCTTTGTTGTTTAAGTAACAGGAAGAAAATAATGATTTGCGTTAATCGAAGTTTGGCAGCAGGTATTTTCCCCTGGATTCCAAAATTTTACTCACCTGATTCACTTCGAGGAAAGTTGTTCCAAATCCTTCACCAAAACTGCCGCTCAGGTAGCAAACCATGTCTTTGTGTTCGATCCAGCCCATTTTGAGCAGATGTTGTAATGCCTGCAGGAAGTATTCCTGGGTATTACCTCCCCCTTTTTGGTAGATGGGGAATACGCCATATGATAAGGCCAGTTCGCGCGTGGAACTCTCGTGATAACAGATGGCAAGCACAGGACTTGTACCGCGGTAAGCAGCCAGGAAGCGCGCTGTGCGACCGCTATAAGTATCGGTGATGATGGCCTTGGTGTTCAGTTTCTGGTTGGTTTCCACGGCAGCATTACAGAGGAAGGATGTGAGGTCGTTGGTGCTGATATCGATGGGAATGTCGTTTTCAGCCATTTTGGTTTTTTCAGCCTCTTTGGCAATAGTTGCCATGGTGCGAACAGCCTCGACCGGGTATTTTCCATAGGCAGTCTCACCGCTAAGCATCAATGCATCAGTGCGATAGTATATTGCGTTAGCGATATCTGTAACTTCAGCACGTGTTGGGCGCGGGTTTTTAATCATAGAATGAAGCATCTGTGT
This sequence comes from uncultured Paludibacter sp., assembly GCA_964350125.1. GTDB lineage: Bacteria > Bacteroidota > Bacteroidia > Bacteroidales > Paludibacteraceae > Paludibacter. The sequence goes on along the minus strand of CAYGJI010000045.1, from coordinate 9,258 downwards.
AGCTACAATCACCGGTTTTTTGGCCTGAACACATTTGCGGATGAGCCGGCGCTGAATTCCCGGAATTTTCTCCTGAGCCACCTCAATGCCGAGGTCGCCACGTGCAATCATAACGCCGTAAGTATGTTCCAGAATTTCGTCGATATTATCAACGCCCTCCTGGTTTTCAATCTTGGAAATGATTTTAATTGGACTATTGTGTTCGTCGAGGATGTGCTGAATGTCGGTCACATCCTGTTTGTTTCTAACAAACGAGTGAGCTATAAAGTCAATATCCATTTCAATTGCGAAAAGAATGTTTTCGCGGTCACGTGCAGTAAGGGAGGGAAGATTGATGCGTACTCCCGGTACATTCACGCTCTTGCGGCTTCCAAGTATACCATCGTTCGATGCTTTGCAGAGCAGATAATCGCCTTCTTTGGCTTCTACCTTTAGTTCAATCTCTCCGTCGTCGAAAAGAATTTCGTCGCCAACTTTAAGGTCACGCACAAAATGTGTGTAATTAACATAAATGCAACAATTTGATGTTGTTTTGTCGGGGTCGCCCTTTACTTTAATCATATCACCAGTGTTGATTTCAACACCATCGTTCTCAGCAATTGTGGTGCGCACTTCGGGTCCTTTTGTATCCATAAGGATGGCAATGTGGGGGCTCACAGCACGTACATTGTTGATGATTTTGGTGAATCCTTCGCGGTTGAGGTGGGCAGAGTTCATTCTCACCACATTCATTCCTTCGATGTAAAGTTCGCGGATAAAATCCACTCCACAGTTTTTGTCGCTGATAGTTGCTACAATTTTGGTCGATTTCGACATACAGAATATTTGATTTTAAATGATTGATTCGATGGCAAGCCGGTAGGAGTCGAGGCCGAAACCTACAATGCATCCTTTGCATACCTCCGACAGGTAAGAATGATGACGGAACTTTTCGCGCTGAAAAACATTGGATATGTGTACTTCGATAACGGGTGTGCTGATTGAGCGGATAGCGTCGGCAATGGCTATGGATGTATGGGTATAAGCACCGGCATTGAGAATAATCGCATCAAAAGTGAAGCCTGTTTCGTGCAGTTTATTTACAATTTCACCCTCCATGTTCGACTGATAATATGCCAACCTGTATTGTGGGAAGCGTACATTCAGCTCTTCCAGATAATCTTCGAACGATTTACTGCCGTAAACTGAGGGCTCCCGTTTACCTAACAGGTTCAGATTCGGGCCATTAATGATTTGAATTTGCTTCATGCAATTGTTTGATGAATTCCGGAGCAAAAGTACAAAAAAACTGAGACAAATGTATCACTTGTCTCAGTTTAAAACCAAATTCTTTAATGAGTTGTTCAATCTCACTCGCCAACCTTCAGATAACTGAGCTGCCGGATATTGTTGAGATTGCTGTAATCGTACTGGTAAATTCCATCTTCAGCAATCATCATCAGTACATTATTAAATGGTATTACGTCGTAACCGGCCATCCCTTTGTAGTGCGCCAGTTGATTGGCCATGATGGTTTGTGGATTATCAGCTTTGAAAATCTTAAGTCCGTCATCGCATACAAACAGTGTTTTATTGTCGATGCCCAGGCCTTTGGGTTTGGTCATGCTGTACGAAACAATTTCTCTTGGTCTTTTTTTGTCAGTTACGTCGATGATTATCAGTTTATTTTCTGTTTGACCACAGCCATTCCCCGAATGAATGGTAACATAGGCAGTATTCCCTTCCACAACTACGGGGTCGCACCCCCGGGAATGTACTATAGACGACATAAATTCTGGTTTGATTGGATTTTCGACCGAATAAATCAACATGCCCGTTGGAGTGCCCAAATACATGTATTTTTCGTAGCTGAAAATGGTTTCCACATCCCATCCAACATAAATATTGTCGGCGGCTTTAACTGGTATGGGTTTCGAAAGGTCGAAAATGACCATTTGGTTGTTGATAACAGCATACAGGTAATCGAGATAGATGGTGAAGCGCGACATGGACCCGTTGATGCTGTTGCCTCCACCAGTTGATGAGTCAAAATCCTTTTCAGCCATGGTGGTTAGGCCGTCGCCACGAAACCAGCCCCAACGCCATCCCCAACCACCGGAATATTCTTCAACCGGTTCGGTTCTTTCCACTTCAGTCCATCCAACAATGACACCATCCTTTTTCTTGTCACCATAACACATTTCCCAGTCGATGCCTACCTCATTTCGGATGATGGGCAATGCTTCGGGGAAAACATCTTCGAGACGGCCTTTGAGTACGGGTTCCGACGGATTACTCACGTCGAACCATACCAAATCAACATACGAGTCGGCGTAAAGGAGATTGTTGCGTACTGACAGGTCGGCATTACCAAGCAGTTCGATGTATCCAACAGCATGTGGATTTGAGGGATTCTGATTGTTAATGATGTGGATGCCTTTTCCAGGCTCCGACATAAACAGATAGCCCTGATAATAGCTGATTTTACCATAACCGGTAATCTGATGAGGAACTCTGCTTACTTTCACCGAATTACGAAAGTCGCTCTTCGACATGAAAACTGGTTCGTTGATTTTGTAGGTAACAGTTTCGGTTACCTTTTCTTCGCAGGCAGTTATACTAACCAGGAGTATTGCCAGCATTGAATAAATGAAATTTTTCATAAATATCTGTATTTTAAAGTTATACCGATGCATCAAAAATGTGTTCTAATACCGGCCTGTATGCCAATAAGAAGCGGCATGTGCGTTCTTACGCTGAAAGGCTGATTGTTGTCTGCGTACCACGATAATTTAGGGTCGAAAAACAGTGAAACATCCGGCGTAACATTGTAACTTAAACCTAACGATGCGTTAAGCGACCATTGCAATCCATCGATTGATTTGCTGGCTGTAGTGGTAATGGTGGCCGGACCCTGATACACTTCCTGTTTGTAAAACGACCATAAACCCTTTTCAAACATCAAACCTCCTGAACAGTAGATGCTCCATTTTCCTTCTTCGTAAAGGCTCACAACAGCATTTAAAGGTATTCCGAGATAGTGCAGATTAAGCTCAGCACGGGCATCCGACCAGCTGTTTTCACGCGACATGGTGGTGAGCAGGTAGCTGTAAACCAGTCCGCTTTCAAACGAGATGTTTTTGGCTGTTTTCAAACGGAAAAGCATACCAACCGAAACAGGTGGAAGGTAGTTTTTGTCGGGGAAATCCTCAGGAGCCATGATATTAGCCATCGCAGTTTCGGCTGTAGCCAGTTTTTCGCTCATATAATCCATGTTTCGACCAAAGCTGAGGGCAGAGGTTCCACCTACTCCTGAGCCAACACCCAATGAGACCTGCACAAGGTCATCTTGTTTCTTCAACATATCATCGGTCCAATCTTTACTTGCCTGCGCAATCTGTAAAATTGCGGTCTGTTTTACGTTTTGCTCAGTTGTTGTTTCCTTTACAGTTGATGTTGCCGGATTTGTGGTAGCAATTACCGGTTCGTTATATTCAACTTTCTTGTCAGAAACAGGGTCGATTGTTGCAATAGGCTGCATTTCAACTGATAAGTCCTTTTCTTTGAGAGGGATAGCAGATTCAGTTTTCACTGAAGTTTGTACTGTTTTGTCATTTGAAGGATTATATTTACGATTTACACGTACTTTTTCATAAGCTGCAGCCATAGCAGCAGGCTGGATGTCGGCTTTGGCAGGTATTATCTGATTAACTACAGAATCAACTGTTTCGGTTGTTTCGGTTGGCTTTTCATCAGCAGAAATGACATTTTTTTCTACTTTATTCGCTGTAATTTCAGTAGTCTCAAGCTGAGAATTGATAAAAAAAGTACCGAAAGTAATTATCAAAGCCACTGCAGCCGCTGAACTCAGCGACCAAACCAGCCAAAGTGGTAATCGCTTTGTTTTCGGCCCGATAGTTTTTCCCACTTCCTTCCAAACGCCCGAATCCACAGGCATGCTATAGTTCGTAAGTTTATTCCTGAACGCATCCAGGAAGGGGTCGTTTTGCATATTATCGAATTCTTTTTCCATCATTTTCCCAATTAATAACTGCTTCCTGCAATATCTTGCGGGCCCGCAAAAACTGTGTTCTCGAAGTAACTTCGGTAATGTTCAGCATTTCGGCAATTTCGGCATGCGAATAACCTTCAATTGCATAGAGGTTGAAAACCGTGCGGTATCCTTCGGCCAAGCCAGAGATGAGCAGCAGCAGTTCGTCCACTGTCATTTTGCTGATGGCTTCCGCGCCTTCTGCAATGAGTGCCTGATTGTAATCTTCCAGTGCTGAACTCATTCGCAATGCATCTTTCTGTCGGAGGTGTTCCAGGCAGGTGGTTACGAATACTCTTCTCAGCCAGCCTTCGAAAGAACCGGTACCGGCATAGCTGTCGAGTTTCGTAAACACCCGGATGAATCCTTCCTGCAGCATGTCTTTAGCTGTTTCGGCATCATTCATATATCGGTAGCAGATACCCATCATCACCGGAGCAAAAAGGTCGTAGATTTTCTTCTGTGCCTTTGCTTCTCCGTTTTTTGCCGCTGCGATGATTTTTTCTAATTGATCTAACCGGTTCTGTGACATTTATCTGCAAGATGAAAGCATTACATAAAAAGTTGCATGGATAAGTTATTATAATTTTATTTTCCGGATGATGGTTTCAGCCACTCGTCGAGCCACGAAGCAAAAGTGCGTTGCCAGAGGATTCCGTTCTGCGGTTTCAATATCCAGTGATTCTCATCAGGATAAATAAGCAACTGAGCAGGAACGCCCCTTAAAACAGCAGCATTGAAAGCTGCCATGCTCTGCGAAGCCAGGATGCGGTAATCTTTTTCACCATGGGTAACAAGGATGGGTGTATCCCAGCGATCCACAAATTGATGTGGTGAGTTTGCATAAGTGCGTTGTGCTACAGCATTCTCCTTTTCCCAGTAAGCACCACCCATATCCCAGTTGGCAAACCACATCTCTTCGGTTTCGAGGTATTGTTGTTCGAGGTTGAATATTCCGGCATGTGCTATGAATGCTTTAAAACGCTTGTTATGATTGCCGGCCAGCCAGAATACCGAGTAGCCTCCATAGCTGGCACCAACTGCTCCGAGCCGTGTTTCGTCAACAAATGGTTCTTTGGCCAGGGCATCAATGGCTGAAAGATAATCTTTCATGTTTTGGCCGGGATAATCGCCGCTGATTTGTTCGAGCCATTCCTGTCCGAAGCCGGGCAATCCGCGCCGGTTGGGTGCAACTATGATATAATCGTTGGCTGCAAAGGTTTGCAAATTCCAGCGGTACGACCAAAACTGGCTTACAGCCGACTGTGGACCGCCCTGACAATACAAAATGGTAGGGTATTTTTTGGCCGGGTCGAATTTGGGAGGATAGATGACCCACACCAACATTGGTTTGTTGTCGGTTGTAGTTATCCAGCGCTGTTCTACTTTACCCATTTCAATTTTATTCAAAATATCTTTGTTTTCGAATGAAATTTCGGTTGCTTCACCAGTGGTGGGATTAACGGCATATATTTCGTGCGGTTTGCTCATCGAGCCTTTAACTGCAATCAACTTGTCGCCTGCAGGATAAACTGATTTGTAGTCGTGCACACCTTCTGTAAGTTTCACAATCTCACCGCTTACTAAATCAGCACGATAAATCTGTGTTAGAGCATGCCATACGCTCACAAAATAAAGCGATTTGCTGTCGGCCGACCATACCACCGATTCTGAGTTTTGATCAAAGTTCGCCGATAGGTCCTTCTTTTCACTGGTTGACATATTCATAACAAAAAGCCGGTGTTTATCAGCTTCATAGCCATCGCGCTCCTGACTTTCCCAAGCCATCCATTTTCCGTCGGGAGAAAAAACAGGATTCATATCGTAACCCATCATGCCTTCGGTCAGATTGTTGGTTTGTCCCGTAGCCACATCATACAGGTAAATATCAGTATTGGTTGAAACCGCATAGGCTTTTCCTGTTTTTTTGCGTGAGCAGTAAGCCACCTTTTTGCCGTCGGGAGTCCAGGCTAATTGTTCGATGCCACCCATGGGTTTAACCGGGCTTTCGTAGGGTTCACCTTCAAGAATGTCTTTTTCGTTGCTGATTTTTTTACCATCAAAATCGGCAATAAAAGGATGCGGAACAGTGCTAACCCATTCGTCCCAATGCTTGTACATCAGGTCGTTGATAATCAATCCGGTAGCCTTGGGAAGGTCGGGGTGTACGTCGGCAGTGCCCGGTTTTACTTTTACCTGTGCCACAAAAAGCAATTGTTTCTCGTCGGGCGAAAACCGGAAATCGCTGATGCCATTTTCGCGTTCGGTGATTTGCATTTTGTCGGAGCCATCAGCATCCATCACCCATAGTTGCGTACTTCCGCTTTCGTTCGATAAATAGGCGATGCGCTTGCCATCATTCATCCATTTAGGGGCCGATTCGCGAAACGATGAAGTAGTGAGCTGTTTCTTCTCCGAACCATCGGTGTTCATTACAAAAATTTCCGAATTGCTCTTGTTCTCCGGAATGCTGAAATAGCTTACTGTGTACACTATACGGTTGTTGTCGGGCGATACCTCAACGGTACCAATGCGCCCGAACGACCATAAAATTTCGGGGGTCATTCTCCCTTTGGATGTATCGGGCGTTTGTTTCCCGATAATTTCACCTGCATCCTTCTCTGGCACACAGGCAGTTGTTAACATTGCAACTGACATAATCAATGCGGTTAATAATCGATTCATTGTTCTTAATTTAATTATTTGAGTTGCAAATGTATCATTTTTCGGGAAAGAATAAAAACACATTCAGTTTCCCGACCAAGCAACATCTCCTCAATCCATGATTAAACCCTTCCCGTGCAACCACATTCAGCTTTTATTGATCCCTTGTAATATTTTGAACTATTGTTCGTAGTTTTGCCTGCAGCAAACAAGAATACACATACAATTTTCGAAATGAATGAAAAAACTGCTCAGCAAGTTGACCTGGCCCGGCTTGCCAAAGTCATGTGTAATTCTTCGCGATAAGCTTGCATTGTATGGGTGGCATCAACCGCGCGTTGTTTCGGCAAGACACATAAAGTTGCGCCAAGTGCAAAAAACTACAGCAGACAAATTTTGAACAATGAAATATGAAATTTAACGAGGATTCAAGAGTAAAAATTCCTGCCATACTGCACCTATGCAAACTTGGTTATCAATAGGTCTTGTTTTTCCTGCCATAATCGGATTGTGTTTGTTAATAATGGCTGCGAAATAAAACAAAACCTAAGACAATGAAGAATATAAACTGGTCAATATGCTCCGAATTCCTGATAAATCAGGCTCGGAACAATAAGCAATGATTGATTCCGCAGGAACTAAACTGGTCAACATGCTCCGTTTTATGAAGGCTAATGCCCGGCAAGTTTGTCGCGAAAGATTTCTGTGACTATTCCTTTACAATCTCAGACTCCTCCAGATCAAAAATCATCGAATGAATTTCAACTTCGAACCATTCTTTAAATAGTTTGTAAGTTCTTTTCGCCGGCCAGTCGGATTCGATGGTATGCCAGCCCTCCAGTTCGGCAACAAAAATTTTATCGAAGTTGCGGCTAAGCCAGCGTTCAATAGCCTCATTGCTATCTTTCTCCCTGATTAAATACACGGTTCCTTCGTCTTTCTGAATAACCGGAAAAGCAGGGTCAACAGCATTGATCCAGTCAAAAAATGGTTGTTTTGGTTTAACCACAATGGCATTGCGGTTGATGGTTTCGTAGAAGTCGGGGGTTGGCATGGGGTTGTTATTTTAAGTTATTATTTTTATTTCGGTAATTAATTCGTGCTTTTGTCATACGTTCCCGCAAGCCGCCTTCCTTCAGAAAATCCTGCTCCAAACGCTTGAGCTGCTGCGTAAGCATAAAAATGGTTATGTTTGTCAGGCTGTAAAGCACATTGGCTGCAACTTCCGGATACTTACTTTCAATGCCTTTTTGGTAATGCTCATAAGTAGGATTCGGAATTAAATGTTTTTGGGTGAGCGCATCGTAATATGGATGATTCCTATCCCAAAAAACAAGCTTCTTAACCCTGATAAAATCTCTGTAATCTTCCAAAAGCTCCTTTAACGAAGCTCTTGCAACATTGGTAAGTTTTATTTCAGTTTCCTTCGATGTTCCGGCGGCCATACTTCCTTCGAGGATATTCATTTTTCCTGATCGGGCAGCCTGCACCATCTGATCGTGAGTGCGGTCGAACTTGCTGATATATTTATCGCAAAAGTACCTGGTTCCCAGAAATACTATATCTGCTTTCTGGAAGGTTATCAAACTCTCATAACCTCCATGTTTTGGGATAAACCCCTCTTTATCAAACTGGTTTTTCATATCAGTGCTGTAAACAAGTAAATTTTTTCGTTGGTTATCTTTTGGTTGACATTGAGGACTTTGCGGAAGCGAGCTACATTGTCAAAAATGTCCACAAATATAGGGGAATTGGGTGTAATTTCAAGAGATGAAAAGAGAAAATCAGAGCAATTGCGTTACCAACTTTGCGTAATCAGCATTTGATATGTTTGTGAGCAAATACGATTCACCAGTTTTCGGATTTCTTCCACGATACAAAGGAATCAGCGGACGTTCAAGTTTATTCTGATTGGCTGGAACCGGTATTTCGGTTTCTCTTTTATAAAAATTGGCAGCATCGTATTTTGTCGGGCGTTTATTTCTTTCGAGTAAATCTTCGTTAAGTAGCACATCCAGCAAAAGTTGAGATGTAAGAAGCACCGAAATACTGCTATCGAACAAATTATCCAGTTCCGCTTTAAGGACCGGAATCCACACTTTGATGGCAGCCTCTTTCCAGATTTTATTCTTAGAAGTTTCCTCCATAAAGTAATTCTGGCAGAGGTTCTGGGTATAAACCGATTCCCAATCTAAACCAATCGCTTCTAATTGTTTGGTATGCAAGATTACAAATCGTTTAAAGCCCGGGTTATTGCTACCATGTGCAAAAGCATAATCAAACTGAATATTTTTCACTTTATTTGTTGGATCACAACCCAGATAAACTGCCTTTACTTTTTTCGGGTCTTTTGCTTTGTTCCAATATGTTTTTGGGATTTTTTGATGAATATCAATTTGACCGGGGAATAAATCGTCAAGCTGTTGGAGGAGTTGGTTTTGAAAGGTGGTGTTCATATGATGTAATATCTTTCACTTTTTGGATAAATAATTAATTATCAAATACAATTCCTGCATCTTCAGCACTATTAAAAATTTTCACAAGTCTTTTTGACTGAGCAGGAC
>CAYGJI010000044.1:0-22363 GCA_964350125.1 uncultured Paludibacter sp. | reverse complement strand
CAAATAGTTAATCATATTGTTAGCTTTTGAAAAGATTCACTTAATTTTTGATATCGTATTTTCCAAATATATGCTCAATATTTTATCAACCATATCAACATACTATCATAATATTCAAAAATATATTTTTAAAATTAAAAAAGTAATAATAATAATAGATCATGGATAAATCGCTGCTCATTGCTGAAATAAACCGTATGAAAAAGGATAAAAATGCTATTATTATGGCGCATTATTACCAAATGGGTGATATTCAGGATATTGCAGATAAAATTGGCGATAGCTTAGCATTGGCACAGTGGGCTGCCCATACCGATGCCGATATTATTGTTTTATGTGGTGTACATTTTATGGGCGAAACTGCCAAAATTCTTTCTCCACATAAGAAGGTGATTGTACCCGACCTCGAGGCCGGCTGTTCACTCGCCGAAAGTTGTCCGGCTGATAAGTTCGAAGAATTTATCAAAGCAAATCCCGGTCACACAGTGATATCCTATGTTAATACAACAGCTGCTGTTAAAGCACTAACTGACATTGTAGTAACATCAACCAATGCCCGGAAAATAATCGATCAGCTTCCCAAAGATAGTAAAATTATTTTCGGACCCGATAAAAATCTGGGAGATTATATCAACAGGATTACCGGTCGCAATATGTTATTATGGGATGGAGCATGTCATGTACACGAGCAATTCTCAGTTGAAAAGTTGATTATACTGAAAGAACAGCACCCCGGAGCTGATGTTATTGCTCATCCCGAATGTAAAAAGCCAGTATTGATGATGGCTGATTTCATTGGTTCAACCCAGGCTTTGCTCAATCACACCATTCAATCAGATAAAAAAGTTTTTATTGTGGCTACAGAATCGGGTATTTTACACGAAATGCAAAAGCAGAGCCAGGGGAAGACCTTCATTCCTGTACCACCTAACGATAGTACTTGTGCATGCAACGAATGTAATTTCATGAGATTAAATACGCTCGAAAAACTGTATTTATGCCTGAAAAACGAGATTCCGGAAATAAAGGTGGATGAAGAAATCAGGGTGAAAGCAGTTAAGTCTATACTTAAAATGCTCGAAATGAGTTAGATAAATGAATTGGGGATAATATTAAGACAGGATTAGCAGAATGATCATGTAAGATTAAAATCTTATGATGATTATCCTGGTAATCCTGTCTTTTTCTGTAACACTAAAAGTTCTGGTTATTTTATTACTGTTTTGAGAATTTTGGAATTGATAACAGAACCATCACTCATGTAAGATTTCTTTAAATAGATTCCCGGAATAAGTTCTCTGTATCCAGCCTGAATTTTGGAACCATTAAGTTGATAGTATTCTTCTTTAATCACCTGCATTCCAACATTTTGATTTTCAATTGAAGTAGTGATTTTGGTATTCATGATGTTAGTAATTTGTTGTGTACTTAGAGCTGTGGAATAAACAGCTACATCATCGAACATGTATGCTGGATCGGGGTCAGCCCAATTCCAGGCCTGATTTCCACCGAGGCAAATATATTTTAAATCGCCTCCATTGGTAAATAAACCACTTACCGATGAACCTGCAGCATTTCCTGTAAGAATCCATTCGTTCATTACTACTCCATCCACATACACTTTAACATTGGTTTCGGTTAAAACAGCTGTGTAATAGTGCCATGCATTATCGTCGAGCCAATTGGTTGATTCTGTATTAACACCTTTTACGTTTTGTGTACCCGTAAAATCAGACCAGCCTGTACAATTCACCTGAGCCCAGCCACGCGACTGTAAAGCCATCATGGGCCATGTGTTGGCTCCCGCTATAGGTGCAGCACCATACGCTGTAAAAATGGGTGTCCAGTAATAATTAGCTGCTGTTCCCCTGTTTACCCAAAAACCAATCGAAAGCTCTTTGGATCCTGAAGTCTGCAAATTGGCAAAAACATTGTCGGGAAGCAACATATAATTGCTTCTGATTCCCTGACCTCCGGCTGCATTATGAAAAACATTTCCAAAAGCAGGATGAGCAGCCATCACAATTTGTCCGTTACCAACGATGGTCGCACTGCCTGCACCAGCGTTAAAATCATTGAAGTAAAGTTGAGTCTGAGCTGATAATGCTAAACTTACAGCAAGTACAATCAGCATAAAGTACATTTTTTTCATAAACATTTGAATTTAAAGTTATACATCAAAAGAAATCCTGTATTCGGTAGGAATACAGGACAAATATAGGATATTGAGGTATGATACAGGAGGATTATTTGCTATAATGATTGGACTATTTTGAACAGTTTATCATTTCTGCGAATGACATTTTTTGTTTTTATAGAAAAGAAGGTACCTTTCACTACACTGTCTACAGGTAAAAGTTCCACACGAATTTCTTTCACTACATCTTCGTAAGCACCTGTTGTTTCGCCTGTTATCAGTATTTCGTCACCTATATCAAGATGCTGAGCTTCAAGTAAAAACTCCGCAACCTGAAGGTTTTTAAAGTAATTGGTGCATTTTCCTATATACACCTTTTTGTGTGTAGCTTCGGATCCGTAATTGGTGCTCCACTCCCCCAACTTTTGTCCAAGATAATACCCGTTCCAGAAACCGCGATTGAAAACCCGGCTAAGTCGTTTATTCCAGTCTGCAATTTTTTCATCAGTAAATGTATTATTCAGACATGAATCGATGGCTTCACGATAGCAGGAAACTACAGTTTTTACATATTCAGCCCCTCGTGCTCTGCCTTCAATTTTAAAAACCCTCACCCCCGATTTTAGCAAGATATTAGTAAATCCAATGGTTTTCAAATCTTTAGGAGACATAATATACTCATTATCAATTTCGAGTTCAATTTCTGAGTCTTTGTCTTTTACTACATAACCGCGCCTGCAAATCTGATTACAGGCACCACGGTTGGCCGAAAGATTTTTTTCGTGCAGGCTCAGGTAGCATTTTCCGGAAACTGCCATACACAATGCACCGTGGCAAAACATTTCGATACGAATTAGTTCACCATTTTTTCCACGGATGTTTTGTTCCTGAATTTGTTTGTGAATAAAGGCTACCTGGTCCATATTGAGTTCCCGTGCAAGAACAACCACATCTGCAAATTGTGCATAGAAGCGTAAAGCATCTACATTACTGATATTTAACTGAGTAGAAAGATGTACATCGACCCCTTTTTGGTTAGCATACATCATGGCAGCGATATCTGAAGCAATGATGGCCGATACTTTTACCTCATGTGCGATATCGATAATTTCCCGCATCAAAGTTAAATCATCATCGTAAAGTATCGTATTGATGGTTAGATATGATTTGACCTTGTTATCATTACAAGTTAATACAATTTTACGCAAATCGGCTGTAGTAAAGTTATTGCTCGATTTACTGCGCATATTCAGTTTTTCGATTCCAAAGTAAACTGAATCAGCACCTGCTTGTATGGCTGCTGCAAGACTTTCCCAGGAACCGACCGGGGCCATGATTTCAATATAGTTTCTGTTCATTGGTATGAAGGAGTTAAAAAGGGGATTTCGAATGTAAATCCAAAACGAAGCTGATGATAAGGATAATCGCGGATACCATATTGATATTGCCCGAATATTTTAAAATTTTTGACATTTTGAATTACTTTTATATTATAAACCAGAGGATTATCACCATAATCCTTTCCATAGAGCGGATGTTTATGCATCCAGCCATGATATCCTGATATTGAATTTTCGATGGAAGTATTGGGGTTTTTCAAAATCAGTTTTAAACCATAAACAGGGGCATCATTTTGTCTGCCACCAGTGGTTTCCCAACAGAAAAAGCCAAAATTGAGTACTGTTCGTATTTCGCTTAATGTTTTACTCCCGGTTAATATACTTTTTCCTGCTTCCAAATCGAAAGCGTACCCGGGAGTATCAAAATATCGTCGATTCGTAAATCCAGTACCAGAGCTTGTTTTCAATGTAATATTCAATATCAAATTGGGTTTGTATTTGTTTTCATTCAATATTAAAGCCCTTGTTTGCACATACAAATCACCATTTGCTTTACCTGAAAGTGCACCTGACATTCCACGCTTACTGGCTATTTCTCCGGTAATCTGGTAATGTTCAAGTACAGTAGACCATAATTTCAGCGAACCACGGTGGGGGAGTAGTGGTATTTCAATTTTGAAATAACCGTTGAAAGTACGATCACCGTATCCAAAGTAGTGGTCACCCATCAGACTAATTGTTGTTTTTGCAGGTATGCGTGCATCTGTAAATTCGGGTACAGGGTTGGCATTGGGGCCAAACCATGCAGGAGAAAATTTCACAAATTGGCTGTGCATTTGTAAGATATTGAACAACAATATAATAATTATTATAATTTTCATATGATGAGTTGCAAAATTAGTTATAATCGTTCGATTTATAAAGTTTTACTACCTTTGCTGTCCCAAAATTGAATTTACATGAATATTGGAAGTATTACATTTCGTGATAAACCGCTTTTTCTGGCACCCATGGAGGATGTTACCGATCCTGCTTTCAGGATTTTGTGCAAACGGTTTGGTGTTGATATGGTTTATACAGAGTTTGTTTCTTCTGAGGCTTTAATCAGAAGTGTAAACCGTACTCAGCAGAAACTCACCTTACATGAATCAGAAAGACCAATTGCCATTCAATTGTATGGAAGCGATGAAAATGCGATGGCCGAAGCTGCCCGCATTGCATCAACAGCATCTCCCAATATTATTGATATTAATTTTGGTTGTCCTGTCAGAAAAGTAGCATGCAAAGGAGCCGGAGCCGGATTATTACAGGACATACCTAAAATGCTTAAAATCACATCAAAAATAGTGAATGCTGTAGGAATTCCTGTTACTGCCAAGACTCGTTTGGGCTGGGATGAGAATAGTAAAGTGATTGTGGATTTGGCTGAGCGTTTACAGGATTGTGGTATACAGGCACTGACCATCCACGGTCGTACACGTGCGCAGATGTACAAGGGAGACGCCGACTGGTCGCTGATAGGGGAGGTGAAGAATAATCAGCGTATGCGTATTCCCATTATAGGCAATGGTGATGTTACAACACCTGAAAGGGCTTTGGAATGTTTCAACCGTTACGGTGTGGATGCTGTGATGATAGGCAGAGCTGCAATTGGCCATCCATGGATATTTTCGGAGATAAAACATTTTTTCGAAACCGGAGAAAAGAAACCTCTTTTTAGTTTTGAAGAACAAAAGGAAATTATAAAAGAGCATATTTATGCTTCAATTCGATGGCTCGATATTGATGATGATAAACCGCTTGAAACAGTTTACAAGCAAAGACTAAAAGGAATAATACACAGTCGCAGACATTTAGCTGCCACCCCTGTTTTTAAGGGTATACCCAATTTTAAGGAAACACGCATAGCCATGCTTCGCGCCGAAACCCTGAGCGAGTTAATACCCATAATCGACTCTATACAAGATTCGGAACGCTACGAAATTTAATTCCGGTTCAGTTCAATTTTTCTGATTCCGTTTTCAATTTCGGTGATATTTATTTCAACGAAAGAATCGGGTAGGAGAGGGGCAATTTTTTCTGCCCATTCGATGAAACAATAATTACCACTGTAGAGATATTCTTCAGCGCCCATTTCGAAAGCTTCCCTTACATTTTTTATCCGGTAGCAATCGAAGTGATAAATGATTTTACCATCAGGGGCAGTATATTCATTTACTATTGAAAACGTTGGACTATTGATTGGTTCAATAACGTGCATTGTTTCACAAATTGCCTTGATGAGGGTAGTTTTGCCGACACCCATATTTCCATTGAACAAAAAGATGCGATCATCTCCCATCAAATTGATCATTAGGGAGGCAGCCTTTTTCAATTCATTGATATTTTCTACAACAATTTGTTCCATGAAGCGCTAAGAGAATTAAATATTTGCACACAAAGATACAGAAAAAGAATTTTATTAAATTCTCAGAGGTTCAAATCCGGATTAAAATACTTGTAAACTATTGAAGCTCTGTGTGTTCCTATAATTTCTGAAATTTCATTTAAAGAAGCAATCCGGATTCTTTTGAGACTTTTAAAGTGTCCTATTAGCAAAAGTTTGGATTTTTCGCCCAATCCTTTAATTTCGTCGAGTTCTGATCTTGTTTGTTGTTTGCTTCGCTTGTCTCTATGGAAGGTGATAGCAAAGCGGTGTACTTCATCCTGTATTGCTGCAAGAAATTTAAAAACCTGATCAGTAGGTTTCAGTCCTATTTCTTTTGGTGGAAATCCGAACAGCAATTCTTTAGTTCTGTGTTTCTCGTTTTTAGGCAACCCGGCAATTGCGATATTCAATTGCAGTTCATCTTCGATCACTTTTCTCACTATTTCCATCTGACCAACTCCACCATCTGTGATGATGAGGTCGGGGAGTGATTGTACTTCAGCGATAAGTCGGGAGTAGCGACGCAAAATAACTTCGCGCATCGAAGCATAGTCATCAGGACCTTCTACTGTTTTGATATTATATTTACGATAATCTTTTTTCGATGGTTTGCCTTTTTTGAATACAACACAGGCAGCAACAGCATTAGTTCCGGATATATTAGAGTTATCAAAACACTCAATATGCATCGGAACTTTGGGGAGTTGCAATTTTTCCTGCAGGTGTTTGAGCACAGCCATACCCCTTTGTTCCGGGTTAAGTTTTTCTGCTTGCTTAAGTTTTTCCAGCTTGTGTTGTTTTACATTCTGTATCGATAAATCGAGCAATTTCTTTTTATCGCCTTTTTGTGGAATGGTTGCGGTTACATTGTTCAAATCAAAGCCAATTTCGAAAGGCAGTATTATTTCCTGTGAAGTACTGTTGAATTTTTCCCTTAATTCAACAATAGCCATAGCAAGCAATTCTGACTTTTGTTCTTCGGTTCTTTTCCTGTATTCTATTGTATATCCCTGTATAATAGAACCTTTGGAAACCCTGAGTATGTTTACATAGCAGTAGTTTTCGTCTTCATCATAGCCAAACACATCGGTTTCGTTGAGCACAGTATTCGAAATAATTGATTTTGATTTGTAATTTTCGAGCAAATCGTATTTTAATTTCAGCAAATGTGCTTCTTCGAATTTATATTCGGACGATAATTCTTTCATTTGCTGAAGCAACATTTTACTCAATTCGTTTGCATCTCCACGAATGATTTTGATTACTGCATCGATGTGTTTTTGATATTCTGTTTCACACTCTTTTCCTTCGCAACCACCATTACACTTTTTGATATGGTACTGCAAACACACCCTGAATTTTCCCTGCTTCACATTTTCTTTCGACAAAAGCAGTTTGCATGTACGTATAGGGAATATTTGATGTATGAACTCAATCAGAGTATTGATAGCATAGTTTGAACTGTATGGACCGAAATACTGCGACCCGTTCCTGATAATATTTCTTGTTTTAAATACCCGCGGAAAGGGTTCGTTTGTAATACAGATACTCGGATAGGTTTTACCATCTTTGAGCATTACATTATATCTGGGTTGATATCTTTTTATAAGATTATTTTCCAACAGCAATGCATCTTCTTCAGTATCCACAACAATGTATTTAATTGAAGCAATGTTCTT
The DNA here is from genome assembly GCA_964350125.1 of uncultured Paludibacter sp. Taxonomy (GTDB): domain Bacteria; phylum Bacteroidota; class Bacteroidia; order Bacteroidales; family Paludibacteraceae; genus Paludibacter. The sequence continues at coordinate 14,779 of CAYGJI010000044.1, read as the reverse complement.
CACAAGCACATTGGTCTTACCCGATTCATGAAATTTATTAAAGTATGACAATACTCTTTTTTTCAGATTTTTGGCTTTCCCTACATAGATTATTTCATCTTTTGAGTTGAAATACTGATACACCCCCGGCTTGTCAGGAAATGATATTGCCTCTTTTTTGAGTTTTTCCAGGGTGTTTATCATAATGATTTATGTTCAATAATTCAAATTGTTCCACGTGAAACACAAATTCACCTGCCAAGAAGGACTAATAGCACATTCACATCGCTGGGAGAAATTCCCGGAATCCTGCTGGCATGACCAATGGTTTCGGGGTCAAATTTTGTCAATTTTTGCCGTGCCTCGGTAGAGAGAGAAAGGATTTTTTCATATTCAATACGACCTTTCAGTGGAATATGTTCGAGTCTTTCAAGCTTATTGGCAATCATTTTTTCCCTTTCAATGTAACCTTCATACTTCACTATAACCTCAACAGCTTCGATGATTTCCTCTTTCCTTTCGCCCAAAGAATCTAATTTTTTCTGCAATGCCGGTATCGTTGTAGCAAGCTTATTGATACCGAACTGAGGTCGTAGTACGAGGTCGTGCAAACGACATCCATGTTTTAGTTCAGATGAATTGTTAGCAACAAGAAAGGCATTGATGAATTGAGGTTTCAAAGGATATTGTTTCAGAAAGCTAATCAGAGCATCAATTTGTACTTTCTTTTCCTTTACATGGCTTATTCTTTCCTGGGTAACCAGTCCGGCTTCGAAACCTTTTTCGGTTAATCGCATGTCGGCATCATCCTGTCGGAGCAATAGGCGGTATTCGGCGCGGGATGTAAACATGCGGTATGGTTCATCAACGCCTTTGGTTACAAGATCATCGATGAGAACACCGATATAGGCTTCGGATCGACTAAGTGTAAACGGTATTTTTTGGTGGCCATTAAGATGAGCATTCATTCCAGCAATCAAACCTTGTCCACCTGCCTCTTCATATCCAGTGGTACCATTGATTTGACCGGCAAAAAACAAGTTTGCAATTAACTTGGTTTCGAGTGTATGTTTGAGTTGTCGAGGATCGAAGAAATCGTATTCAATCGCATATCCGGGTCGGTACAAGTGTGCATTTTCAAGACCGGGAATGGTTCGGATGGCTTTGATTTGCACATCGAGTGGGAGAGAAGAAGAGAAACCATTCAGGTAGTATTCTTGTGAATCGACACCTTCGGGTTCGAGAAAAAGCTGATGGGCGATTTTATCGGCAAATGTCACAATTTTGGTTTCTATACTCGGGCAATAGCGCGGACCGATGCTTTGAATCTGTCCGTTGTAAAGGGGAGAATCCTGCAATCCGCTTCTCAGCACATCGTGTGTTTGCTCATTGGTGTAGGTAGTCCAGCAGCTCATTTGTTTCAAATCCCTTTTTATATGTGGGAGAAAAGAAAACTGATGAAAATCGTTTTCACCGACCTGCTCTGTCATTTTACTAAAGTCGATAGTACGTCCGTCGATTCTGCAGGGAGTTCCGGTTTTCATACGGTCGGTGCTGAAACCGATAGATTTGAGTTGTTCGGTAATTCCGAACGAAGCAGGTTCTGATATTCGACCACCCGTGAGTTGGTTTTTTCCAAAATGCATTAAACCACTCAGAAATGTTCCGGCGGTAAGCACTACGGCTTTTGCTTCCATTTTTACACCCAATGCGGTGGTTACTCCGCACACTACATTGTTTTCGATGTTGAGTCCGAGTACCGTGTCCTGCCAAAGGTAAAGGTTGGGCGTATTGCTTATCGTTTTAATCCACTCCTGAATAAACTGATGTCGGTCGCTTTGCGAGCGCGGACTCCACATGGCGGGGCCTTTAGAACGATTAAGCATCCGAAACTGGATAGCACTGCGGTCGGTAATTATGCCCATTTGACCCCCAAGAGCGTCTATCTCCCTTACAATTTGCCCTTTAGCAATTCCTCCCACAGCAGGATTGCAGCTCATTTGTCCTATCTTGTTCATATCCATAGTGATAAGCAGGGTTTTTGAACCCATATTGGCTGCGGCACAGGCGGCTTCATTACCTGCATGTCCGGCACCGATCACTATTACATCATATTTGAAATCCATTTTCTAAATATCAATCTTTGAGGCTGCAAAATTAGTTGAATTTTAGAATCAATTGTTATTGTGTTGGGTGTTTAACTTGTTTATGGCGCTCATATTAGATATATTTAACTGAAATACAGGTGTTTGTAGTTTATTATGTGGTTTTGAATTGTTAGTTTCAAGCTCATTTCAAGGAATATTCTTCATGAACCCGGCATGAAGTTTTTACAACTCCGGCTGTAGACAAATAGTTTGTGAAACCATATTTTCCTGTCAATCTGTCAGCATTTAACGGGTGGCATTTTTTTTGGTCAGCGCCCGCCCGAATAAATAATTTAAAAATTATCATAATCATTATGTCGAAAGGAAATATTGGGGTTAGTAGTCAGAATATATTCCCCGTTATCAAAAAATTCTTGTACAGCGATCACGAAATTTTTCTGCGCGAATTAGTATCCAATGCCGTTGATGCTACTCAGAAACTCAAAACCCTCGCTTCGGTTGGTGAATTCAAAGGCGAACTGGGAGATCTTACCATCCGCATTGATGTGAATAAGAAAAAGGGCACCATCACCATTTCCGACCGTGGTATAGGAATGACTGCCGAAGAAATTGAAAAGTACATCAATCAGATTGCTTTCTCGGGTGCCGAGGAGTTTGTTGAGAAATACAAGAAGGATGCGCAGGCCATGATTGGTCATTTCGGACTTGGATTCTACTCGTCGTTCATGGTTTCGAAAAAAGTGGAAATCTTCACACAATCCTGCCGCGAAGGTTCCACAGCGCAACATTGGTCATGCAAAGGCGATCCCGAATACAGTCTCGAAGATACAATTAAATCGGATCGTGGAACTGATATCGTTTTGCACATCGATGACGAAAATAAAGACTTCCTCGAAGAAGCGAAGATTAAAGATTTGTTGAAAAAATACTGCAAGTTCCTGCCGGTTGAAATTGCTTTCGGTAAAGTGAAAGAGTGGAAAGACGGTAAAGAAGTTGAAACCGACAAAGACAATATCATCAATAATCCTTCTCCGGCATGGACCAAAAAGCCGGCTGATTTGAAAGAAGAAGATTACAATGCTTTTTATCGCGAACTTTATCCGATGAGTGAAGAACCGCTGTTTCACATCCATCTGAATGTCGATTTTCCGTTTAATCTGACCGGTATCCTTTATTTTCCTAAGATAAAAAATAATATCGAAGTGCAGCGGAACAAAATTCAGCTTTACTGTAATCAGGTGTTTGTAACCGATCATGTAGAGAACATTGTGCCCGATTATCTGACATTGTTGCATGGTGTTATCGATTCTCCGGATATTCCCCTCAATGTTTCGAGAAGTTATTTGCAGAACGATGCCAATGTGCGCAAAATTTCGGGTCATATCACTAAAAAAGTAGCCGACCGACTGGCAGAGATTTTCAAAAGTGACCGTCCGCAGTTTGAAGAAAAATGGGATAATCTGAAGATTTTCATTCAGTATGGCATGCTCAGCGATGAGAAATTTTACGAAAGAGCCGAAAAATTTGCTTTGCTGAAGAATGTAGACAGTCAGTATTTTACACTTGAAGAATATAAAGACAAGGTTAAGGAAAACCAGAAAGACAAAAGCGGCGATCTTATTTACCTGTACACTACCAACAGAGACGAGCAGTACAGCTACATCCTGGCTGCCAAAGACCGTGGATATGATGTACTTATCATGGACGGTCAGCTCGATGTGCATGTGGTGAGTCAGCTCGAACAAAAACTCGGAAAGACCCGTTTTGTGCGGGTCGATGGCGATACCGTGGACAAACTGATTCAAAAAGATGATGTGCCGCAGGTAACACTTACTGATGTGCAGAAAGATGCGCTGGTTACCGTGTTTAAATCGCAGATTCCGGCCATGGAGAAAGCCGAATTCCTGGTAACCTTCGAACATCTTTCAACCGAATCGAATCCGGTGTTAATCACTCAGAATGAGTTTATGCGCCGCATGAAGGAAATGTCGGCCCTGCAGGGAGGCATGATGAGTTTCTATGGTGAAATGCCCGACAGCTACAATCTGGTGCTCAATACGGCTCACCCTGTAATCGAAAAAGTGTTGCACGACGAAGAAGCCGCTACAGCGGAAGTCCTGAACCCCATACTCGATGAAATAAAAACTACCGAAGCCAAAAAGGCTGAAATAGAAGCAGCTCAGAAAGATAAGAAAGCCGATGAACTCTCTGAAGAGGAAAAAGCCGCCAGGGAAGCAACACGCACTCAGCTCGACGAGCTTAATCGCAGGAAGAAATCCGCTCTCGAAAGCTATGCAGCTGATAATAAATTGGTTCGTCAGTTAATCGATCTTGCTTTACTTGCCAACAATATGCTGAAAGGCGAGGCACTGGCAAAGTTTGTGAAGCGTAGTGTTGAACTGATGTAATTCTGAATAGCAGGAAGATGGTGCTAATCCACCACTTCCTGCTATGTTTTATTTACATCGTTAACGCCCCCTATCGAGTCGTGAAGCATCTAATCTTAGCAAAATAAAAAGCAGGATGGTGAATCCCCAGAGCGAAGAACCGCCGTAACTAAAGAAGGGGAGTGGAATACCGATTACAGGCATGATACCCAGGACCATACCCACATTAATCATGAGGTGAAAAAACAGAATGCTCATCACCGAATAGGCATAGATGCGGTGGAATATTTCGCGCTGCCTTTCGGCGATTTTGAGTATGCGCATCAGTAACAGCCAGTACAATATGAGCACAAGGGTTGAGCCCAGAAACCCATGTTCTTCGCCTACGGTGCAAAAAATGAAGTCGGTGTCCTGTTCGGGAACATATTTGAGTTTGGTTTGGGTGCCGTTCAGAAAACCCTTCCCGAAAAATCCACCCGAACCAATAGCTATTTTTGACTGATTAACGTTGTATCCTGCGCCCGTCAGGTCATCTTCCATGTTGAGCAGTACCTTGATACGTATTTGCTGATGCGGTTCGAGTATGTTGTTGAATAAATAATCGGAGGTATAGCTGAATACAACCGACACCAGGGTGATGAAGATCATTAGCTGGTATTTGCGGTACCTGCGGAATAGTTCCACACCAGTCCAGTAAAGCGCTGATGCTATCGCAGTTCCGATGGCCACGTAATCGTAGTTGATGATAAACCAGTTGTTAAGTACTGCAGAAACGATAATGATCAATGTAGCAGCGACAATCAGAATAAGTGCTTCCCTGCGGTGGCGGGCAAAAAAGAAAGCGTAAGTAAACTGTATCAGGATGATAATCAGCATGGCAATCACCATTCCCCAGGTACCCCGATCTTCACCGATAGGAGAAATACTAAAACGAATAATCACGATAAAAAGCACTACCGATAGCACTGCCAACAGCAGTACAATCCCTTTCATGCCTTCGCGGTATAGTACGAGCAGGAAGGCTGCAAATACGAGGGCAGAACCTGTTTCTTTCTGAAGCAAAATGAATATGAAGGGAATCAGGATGATGGTTGCAGGTATAACAAAATCCCTGAGTGATTTTAGTTTGAAATTATATTGACTCAAGTATTTGGCTAAGGCCAGGCCGGTAGCCATTTTGGCCAGTTCGGCCGGCTGAAAACTCACCGGACCCATCACCAGCCACGATCTGGAACCTTTAATTTCGGGAGCCAGAAAGATAGTTGCTATGAGTAAAACAATGACAAACCCGTATATCACATAAGCGAAATAGTTAAAAATACGGAAGTCGAGCAACAATATTGCTCCTGCCAGCAAAAGTGAAGTACCAATCCAGATGAGCTGTTTTCCGGCCCTATCGCCCAAATTAAACAATGAGCCTTCGAGATCGAATTCATAGCTGGCACCGTATATACTAATCCAGCCCATGGCTACCAGCAACAGGTAATAAACAACTGTGGTCCAGTCGAGTGTATTGTGCAGATTATCTCTTTTTGACATTAGGATCGGTAACTGAATTAGCAATATGTTCAAAAAGGGTGGTTCTTTCAATTTTTCCGGTGATGTATTGTTCCATCATCAGACTTGCGATTGGAGCTGCCCATGTGGACCCGAAACCGGCATTTTCGACAGCCACAGCCACCACAATCACAGGATTTTCGCGGGGTGCAAAACCCACAAACAGGGAGTGGTCTTTGCCATGGTTATTCTCTACCGTGCCGGTCTTACCGCACATCGAAATATCATTCAGCTTATGATGGCGTCCGGTTCCAAATTCAAAAACGCGCCACATGCCTTCGTTCACAATGGGAAAATGCTTTTTATCAATCAACGATTCATGCCGCCGAAGTAACATCGTATCGTGTTTGTTGAGGTGAGGTGTGATGTAATAACCTTCATTGGCAATAACCGCCATGCTGTTGGCCAGTTGCAGGGGTGTTACAAGTATTTCTCCCTGCCCGATGGAAAGCGAACGGATAGTCATGGCCCTCCAGCCTGTTTCGCCGAAATAACGGTTGTAGTAGCGCTGTGAGGGGATATTCCCGCGCGACTGCTCATACACATCACTGTCTTCGAACTTATGTCCGAATCCGAAACTGAACATCGCATCCACCCACATCTGATACCGCTTTTTAAAATGCACATTTTTGGGTCCATAGCCATCTTTTTCGATGGTTTGTCGGAAAGCATGCCAGAAATAGGGATTACAGCTTTGTTCGATGGCATTGAGTAAACTTACAGGTGAGCCGTGGGCATGTGAACAGCGTATAGGCTGTGAACCCGTACCATTGCATCCGAACAAAGAATTTTCATCAATGCCACTAAGTTGCAATGCTGTTAACGCCTGAATCATTTTGAAAGTAGAACCCGGTGAGTATTGTGCCTGTGTGGCTCTGTTCATCAGCGGTCGGGTCTTATCTTTCACCAGTGCGCTGTAATTTTTCGACCGTTCGCGACCCACCAACAGGGAGGGTTTGAAAGCAGGATTAGTAACCATAGCAAGTATTTCACCAGTTTTGGGTTCGATGGCCACTGCACTTCCCATCTTACCGTTAAAAAGCTTTTCTCCCAGCATTTGAAGCTGAATGTCGATTGTTAGCGTGAGATCAGCACCTGCCACAGCAGCTTCGTCGAGTTCTCCGTCGCGGTATTTTCCCTTGATGCGGCCTCTGGAGTCTCTGAGCAGAATTTCCACACCCTTTTTGCCACGCAACGCTTTTTCGTATGTAAATTCCACCCCGTCGCGGCCTGCATAGTCGCCCTGTTTATAGTAAGGGTCGTTTTCGATGGTACGCCTCGACACCTCACCGATGCTACCCAACACATGGGCCGCATACGGATATGCATATTCCCTCAGCGTTCGGTTCTGGATATAAAAACCCGGAAACTTGTAATTAAATTGTTGAAAAGTTGCAATTTCTTCGATACTCAGCTGAGTCATGAAAAGCTGAGGTGTAAAGCTCGAATATCCCAGGTTCTTTTTCCTGTCTTTGATATCCTCCATCCTTTTGATGAAGAACTCTTTGGTGATGTTCAGCGAATTACAGAAAGAAAGCGTATCCAGATCACGTATTTCACGCATGATCAGGGCAATGTCGTAGGCTGGTTTGTTGTACACCAACAGTGTTTTGTTTCGGTCGTAAATCAGCCCGCGCGGAGGGAAAATTGTTTTTCTCAGAAAAGCATTACTCTCAGCACCAGCCTTGTATTTGGTTTCGATTACCTGCAACGAAAAAAGCCGGAGAATGTATATCACCACAATAACCGTTGCAATGGCAGCGATCACCCATCTCCGGTTTTGCAGGGTATCGTTTATCATCGCTTATTTCTGTTTGAAAGTGAGAATTCCGAGTATTATCAGGCTACTAACAGTGGCATTGAGCAGTATTTTCAGCATTAACAAACCAAAATTTTCAAAACTGAATGTTTCGAGCAGGAAAAAACTCAAATGATGAATTATAACTAAAGTAATCGTATATTTCACCATGGCAGCTATTCCGAAACTGGCAAACGAAGGCTCGGGATTGGCTCCTTCTTCGATGGTTACAAACAGTTTGATCACCGGGTTTCGGAGGTATGCAATAAGTACAGACGAGAAAGTATGCACACCAAGTGTATTCATAAACGAATCGATGATGAGACCCAGTACGAATGCCAGAAACAGACTGAGCCAGCGCGGAAAGCGTACAGGCAACAGCAGGATGAAAAGCAGGTAGATGTAAGGATTTATAAAACCCAGAAACTGGATATTATTCAGTACAAACACCTGTATGAGTGTAAGCAGCGCGAAGCGGGCGATATTTTGCAGGAACTGAATCATACGCTATTGCACCGAATTTTCGAGTTTGTTTTGCTCATCGTTATGGAGGTAACGAATAACCTGTACATAAGACAAAGATCTGAAATTCACCGCGAGTTTCAGTTTTATATCGTAATAAGTATCACCTTCACTGATTTTAAAATCATCGACAGTGCCGATAGGAATTCCTTCGGGAAAGGACTTGGTATAGCCGCTGGTAACCAAAGTGTCGCCCAATGAAAACTTAACGTGGCGGGCAATATCGCGCAGACTGCCATAGCGGTAATCAGCGCCCTCCCATACCACTGGTCCCGAATAGTTATGTCTCTCAAATTTACCGATAATGGAGAATTTTGGATTGAGAACGGGCAGTATTACCGAGAATCTTTCGGACACCTGTGCCACAAAACCCACCACACCATCTTCGTTGATAACTCCCATATCGGGCATGATGCCATCGCGGCTGCCTTTATTCAGTGTGATGAAATTGCGGGTTTTATTGGTGGATTTGTTGATTACTTTGGCTAAGATATAACTCACTTCCTTATCGGGCGAAATGAGGAAGTTGCCGGTATCAGCTTCAGGCTGTTGGATGGCATCTAAATGATTCTGCAGTTCCACAAGCCGGTTTTTGAGCAATATATTTTCTTCGGCCAGGCTTTCGTTAGCCGATTTCAACGAGAAAAATTCTACCACCGAATTGCTCACCTCGTACATCGAAGCCAGCATGGTATTGCCCGACGAAAAGAATACGCTTTTTTGATAATCATTGTTTTTAACGATCATGATAAAGGCGATGACTTCAAGCAACATGAAAATAATCACCACGCTAAAGCGAATCAAAAAGGCGAGTAGTTTGCGCATGGTAATAAAAAGCCGGTTTTTCAGGGTGGTCTTCCTGCGCTACCGGCTTTGTTGTTTTTTTATCTTATCAGGAAAGAGAATTTATTGATATTTTTCAGGGCGATACCAGTACCACGGGCCACAGCACGTAGTGGATCGTCGGCAATATGAAACTGGATATTCAGTTTGTCGGTGAGCCTTTTGTCGAGCCCGCGGAGCAATGCGCCACCTCCGGCTAAGTATATACCCCTTTCCACAATATCGGCATAGAGTTCGGGCGGTGTTTGTTCAAGGGCGCTCAGTATAGCTGCTTCAATTTTCGAAATCGATTTTTCGAGGCAGTGAGCAATTTCCTGATACGACACCGGTACTTCCATCGGAAGAGCTGTCATGCGGTTCGGACCCCGCACAATATAATCTTCGGGAGCATCATCGAGATCGGTGAGTGCCGCACCCACATTGATTTTGATCATTTCGGCCGTACGTTCACCCACTTTGATGTTGTGCATGCGCCCCATATACTCCACAATATCGGTAGTGAGATCATCGCCCGCAATGCGGATGGATTTGTTCGAAACGATGCCACCGAGCGAAATGACAGCAATTTCAGTTGTACCACCGCCAATGTCAACAATCATACATCCATGGGGGGCTTCCACATCGATACCTATACCGATAGCAGCCGCCATAGGTTCATAAATCATATACACTTCACGTCCTCCGGCATGTTCTGATGAATCGCGCACTGCTCGGATTTCTACTTCGGTACTTCCCGAAGGAATACAAACCACCATTCTGAGCGATGGAGTGAAGAGGTAGTTTTTGGTGGGGATCATCTTAATCATCCCGCGAATCATCAGCTCTGCAGCGTAAAAGTCGGCAATCACACCGTCGCGCAGCGGACGTACGGTACGGATACCCTCATTTTCCTTGCCCTGCATCTGCCTGGCTTTCTCGCCAATGGCAATTAGTTTGTCGGTACGGCGATCGAGCGCCACAACCGAAGGTTCGTCAACCACAATTTTGTCGTTATGTATGATGATGGTATTGGCAGTACCAAGGTCAATCGCAATTTCCTGAGTAAATGAAAAAAATCCCATGTTTTTTAATGTTTAAAATGTCTGAATCCAGTTATTACCATAGCCAAACCGTTTTTGTTGCACGAGTCTACCGAATCTGAATCCTTGATAGAACCGCCGGGCTGAATTACCGAAGTGATGCCTGCTTTGGCTGCAATTCCAACACAGTCGGGGAAGGGGAAGAAGGCATCGGAGGCCATTGCAGCACCCTGCAGATCGAATCCGAATGAGCCTGCTTTTTCGATGGCATGCTCGAGCGCATCAACCCGGGATGTCTGACCCACACCGCTCGACAGCATTTGCTTGTTGCGAGCCAGTACAATAGCATTCGATTTGGTATGTTTTACAATTTTATTAGCGAAAAGCAGGTCTTCGATTTCAAGTGCATTGGGCGACTTTTCAGTTACCACACTGAGCTCATCTGCTGTTTCGGTTTTGATATCTTTATCCTGCACCAGCACCCCGTTGAGCAACGAGCGGAACTGACGGGTTTTCATCTTGTTGTTTTTTAGGATGAGAATAATCCTGTTTCTTTTCTGTGAAAGTATTTCGAGCGCTTCAAGATCGTAGTCAGGAGCGATTATCACTTCGAAGAAAATCTTGTTAATTTCTCCCGCTGCTTCCTTGTCGATGATGGCATTGGTGATGAGTACCCCGCCGAAAGCCGACACCGGATCGCCGGCGAGAGCATCTCTCCATGCATCGACCAGCACCGGACGCGAAGCGATACCGCAGGCGTTGTTATGCTTGAGTATGGCGAAAGTAATATCTTCGAAATCGTTGATCAGATTTACGGCCGCATCGATGTCGAGCAGGTTGTTGTACGAAATTTCCTTCCCCTGCAATTGTTCGAACATATCGTCGAAATTGCCATAGAATATGCCGCGTTGATGCGGATTTTCACCGTAGCGGAGCACCTTGCAATTGTTTTCAGAATGGCGGAAAGCCGTTTCTTCCTCACCATCGAAATAGTTGAAAATAGCGGTGTCGTAGGCCGATGATACTGCGAATGCTTCGCGGGCAAACCAGCGACGTTCCTCGAGGGTGGTTTCGGCCCCGTTGGCATTCAGGATGTTGAGCAGCGGTTCGTACTGTGCCTGCGATGCTATTATCACCACATCTTTGTGGTTTTTGGCGGCTGCGCGGATGAGTGAAATGCCTCCGATATCAATCTTCTCGATAACGGTTGATTCGTCGGCACCGGCAGCTACTGTGGCTTCGAATGGGTAAAGATCGACAATTACGAGGTCGATTTCAGGAATCTCATACTGATAGAGTTGCTCGGTATCTCCGGGAAAATCGCGGCGGCTAAGGATTCCTCCGAACACTTTGGGGTGCAGCGTTTTTACTCTTCCACCGAGGATAGAAGGGTAGCCTGTAAGGTCTTCGACAGGAGAACAGGGAATGCCAAGCGATTCGATGAATGATTGTGTGCCTCCGGTCGAAATAAATTCGACACCCTCCTCATGCAGTTTGTTGATGATTATGTCGAGCCTATCTTTATGATACACAGACACCAGCGCGGTTTTGATTCTCTTTTTCTCCATTTTTTGACGATCGTATTTTCAAGTGTGCAAAACTACAAAAAAAGAATGAAAACTTGAGTAGTTGTTTGATATTTCGTGTAAAGGAATATTCGGGATCGACGACGCGCCCGTTGCCGTTGGGTGTAGGCGCGCTTTTGCTTATCGGCAACGCACCAGTCGCCGGTCGCATATTCCGTGCATGAAATAATTTTCATAATTTTACAGCCAATTTTACACACCCCGAAATCATGCTTAAATATTCACTCCTGTCAGTATTTTTATTCATATCGGTTGTTTACAGCACAGCGCAGTTCGACCAGTATTTTCGCACCGAAACCTGCCGTGTCGATTTTCATCTCAGTGGCTATGCCGAACACACCGATGCATCCGTAGTGAGGATAACCCGTGAGCCCCATTGGGGAGGCCGGCAAAACACCGATGGGCGCTTCATGAACAGGGGCGATTTTCGATTTGTGGTAACCGATAGCCTCACAGGGCAGGTGCTGTATGCCGACGGATTCAACGCCCTTTTTTACGAATGGCAGACCACCCCCGAAGCATCGGTCATGCGTAAAGCCTTCGAACAAACCATCCTGTTTCCGTTTCCGAAGCAGCCGGTGCAGGTTAGCATTCAGCGCCGCTTATCGCTCGACCTTTGGGAGAAACTGAACGAGTTTTATGTGAATCCATGGGATAAACTCATCGGTTACAGTAACCGGCCTCAAGTGCCGGTGAAAACTCTTCAAAAGAAAAATCCCCCTGCCCGCGCCATCGACATTGCTATCCTTGCCGAAGGTTACACTAAACGCGAAATGAAACAATTTTACAACGATGCCAATCAGTTGATGAAACACATTTTAGCACACGAGCCATTCAGAAAACATGCTTCCAAAATGAATTTTTATGCAGTGGCGGTTCCATCCGAAGAATCGGGAATATCCGAACCGCATCTTGACCGATGGAAAAAAACCGCTTTGGGATCACATTATCACACCTTCTACTCTGAGCGCTATCTGATGACCGGCAATGTGTTTCGGGTGATGGATTATGCTTCGGTGGTACCGGCCGATGTGGTGTATATCCTCGCCAATACCACACAATACGGCGGAGGTGGCATCTACAACTATTACGCACTCACTTCGGCCCGGGGCCGTGATGCAGCAGCCGTAGCCGTTCACGAATTCGGGCATTCGTTTGCCGGACTGGCCGACGAGTATTTCCGCGAAGGATGGGATGCACTCGACCAAACCTACGATGTTGCCGTGGAACCCTGGGAGCCCAACATCACCACCCTGAAACAATTCGACCGCAAATGGCAGAGCACCCTTCCGGCCGGAACACCCGTACCCACGCCGCTTCCGGCCGATACCACCCTGCACCGCAGCACTCAGTTGCAGGGCGTATTCGAAGGAGCCGGCTACAAATCGAAAGGCATTTACCGCCCCGCCCCCGACTGCCGCATGAAAATCAACCGCGCCCCGGGATTTTGTCCGGTGTGCGAAAAAGCCGTGGAAGAGCGCATATTGTTTTTAACGGGTTTTGAGTGAGGGATTTGATTTTCTGAATATGATTGAGTAAATTTGCGCAGTGTATTGAGTAATTTTTCAGAATATGTTCGAACGACCTTATTTTCAGCTTCTTAAAAAGCGAATTGAAGAACCAAGAAAGTTTATCCAGGTATTGGTTGGGCCGCGACAGGTAGGTAAAACCACGATGATTATCCAACTTCTGCCTCAACTTTCTGTTCCACACCTACTGGAATCGGCAGATGCCATTTCGGCGACAAACTCTGCATGGCTCGCACAGGTTTGGGAGTCGGCACGTTTACGATTAAAGGTATCCGAAGCAAGCGAATTTCTGATTGTAATCGACGAGATTCAGAAGATTGACAACTGGAGCGAACTGGTGAAGCAACAGTGGGATAAAGATACCCGCGAGAACATCAACATTAAAGTCATCTTGCTGGGTTCATCCCGCTTATTTATTCAAAAAGGACTTACTGAATCCTTAGCCGGACGTTTCGAAACCCTGTATTTAGGACACTGGTCGTATCCGGAAATGCAGGAAGCTTTTGGCTGGAATATCCAACAGTATGTTTATTTTGGTGGATATCCGGGGTCAGCAAGCTTGATAAACGATGAAGTGCGCTGGAAAAATTATATCAACGATTCGCTGATTGAAACCAGTATATCAAAAGATATTCTGATGCTGACACGTGTTGATAAGCCTGCATTGCTGAAGCGCTTGTTTGAACTTGGTTGCCTTTATTCCGGTCAGATTCTTTCCTTTACTAAAATCGTCGGGCAACTTCAGGATGCAGGAAACACCACCACTTTAGCCAATTACCTGCAATTACTCTCTGATTGCGGGCTATTGGGAGGCCTCGAAAAATATGCAGGAGATATCATACGCAAACGGTCATCGAGTCCCAAATTTCAGGTTTACAACAATTCTTTGCTAAGCGCTCAGAGTGACACCACCTACGAAAAAGCAATCATCAATACCGGATTATGGTGGCGATTGGTGGAATCGGCTGTCGGCACTCACTTGCTCAATCATTCCATTTCGGAACGATACAAACTCAGCTACTGGCGCGAAGGCAACAACGAAGTCGATTTTATTCTGGAAAAAGGGAATAAAGTCATCGGACTTGAGGTAAAAAGCGGTATGAAATCAGACAACGCAGGCATGCAGGTATTTGCCGATAAGTTCAATCCCGATAAGGTTTTACTGATTGGAACCGGAGGTGTACCATTCGGGGAGTTTCTGAAGATTAATCCGGGGGAGTTGTTTTAATTATCCCGGTTACAGTTTTTGATTAATAAAATCATCAACATTTGCTATCAACATTTAATCCCTTTGGGATTAACAAATTGAAATAAACACATTATGACCGATATAGATTTTAAAGACAAAACCAAAACGCTTATAGATAGCCTTAAAAACATTAGTGCAAACTATGGCTTGGGCAACGATGGCAACGAGTTTAAAATAATTACACAGGTTTTCCTGTATAAAT
>CAYGJI010000043.1:0-22728 GCA_964350125.1 uncultured Paludibacter sp. | reverse complement strand
AAACCCGCAATCCCAAAGTGAAGGGGCTCAATCAGTATGTGAATAATGTAATTTATAACTGGGGTTCGGGTGGAGGTTATATTTTGGGTGACTCTGAAGCAGCGTCGTGGGCAACCATCGAAGATAATTATTTTATCAAAGGTCCTGCTACCGGAGGAACACCTGCCTTTTCCAGAGCCAATGCGTGGTTTCAGGTTTTCAGAACAGGGAACTTTTTAGATTATAATCGTGATGGTCAGCTTAATGGCGTAGCAACAACGCTGGCCGATTACGGACCTGCAACTATCGTATCTTCATACAATGGATTCTCTGGTATCCCCAAACAGCACCCCGTAATTGAGAGAAAACTGACTGCTCAACAAGCTTATCAGTGGGTGATTGATAGTGTTGGTGCCTGTTTACCTGCCCGCGATATGGTTGACAAATACATGTTGGATGAACTCGTTTCATTAGGAATTAAAGGTGCATTAATCAACGGTGAAGCAGATCTCGGACTGCCCGGTGGAGTAGGTAATGTTTTCGCAGCAAATAAGCTGCCCGATACAGATGGTGATGGAATTCCTGATTTTTGGGAAGATGCCAATGGCCTGAATAAAAACAATGCTGCAGATGCAGTTCAATTAAACGAAAGTGGTTATCTGAACATTGAACGCTACGTCAATAGCATCAGGGCCGGAAACCCTTTTGTGAAGTATCCAACAGCTTTCAGCGTAAAGCTGGTGGATGAAAACTTAGTAACCTTACGCTGGACAAATCATGCTGAAGTAGCTACTGGCATTGTGCTCGAAATCTCAAACGATAATGTGCAATTCAGAGAACATGCTGTTTTATCGCCTTCAATCAGTGAATATCAGGTAACTGGGCTTAATAAAAGCACAACTTATTTCTTTCGGCTGAAAACCAGAAATGGTGCTCTCGAATCGCTTTATTCAGCTTCACTGAAAGCAACCACAATTGGTGCCGACGCACCACCTGTAGCCTGTACCGACCCCGATCCCGTAAACGGTGCATTATTATCTGCTTTCAATCAGGTTACCCTCAGATGGTCGAACCCCAGCGCAGCAACAGGGGTTTTATATTACAACCTCTTTCTGGGAACCAGTCCGGAAAATATGACTCAACGCACTGCTGGTACTACTTCCACCTCATTCGCTGTAGCAATCAGTCCTGGTGTTACCTATTATTGGAGGGTGGATGCCATGAATATACTTGGAATTCAGACAGGAGATGTGTGGTCGTTTACCACTGGTTATCGACCGCCTAAAGAAAAGGTAGCTTATTTCACCTTCGATGAAAACAGTGGAAGCACGGCAGAGAATGAGATTGAAGGATTCGCATCAGCAGTTGGATTTACACCTCAGTGGGTTTCAGGAAAAGTGAATAACGGCATGCAATTTTCAGGATCGCCAACCAGTGCCGCTATGGTGCAGCCCCATTACGATGCCATTTTGCTTGGCAACGAATCGTTTTCGGTAGAATTGTGGTTTAAATCGGCCGGCGGCACTGTTGATTGGTACTTGATTCACAAAGGAAGTCATGTAAGAAATGCCACTACAGGTTCAACAGGTAAATGGTTCGGTCTTCAGTATAACAAAATTGGGAGCAACGATCGTTTTACCTGGGCCATCGACGATGATATCGTGAAAACCGACATCAATGTAACCCCGGGTTCAGCACTTTTCAACAATCAGTGGCAGCATATAGTTGCCATCCGGGATGTGGAACAGAAGCAGATTCGTATTTACGTGAATGGTGTAATGCGAACCTCGAAAGCCGACGGAACTGGTGATATCGGACAGTCCGAAAATTTAGTAATCGGTAACACCAACAATCCCAATGCTACACCCACCAATGCTTTTGCGGGTGTGATGGATGAGGTTGCTATTTATAAAGGGGTTTTGTCGGATGCGGAAGTTCTTGAAAATTATCAGAAGGGATTGCAAACCGGTTTTACTAATTCTGTACCGGTGCATAATACACGGGTTTATCCAGCTCCATTCACTCACCAGTTATTTGTTCTATCCACCGAATTGCATGGTAATACAGCTGATGTAAAGTTAATTAGTGTGTCGGGACAGGTTTGGTATCAAGCTCAGACGGCAATTGTGAATCATGAAGTCAGACTCACAGGATTAGATCATCTCCCGCAAGGAAGCTATCTCTGCTATATTCGTAACAGTGATAGTAAAGTGATAGTTAAAGTGCTCAAATAAAGCAAGATATGTTATTGGATAATAGCCGGTAATTTAACTGTACGCAGGGTTACTCTGCTTAAATCACTTAGTGCTGCGAATGGTTGGCTTCTGAATTAATAATCAGTAAAATATGAAGTTTCAAACAATGAAAAACATCCTTTTAATGCTCATTCTCGCCTGGGCTATTTTCCCGATTCAGGCACAGAAAAACTACCGTTTTGAATACTTGTACAAGGACTTGCCATTCGATATGCCAAAAATTGATTCGCCAAAATTTCCGAAGCGAACAGTGAAACTGACCGATTTCGGAGCTGTAGGCAATGGTGTTGATCTCTGCACCGATGCCTTTGCAAAGGCAATCGATGCGGTGGCTTCCAGGGGTGGTGGTACAGTAATCGTTCCGATCGGCGTATGGTTTACCGGCCCCATTGTGTTTAAAAGCAATGTAAGGCTTCATCTTGAAAGTGGCGCTATCATCCTTTTTTCTCCCGATAAAGATTTATATCCCCTGGTTCAAACCGTTTTCGAAGGATTAGATACCAAACGTTGTCAGTCGCCGATTTCGGGACGAAACCTGGTAAATATAGCCATAACCGGCAAAGGAGCCATAGACGGCAACGGACAGCATTGGAGGCCTGTGAAAAAGGAAAAGGTTACTGATAGACAATGGCAGCGAATCATTTCAGCCGGCGGTGCATTTAAACGCCCTGATTACTGGATGCCCTCAGAACAGTATGTGAAAGCTGATGCCATTGCAGATATGAATGTAATCCGCGGACTCAAAACCGATGAAGAATTTATGCAATACAGGGATTTTCTTCGTCCGGTGATGGTTAGTTTTATTGAATGTAAGAATGTATGGCTCGAAGGAGTGATATTTCAGAATTCTCCTGCCTGGAATCTCCATCCACTCATGTGCGAAAATGTGATCATCGAGAATGTGACGGTTCGTAATCCAAGCTTTTCGGCCAACGGCGACGGGCTCGATCTCGAATCTTGCAAAAATACCATCGTTGTAAACTCTACTTTTGATGTGGGCGATGATGGCATTTGTATTAAAAGCGGTAAGGATGAGGATGGTCGCCGACGAGGACGCCCGCTTGAAAATCTGATTGTTGACAATTGTACTGTTTTCAGGGGCCACGGTGGTTTTGTAGTTGGCAGCGAAATGTCAGGTGGTGTGAGAAACATTAAAGTCAGTAATTGCAAGTTTCTTGGAACCGATGTTGGATTGCGTTTCAAAAGCCGTAGAGGTAGGGGAGGAGTGGTTGAAAATATTTACATCGAGAATATCAGCATGTTTGATATTGCTACCGAACCACTGCTTTTCGACCTTTATTACATGAACCGTTCAGCCGTAGAAGTGCTCGATGAAAATCTGCAGGCGCCCAGAGTACCTGTTGTACCTCCTGTTGATATTACCACACCCACCTTTAGAAATATTCATATCAAAAATATTTATTGTAGAAATGCTCGCAGGGCTATGTATTTCAATGGATTGCCCGAAAATCCAATCGAGGGAATATTCGTAGAAAATGCTAAATTTGTTTCTTCTATCGGTGCAGAAATAAAGGAAAGTAAAAACATCGTTTTGAAAAATATTGAAATAATCCCCGCCAAAGGTCCGGCATTGACATTAGAAAATGCTACCGGTGTGGAATTAATCAATGTTAAAGGCGAAATTAAACGAAATTGAACATGTAGAAACAAGCATGCCTTGTCTTTACAAAACAATAAAAAACAAAAAATCAAATCAACAAAATGATGAGAAAGATTCCGGCTTTTTTAGTTTTATTAGTTCTGGTTGGTTGCAGTCTTACCAAACAAACGCCCATCGATCGTAAAGCGTTGGTTTACAGAAATAATCCTTCTGTAGTAACTTTCGATTCGCTGTCGTCGTTTTCGGTTGGTAATGGCGAATTTGCTTTTACTGTGGATGCTACCGGGCTTCAGACATTTCCACAGCATTACAGAAAGGGCGTACCTCTGGGTACACAATCACAGTGGGGATGGCACAGCTTTCCGAATCCACAAAATTTCAGACATGAAGAAACCCTGAAAAATTTTAATTTCAGAGGTAAGGAAGAACCATATGCAGTGCAGTTCAACGAAGATGGACGCCAGAAAGATGCAGCTAACTGGTTCAGGGTGAATCCGCACCGACTGCATCTCGGAATTATTGGTTTTGAAATCGACAACAAAAGTGAAGTCACTGGCATCAATCAAAATCTGGATATGTGGAAGGGTATCATAACGAGCCAGTTCAGTTATCAGAGTAATCAGGTGCAGGTAACAACAGCTGTACATCCTGTAAGTGATGCGGTAGCCGCAAAAATAAAGTCACAAAAGATACCGGCCATTAAATTTCATTTCCCTTATCCAACCGGTGGTCATGCCGACGATGCCTGTGACTGGAATCAGAATGACAAACACCAAACAATTCTTATTGAAGCAAAGGATGGGTATGCTTTGCTGAAACGAGTTTTGGACGATACGGTTTATTATGTTGAAATAAACTGGGTCGGTACAGCCGATTTTGGTGAAAAGGAACGTAACTATTTCTTGTTGATTCCTGCATCGAATGAGTTCAGCTTTACTGCTGCTTTTCTGGCACAGCAACCTCAGCAACCCTTATTGATAAAGGCCGATGAAACAATGAAAGCGTCTGAAAATTACTGGTTTAAATTCTGGAGCGAAGGAGCTGCCGTTGATTTCTCCGAATGCAAGGATGAAAGAGCAAAGGAACTTGAACGCAGGGTGGTTTTATCGCAATACTTATTAGCTATTCAGTGTGCTGGCTCTACACCACCGCAGGAAACCGGACTTACTTACAATTCATGGTTTGGTAAGTTTCACCTCGAAATGATTTGGTGGCATCAGGCACAGTTTGCACTTTGGAACCGTTCGCATTTGCTCGAGAAAACACTTAACTGGTATTTCGATGCGTATCCTAACGCTAAAAAAATTGCTGAGAGACAAGGATTTGATGGTGTTCGCTGGATGAAAATGACCGACCCCTCAGCTATTGAGGCACCTTCCAAAGTAGGTTCATTCCTCATCTGGCAGCAACCGCATATCATTTATCTTGCCGAATTGGTTTATCGTGCCAACCCTTCGGATCAATTTCTGAAAAAATATGCACAATTGATCGATGAAACTGCAAAATTCATGTATTCTTATGCAGATTATGATATGATGGAAGGTCGTTATATATTACAGGGAGCCATTCCAGCTCAGGAAACATTGCGGGCATCCGAAACCATCAATCCGCCGTTCGAACTTTCGTACTGGCATTTCGCCATGAATGTGGCTCAGAAATGGAGAGAACGACTGGGTCAGAAACGTCATCTCGACTGGGATGAAATGATAGATAAACTTTCTCCGCTGGCACATCTCGATGGACTTTATCTTGCGGCTGAAACCGCACCCGAAACATATAAAGATATTCGTTTTACATCCGATCATATGGCCGTGCTTGGTGCATTTGGAATTTTACCGAAAAGTCCTCAGTTCCGAACCGACATTATGCAAAATACACTCAACTGGGTTTGGGACAACTGGAACTGGGGAAAAACCTGGGGTTGGGATTACCCCATGACAGCCATGAATGCTGCTCGTCTTGGTGATGGTGAGAAGGCCGTGGGTGCATTGCTGATGGAGCGACGCACCAACACTTATCTGCCCAACGGACATAACTATCAGGATTCCCGCTTGCGCGTTTATCTGCCGGGAAATGGAGGTTTGCTCACTGCTGTAGCCATGATGTGTGCCGGATGGGATGGTAACAAAACCGTTAATCCCGGTTTCCCAAACGACGGAAACTGGAAAGTGAAGTGGGAAGGTCTGAAACCCATGCCATAATCAATTCCTGAAGAAACTGAACAGCAATTAATCATCTAATATAGTATCATGAAGAAATGGTTTGTTATATCGTTGTCGGTATTTGTCATGTATTCGTGCGAAACGGCACTCGACAAATATTATAAACTGCCCGATTGGTTGAAAGGCAATGCCTGGGAGGTATTGGAAGACCGCGGCAATTTCAGTTTGTTTCTGGCGGCTGTCGAACGCTCTTCGTTCAAAGAGTTGGTGCAGGGCAAGGGGCTGGTTACTGTAATGGCACCTACTGATGAAGCTTTTCAGCAGTTTTTGTCGCAAAAGGGATTCAACTCTATAGCCGATATTCCGGCTGAACAATTGGATAAGCTCGTGGCTTATCATCTGATTTATTATTCCTTTTCAAAACCTGCTTTCGAGGATTATAAACCCGACGGAATTGATTCGGAAAACCCACTCAGGGGGATTTATTATAAATTTCGCACAAAAAGCCGCGATACTATTAGTACCTGGGCCGATGTAACCAACAATGATATTAACAGAAGAGTGATGCATAAGGAGCGTTTTCTGCCCGTATTTTCCTTCAATCTGTTCAATAGCCTTGCGATTGATGCCAAAGCCAATTATGAGTATTTCTATCCACAGTCGGTGTGGACCGGCGCTGAAGGATTTAATGTATCCAATGCATCGGTCGTTGATTATGCCATTGTTACCGATAACGGATATGTTTATACTATTAATAAAGTGCTGGAGCCACTTGAAACTGTTTACAACGAATTAGTTAAGGCAAATAATTTCAGTGCTTTCCGCAATGCATACGATCGTTTTGTTAGTTATGATTATGATGCCAATGCTTCACGCGATTATGGCAAGGGCGATTCATTATATATTCGTTCTCACGGTGCCAGTCTGCCTGCCATAGCATCAGAGTGGACCAACCTGATGACCGGAACAGACTTTACACAGCTGTCAATCTTGTCGCGCCGTGCATACAATGTTTTTGCGCCCGATAATGCTTCCATGCAGCAGTTTTTCAATACCTATTGGTCGGCTTATTATCCATCAATCGCCGATGTGAATTTTGTGCCGATGCTTACCTTACTCAGCAACCACGTTGCAAGTGGCGATATCTTATTTCCCGAAACCATTGAGAAAGGACTGATTAAATCAGTGTATGGAACTCCGATTACTTTCAATCGAAATGATGCAGCTGTCCGCAAAATGTGCGTTAACGGTACTTTGTATGGATTAAATAAAGTGCTTGTACCACCGATGTTCCAAAAAGTAACCACCCCTATGTTCACAGACCCGAAGTATAATATTATGCTCGATATGATGATTTCTTCAGAATTTATTCCATCATTAATTAGCGATGCGATTCAGTTTAACGTGTTTTATGCGCCCGACCAGATGATTGAGCTAAACACGACTCTTGAAGGTCGCATGATTAAATGGGTGAATACAAATGCCAGGAAATTTGGTGCTCAGAGTTTACAGATTGAAGGTGACCTTGGACTGGAACCGATGCGTTTTACTCAGAAACGCAGTATCGCTGGTGGGCATATCGCAACATCCAAAATGGCTCAAAAAGCAGATACAATTGTATACAATACCATGAACTCTTTCAATTATATTTATACTATAGGAAATAAAGCATATTCGTCGGCAATCTTTAACAGCCGCGATAATGCCAAAGCTCCGGTATTTACACAGATTGGATCTTTCTCCAACGGAAAAGCATACTCGCTTTCAGGTGAATCGGCATCGGCCCTGGTACCGGAAACCAATCAATTGAAAAATGCACTTACATCGATAACTGCCCCTGCCACATGGGAGTATTTCAAGGCGCTGATTTCTGCAGGTTCTCTTGATAAAACTATACCACCCTATAATTTTCTTATTGGTGAACGTTTCATTGTGTTAATCCCTTCCAACAATGCAATTCTGGCCGGATTTGCTGTTGGAAAAATTCCATTTACACCTGCCAGTGCTGTTGTAGAATTTCTTAAACCATATTTCGTGAATGTTTCGGCGAGTGGTATGCTCGATTATCCCTTCCCCGGAACAGGCATTGATAACGAACTAATCACGTTTGGACGTACCTCCGGTGGTCAACCTGTGAAGTTCAGAATCAAGGATAAAGGTACCCATTTGGTAGTTGTAGATGCCAAAGGTAAAGAAGTGAAGGTGTTGACTTTCTTACCGAATATTTATGCCGATGGTGCAGCATATATCATCGATGGTCTGCTTGATGTTCAGTAATCATGAAGAAAAATAATGCATATGAAGATAAATAGTAAGTATCTTGTATTGGTTGTAATGCTGCTCATCACTCCTTTGATGATTGCTCAGACCATTATTACCGGAACGGTTAAAGATGCCAAAACGAAGGAAGGACTTATTGGTGCCAACGTGTATGTGGTGAATGCCGAAAATCGTTCACTTGCAGGTTGTATAGTCGATTTCAACGGTGAGTACCGATTGCAGGTGCCCATCATGAGTAACCTGCGGATCACTTTCTCCTTTGTAGGATTTAAATCACGCACTGTTCCCTATACCGGACAACGTACCATCGATATGCTTCTCGAAGAGGAAGGTATGCAACTGGGTTCTGTTGAGGTAACTGCTGCACGTGTAGAACGAAATGCACAGGGTTTATCGCAACGCGATTTGGTGGGAGCTACACAAAAAGTAAACCTGGAAAATCTTGAATCGGCCATGGTTACCAATATCACCGAAGCACTACAGGGAGCTATGGCGAATGTGGATATTCTGACGGGAGCCGACCCTGGCTCAGGAACTTTTATACGAATACGTGGTACTTCGTCGCTTACCGCATCTTCTGAGCCATTATTTGTGGTCGATGGTGTGCCTCTGCCCGTGGATGTGTCGTCGGACTTTAACTTTGCCACTGCCAATTCCGACGATTACGGACAGCTACTTAATATTTCACCCAGCGACATCGAAAGTATCGAAGTGTTGAAAGATGCAGCTGCAACAGCTGTTTGGGGGTCGAAAGGTGCCAATGGTGTGCTCATTATCACCACTAAAAAAGGCACAAAAGGCAGGCTCACCTTCAGCTTCAACTCCAAGAATGAGCTTAAAAGAGAAGGAAATTCTATTCCGATGCTCAATGCCAATCAGTATGTGTCAATGATTCAGGATGCCATATGGAACACTGTAAGTGATATTGGTCAGGGCGATGATGCTGCAGCCAACTATCTGGCACTGCTTTATAATACCAAAGAAATCGGATACGACCCCGATTGGGTGTATTTTAAAGAGTATAGCCAAAATGTAAACTGGCTGAACCTGATAACTCAGCCCGGTTTCTCCTACGATAATAACTTCTCACTTTCTGGTGGTGGAGATAAGGCAGATTACCGTTTATCCATGGGTATGCTCAACGAATCGGGTACAACGATCGGAACTTCATTCGAACGTTTCAGTACTTCGTTTAATATGAGGTATAAATTCTCGAATAAACTTGATATTTCAACCAACTACAGTTTTACCAGTGGAGTAAGAAATGCTAACTACGCCAACAGTGTACGCTCGCAGGCATTGACCAAAATGCCAAATATGAGCCCCTATATTATTGGTAACGATGGGAAGTTTACAAACGAATACTTCACACCCTACACCTATTTTCAAGGATCTTATGCCAATCAGGGCCTGTATAACCCGGTGGCAATGGTCAATGAAAGTACCAACAAAACAGGATCGGTAACCAGTCGCATGATTTTCAATCTACACTATAATTTCTTTGCAGGTTTCGATTATTATGGTATAGTTGGTTTTGATGCCCGCACTTCCAAAACAAAAAAATACCTGCCGCAGAACGTTACAGGCGAATCGTTTATCAACCGAAATGTAGGTTTGAGTACCGATGGAGGTTCCGATAATTTGTACCTTACTACTGAAAACCGACTCATTTACAACAAACAATTCAATGAAAATCATAAATTATTACTGAGTGGGATTTTCCAGACTTCCGATCAAACCAGTTCATCTTATTTCAGCTCGACCAGTGGAAATGCGAGTGCAGGTCTTACAGATCCCATCATTGGCAGTAATACCAAAAATGTTGCAGGTGGTTCGGGTAAAGTAATTTACAGAAGTGTGGGCGGAGTGTTCAATGCGCATTATACGCTTTTTGGCAAGTATCTCTTCAATGCAGGTTACCGCATGGAAGCCAGTTCCAGTTTATCGCCTGAAAGTCGTTGGGGTGGTTTTCCAACTGTGGGTTTTGCCTGGCAACTTGGCGATGAGCAGTTTATTCAGGATGTCGGCGTAATTTCAATGGCTAAAATCCGTGTAAACTGGGGACAAAGTGGTAATTCACCTACAGGTTCAGCACCATATGTAGGTGCTTTCTCGGCCATTGCCAACGGGTACGGCGAAATGGCAGCCATTCAGCCTATCCGCATCAATCTTACAAATCTGAAGTATGAGGTCATTGCTCAAACCAACCTTGGTATCGACTTCGGACTCTTCGATAACCGCTTGAATATCACTGTAGATGTTTACGATAAACTAACCAGCGATTTGTTGCAGCGTTCGGTTGATCTGCCAACAAGTACCGGTTTCCCGACCGTTTCTTTCTACAATTCGGGAAAAATGTCGAATAAAGGTTGGGAATTCAGAACCGATGTGGATGTAATCCGCAGTAAAACATGGAATCTTGCCTTCGACTTCAATATCGCCCGAAATATGAATAAGATTCTGGAACTGCCTGACAATAAACAGGTTCAAAATTATAGCTTTGGAAATAAACGCTATGCCTACAAATTCGTGGAAGGTGATCCATTGGGCTCATTCTATGGTTACAAATATCAGGGAGTATATCAGAATGTGGAAGAAACTTACGCACACGATCTTCAGGGAAATCTGATTAACGACATCAATGGTAAACCCGTGGTAATGAAAAACGGCAATGTGAAAGTATATCCCGGAGATGCAAAATATCTTGATGTGAATGGTGATGGAGTGATTGATCAGTATGATATCGTATATATTGGCAATTCAAATCCAATTCTGACAGGTGGTTTCGGTATAAAAATGAGCTATAAACAGCTTGGAGTGGTTGCCAGCTTCCATGGTCGTGCCGGACAAAAAGTGATCAATCAGGTTCGCATGGACAACGAGCATATGTTCGGCAAGGAAAACCAAAGCCTGGCAGTGCTGAAGCGATGGAGAAATGAAGGTGATGAAACCGATATTCCACGCGCACTTTACAACCGTGGATTCAATAACCTGGGCTCCGACCGTTATGTGGAAGATGCCTCTTTTTTGAGAATGAAAACGCTGACCATCAAATATGATCTGGACAGAAAACTGGTAGAGAAGCTGGGAATCACAAAATTACAGTTTTATGTGACTGGTTACGATCTGATAACCCTGAATAATTATAAGGGCCAGGATCCTGAAATCAGCATTTCATGGGCCGATGGTGTTTATCCTGTTTTTATCGACAGGGCATCGACTCCGAAACCCATGAGAATAGCATTTGGTCTTAATCTTAATCTCTAAAGAATCAATATTATGAAGATGTTAAAATTATTGATAATAAGCGCATTTGCAATTTTACTATTCCCGGCTTGTGACGATTATCTCACAGTTTTGCCCGAGAATAATCAAAGCGTTTACGAATTCTGGAGAACTAAAGAGGAAGTCGAAGCAGTACTTGGCGCAGGATACGTGAAACTCAGGGATACACAGGAAAATCTCTTTTTGTGGGGCGAAGCTCGTGGAAACGGGATATTCTTCAGAACAGATGGTACAGCGGCACAACTTGCCGGACAGCATTTACGAAGGATGGACATACTGGCTACCAACGAACTCGCCAAATGGGAAAAACTTTATTCTGTCATCAATATGGCTAATTCGGTGATTCGTTTTGGTCCTGATGTGGTTCAACGCGATAACTCCTTCAATGAAAATGTGATGAAATCGTACCTCTCTGAAGCTTATTTCCAAAGAGCATTGTCGTATTTTTACCTGGTTCGCCTCTGGAAAGATGTTCCCTGGGTCAAGTTTCCATACGTGGATGATGCGACCGATTATTCGCTACCGGCTACTGATGGAAACGAAATTCTGAATGGCTGTCTGGCCGACCTGAATCTCGCCCTCGAATCGGCCAAGTTGCATTTTCCTGAAACGAATCCCGAAAATCCCATCAACACCAAGGGCCGTGCTACCCGCTGGTCGATTTTAGCCCTCATGGCCGATATCAATCTCTGGCTCGGCAACTACGATACTGTTATTCAAAATGCCGACGAGATAATTAATTCAAACCGTGTAGGCTTGATTGGAACCGCTTTCTGGTTCAATAATTTCTTTCCGGGTAACAGCAACGAAAGCATCTTCGAAATTCAGTACAGCTATGCACTCGGACAAACCAATTCGCTGATTACCTGGTTCGATGCCAATAACAACTACAACATATCTCCATATGCGCAATCATTATACAGTGCACTTGACAAGCGGGGATTGAATGCCAGCTATGACAGCGGTGGGAAAATCTGGAAATTTATTGGTGTCAGTGCTACTACCAAACGAAACACCTCGCTGCAAAATGATCAAAACTGGATCGTTTATCGCCTGGCCGATGTTTATCTGATGAAAGCTGAAGCATTAATCATGAAATCGACTGAAGTTGAAGCTGACCCAAACCTGGTAGCTGCGCTCGAAATTATCAATCTGATTCGCCGTCGTGCCGGTTTGGCCGATGATGCCGGAAGCTCAAACCGATTAGGGATGATTCAACTCTTGCTCGAAGAAAGGCAACGGGAGTTTCTGGCTGAAGGAAAAAACTGGTTCGACCTCGTTCGCATTGCACGCCGCAATGTACCCGGATTTAAAGAACTGTTTGTAGATCAGGCTGTGCAGGTAGCATCGGCAAGCAATCAGGCCATGATACGTGCCAAACTAACTGACCCGGATTCATGGTATCTCCCCGTTCACGCCGACGAACTGAGTGTAAATACCTTCCTGGTTCAAAATCCGTTTTATGAAAATTTAGGTAATTAATTAAAAGATACAGATATGAAAAAGACATATTATCTGATACTTTGGTCAGTTTTGCTTTTTGCCTGTAAGGATCCCAATTTGGACCAGGTCTATACCGACAACATTAGCAATTTTCCGGCATCGACCTACATGGCTAACGACAGCACCCTGAGTGTGTCGCTATGGGTCGATCTTCTGAAACATGCCCAAATGTTCAACACACTCAATCTGCAGGCTAACTATACGATTTTTGTTCCCGATAATAATGCTGTTAAGGCATATTTATCAGCTAAAGGCATCAATAATGTAAACCAAATTGCTGTTGAAGAAGCAAAACTGCTGGTTCGTTTCCATACCATTAGTGGAACCAAATACAGTGCTGTATCATTCACAGAAGGGTTGATGCCTGATTCAACCGCTTCGGGTGATTTCCTTTCCACAACATTTATGGGTGAAGGTGGACACGTACTTGTTAACGAAGAGGGAATCATCACCAAAACGGTTCAGGTAACCAACGCTTATATTCATATTCTGAATAAGGTGCTCAGTCCGGTAACCGAAACGATCTGGGATAAACTGCAAAATCCGGAATTTTCAATAATGAGGGAAGCCTTTACACTCACAGGTTTTTCCGAACGGTTAAATACCATTGTTACAACCGAAACAACAGGCACCGGTACAGTGGTAAGCCGCAAATTCCGATACACATTGTTTGCTGTTCCCAATCATGTGTTTCAGGCAGCCGGTATCAATAATGCACGAGAGCTGGCCACTTATCTGGGTGCAGGAACAGATTATCTGGATCATACTAATAGCCTGCACCGTTTTATGGCTTACAGATTGCTCAATCAACAATACTCATTCGCTGAATTGTCGAATTTTGCAGAAACAGATAAGGTTCGTTCGAGAAATTATAATACTGTTGCAGTAAATCAGTTAATCAATATCTCTGAAGTGGCTAAAACCATTTTCATCAACTGGAATAACACCAACAAAACCGGAGTTAAACTAATACGCCTCAATCAAAATTGTAAAAATGGAGTGATACATCATATTGATGGATTGTTGCCTGTTCAATCACCTGCTCCAACCACCGTGAGATGGGAACTTACCGATTTTCCCGAGCTTTCTTACATCAGCTTCTATCGAAAAGCTGCCGGGTCAAGTACGCAGCAACGACTTATCAATCAAGGAGATGTAGTTTGTTATAAATGGATGTCTGTTCCTGAATCGAAAATTGGATTAACTTATGAGTTATCAAACAAAAACGATGCGGTCAAAATGCGGGCACTCAACGGTGATTACCTGATTTTGTCGCTGGGAACATTTGGCTGGGTCGAAATGAATTCGCCAACCATCATCGCCGGAAGATATTCCGTTTTTATAGAGCATTTTAATCCAAAGGGAAATGAGTTGGGTGGCAGGCTCATGTTTATCATCGATGGGCAATATGTTGGCTCTCAGGTGTCGACCACAGGCGCCAATAGAACAACTGATCAATATCTTACTACCACCAGAGTGGGCGAAGTGACCTTCACTGAAACCGTTCCGCATAAAATAAGGATACTTGCAGGAGATAATGCAAGCACTTATCTTGATTGTATTCGTTTTGTACCTATGTAATCTGAAAATTATTCATTATGAAGACACAGATATTATTTATGGTTGCCGTAGTGCTCCTGTTGAGTTCCTGCAACCGTTGGGAGGAGTACTACTTTTCAGTTTCCGGTAAGGAACAGGAGCTGGATTTGACCATTACCGAGTTCCTCAATCAGCACAGTGAGTACAGCAACTTTTACAATATGCTGAAATCGACAGGTTTGAATATTGAACTTGACAGAGATCAGGAACTGACCATATGGGTGGTAAACAATTCGGGCTGGGCACTTTCCGATGTTGTTGCCGGTGATACTTTACGCATGAAATATCACATGAATTTTTTGCCATTTATTCGCACCGATCTGAAAAATGGTAAACGGATCCGTTCGCTCAATGGCATTTACTTCCAGATTACCAACCGCAACGATTCTATTTTTACCAACTCATCACAAGTGCTTAAATCATACCGCCTCAAAAATGGGGTAGTTCACGAAATTGATCGTTTGATGAAGTCCCGCATCAATATGTACGATTATCTGATACAGCTCGATGATGATTATTCTATCATTAGGGATTCAATTTTCAGTTACAACCGAAAGATGTTCGACCGGGCCAATTCAACTCCCATAGGTGTGGATAAAACGGGGAACACTATCTACGATTCCATTTTTTATGTGCATAACCCGCTGTTCGATAAAGCTCAATTTAATTCTGAATTCAGCCAGTTTACCTGCTTCCTGCCAAGTAACCAGGTGATTAACAACTGTTTTGCTGCCATGCATAATCAGTATCAGAAAATGGGCAAAACAGTTGCAAAGGAAGATACTTTGCTTGCTATCAAGTGGATAAAGGAAGCCATGTTCTACAATGGTGTCATCTCTGATTTCAGCCAAACAGATATCAGGTCGGCATTTGACAGGGTTTGGAGAAACACAGTTCAGGAACTCGACATGACCAATTTTGAAGAAATGAGCAATGGTCGAATCTATTTCATGAAGAAAGTGAAAATCCCGAATAACGTAATTATCAGTCGAATAAAATCGCTGGTACATTACTGGGAATACCTCGACTTCATCCATCCCAACCCCAACGACTTGTACGTGTTTAAAGGTTTGAGTCCTACAGCCAACAATCCTTCCATTTTTGTGGGTGATGCCACTCCTGTAACATCAATATTACCCAACTATATTTTATTGCAAATGGTAGGTAATCTCGATTCTAATGAAGAATTCTCGGTAGAGTTTCCACCGCTTGAGCGATTTACCGATCCCGAAACAAAAAAATTCAGAGCCCGTGTTATGGAAGTGCCAACAGGTGAATACAATCTGTATATGGGATTCCGGAGTTTGGGGCACCCCTTTGTAAATATCTGGTTCAACGGACTGAAAGTAAATCTGAATCCCATACAGGCTTCTCTATCTACACCATGGAACTACGACCGGGTGAATGAAACTTCTTTAGATCGCGATCCGGTGAATGGTGTACGTAGATGGGATGGCCTCGGTGGGCTGGTTGGTGTGGTTAATATAGCCGGTGATGGTATGGCATCTTTCAAAATTAAAGTTGAATTTGCCAGACTGAACGACGCCGGAGCACAGAAAAAAATGCAGATTTATCACTGGGCACTGAAGCCTACAGCCAATAATTATTAATACTGAAACCAAAATCAATATGATCAGAAAAATAATCTATACAGCTTTGGCCCTGATAATTGCATTTCAGGGAATATCTGCACAAGACCAAGGATACAGGTTTGAAGGTTTGGTGTTAGATCCGGTTTCAGGAACAGCACTGGAAGGCGCCGTAGTGACAGTTACAGGACTTACGAGTTCGGTGAAAACCAATCAGGAGGGAAAGTTTTCGGTCGTTATTCCTTCAGCAACCGCAACGGTTACTACCTGGTTCCCGGGGTTTTATGAAGATGTGCAGCCGGTATCCGGAAGAAGAACTGTAACTATTGTGCTTATTCCTGTAGGTCAAAAAGGATATACTGAATCATTCCTGCTGCCTTTCAGAACAGCATCACCCGGACGCGAAAAATACACCAATTTATCATCCATTTCTAAAAAAGATATTGCAGAATCGGCAACACAAATAGAGCAAACTATATCTGCCATTCCCGGATTGCAGGTAATAGGTAAGAGCGGAATGCCCGGTGAAGGGAGCTTCTTTAGCATTCGTGGTGTTAATTCACTGACTGCCGGTACCAGTCCTTTGATGGTTGTAAATGGAGTCCCCCTTATGCCCGACATGAACGAATCTGGTATCATCGGTGGATTTTCGAAGTCGGTTTTCAATGCCATTCATCCTCACGATATACGGAATATCACTGTTCTCAAAGGTGTTGATGCATCCCGTTATGGTTCACTCGGTGCCAATGGAGTTATTCTTATCGAGACTGACAAAGCCACTGACCTCGATACGAGGGTGGAACTTATCTCAAAGTTTGGCTTCGATATGAACCAATCGAGACTACCGGTGATGGGTGTAAAAGATTACAAAAGTTATATTGCTAATGTAGCACTTAGTCGTTATGATGATATGGCTGAGATTCTCGACCTTTTTCCATATCTTGTTGATAATCCGGATTACTTCCATAAATATTTGTATAACAACAATACGAACTGGCAGGATTATATTTACAGTCCGGCTCTGACTACCGACCATGTGCTTAAAATTAAAGGTGGAGATGCTATTGCAAAATACGATCTTTCAATCGGTTATAAACACCAGGGAGGACAAATCAATAATACAGGTTATACCCGATATTTTGCACGTATCAATTCAGACGTAAATCTTAGCCGCAAAATATCGATGTTTTCATCTATCTCTATGGCTTACCACGATTACATAGTACAGGAACAAGGCATGCTCGATGCAACCAACCCTATGCTTGCTGCCATGAAAAAAGGTCCCTTATTTTCTCCCTTTCAAAAGGATAAGGACAATAATTTGCTTCCGGATTTGGCAATTATTCGAAATCAGGATAACCAATTGATTACGAATAATATGGTTAGTAATCCACTGGCTATTGTTAATTCACTGCAGGCCTATGAGCATGGTTACGATGTTCAAATCAATGCCGGTGTTAATTATCAAATAAATAATCATTTGAAATTTTCGGGTCTGGCAGGATTATATTATTATTTGAGTCGACAGAACGTTTTTGTGCCGGGTATAACCCAACGTACCATCATGCCGCTGAATAATATGCTGGCAATCAATACAGTGCGCTCGGCCGAAGGAACAACCACCAATACTTACTTCAATCTGAATCTCGATTATCACAACACATTCGATGCTATACATGATGTGAAAGCAAGGGTTGGATCACAAATAGCGCAAAATTACACTGAGTATGATGCAGGTACAGGTTACAATACTGCCAATGACTTTTACAAAACCCTGAACAATGTGGTTTCATCATCCAGAACCTATTTTGGTTATATTGATGTGTGGAACTGGCTGAATTTCAATGCAGATGTGCAATATCTTTACAATCATCAGGTGGCAGTGGGACTCGGTTTGACCGCCGATGCTTCTTCAGCCTCAGGACCAGACGCGCCCATGTTCCAGTTGTATCCTTCGCTCAATGTGGCATGGCTTACCAAAAATTCGCTTCTGAGCGAGTATGATTTTATTGATAAACTTAACCTGCGTGCAGAAATTTTCAGTACGGGTAACAGTCGCTTCTCATCTTCTCTCAGTAAATATCATTACATCAATAAGGTGTTCAGAGAATTGTCGGGCCTTGTTCGTGCAGGAGTACCAAACACAGAGATTGTACCAGAACGTAATACGACCGCAAGTATGGGAATCGACGCTTCTTTCCATGGCAACCGCTTCGATATTACACTTGATATGTATAATACACGCAATAGTAATTTGATTATGCCTGTTTCGATATCATCAGCATTTGGCGTAAACTACCTTTACAGCAATGTGGCAACGACCAACAATACCGGTATAGAATTCGGTGTAAAAGCATCGGTTATCCGAACCAAAGATTTGAACTGGTATGTGGGTGCAACGCTTTCATCCAATGCCGACAAAGTAATTTCGCTGGGCGGACAGGATGAAATGGTGCTCGAAATGGAAGATGGTTCTGCCATCAGAACCAAAGTAGGCGAGCAGGTATATGCTTTCTATGGATATCAGACCAGAGGCATTATTGCCAGTTCAACTCAGGCAGCTACAGCCGGAAAAGATGGCCAGCCGCTCAGAACCTTTGTTGGTACCGATTTTCAGCCCGGCGATGTGCTATTCGTTGATCAAAATAACGATGGTGTTATCGACGATCGCGATCGGGTAAATCTGGGTAGTGCCAAGCCAAAGTTCTATGGAAATCTGAATACTGCTATCCGATATAAAGATATAGAAGTTTCGGCAGTTTTGGCTTATTCGTATGGTAATAAGATGTATAATGCGGTAAGAAGAAGCATGGAGTCGATGTCCGATTTTGGAAATCAGTTGATAACAGTGAATCGCCGCTGGACATATGACGGTCAGCAAACCGACATGCCACGTGCTAACTATGGCGACCCAATGGGTAACAGCCGTTTCTCAGATCGCTGGATAGAGGATGCCTCTTTCATCAAACTGAAGGAATTGATGCTAACTTATCATCTGAAGGATTTTATGAAAGGTACAACAATATTTGTGGCCGGAGAAAACCTTCTTACACTAACCAATTATCTGGGTTACGATCCCGAAACAATGTATTCATATGATGTTTCGATGCGTGGTTTCGATTATGCTAAGGTGGGTCACCCGCGTTCAGTTAAATTAGGTTTCAAAATTCAATTCTGATCCATTATGAAGAAGATATTATTCAAAATGGCTATACTGCCTTTGATATTCGGGCTGGTGTCGTGTGAGGATTTTTTTAATCCTGATACAGATGATATTCTGCCTGAAAAGAATTATGTGGGTGACTATACCGAACTCTACTCCGGATTTATGGGTCTGGCAGCTTCAATGCAACAGGTGGCCGACCAGGCATCTTTCCTGGAAGGTTTGCGTGGCGATTTGCTCGAACCAACCCAAAATGCATCCCGTGAATTCTGGGACGTGTATAATTATAACGATCTGAGTGGTAATAAACTTGCCGATCCGGTGGGGTATTACAATGTAATCCTGAATGCCAACGATTATATCAAACACGCCCTCGATTTCAAAGCAAAAAATCCAACCGTGCAGAGCGAAACAGTATATCGTGGACTGATTGGTGGCGCAATTCGTTACAAGGTTTGGGCTTACCTGATGCTTGCCAAAATTTATGGTGAAGCTATTTATTTTGATGAAACGCTTACCGAATTCAAGGATTTGAGTCAGTATGAGGTGCTGAAATACGACCAGATTATGCTCAAATGCCGCGAACTGATGGAAACCGGTGTGGGGGGCATCGACGGGCTTACAGAAATTCGCTGGTCGACAGTGCTTTTTCCGGGTCAGGCCGATTCACCTACCAACCTGATGTGGAACAGGATATGTCCACCTTCAGAAGTTTTACTTGCCGAGATTTATATGAACATGCACGAATACGAGAAGGTGATTCAGCAATGTGTGGCCATCATCAAAAGAGGAGGTGAAAATGAAGCATCATATCAGTTAAATCTCAGTGAATACAACAGCGAATGGCGACAGTTTGGTACCCGTTTCGTGCGTAAGGAACAAATAACGATTGCGTTCTACGATTTCTCGCTGAAGCAAACGAACCGATATATTCAATACTATTCCAACAATTACCCGAATCAGTATCTGTTGCGACCCACAACTGCCAATATGAAACGATTCGAATCGCAGGTGAATGCCGGTGGTATTGTCAACGATCAATATCGGGGTAATGGAGTAACTTACAAAAGAGTTAACGGGGAGTGGGTGTTGCAGAAATTCCTCATCGATCACGAAACATCTGATAAGATATATGCCAATGATGTGCAGATTACTTTCTATCGCGCTGCCGAAGTGCATTTGATGCTCATCGAAGCTCTTGTAAAACTGGGTCGTTTTCGCGAAGCTTTCGAATTTTTGAATAATGGTGTCGGACCCTATTATAATGCCAGTCTGGGCCGGTTCAATCCACCGTTTACCATGTATCCATCCAGTTTGTATCGTACCAGTTCAACCAGCGAAATGGCCAACAGGGGTGTTCGTGGACGTGTGAATCTGGGCGAAGTGGGAGGATTTGCTTTCCAGACTGCTTCAGCACTCGATACCCTTGTAGCCATTCGCAAACTCGACTCGCTCATTGTGGAGGAGTATGCTCTGGAACTTGCAGGGGAGGGAAAAGCGCATTATGCCATGAACCGCATGATACGTCGCTGGAGTGCCAATGCAGATAAAAGCTGGGCAAACCGCTGGATCACACAGACAGGTGTCGCTAATCCTGCCAATCTCTGGGGGACCGAAGTGCGTAACTACTGGGCAGAAACGGTAGGTAAGAAATACAGCAATGGTCGCGGACCGGCCATTGTTTCGGAACTTCAATCATCCAACGATAATTGGTTTATTAAATTTGATTTGAAAAATAAATAGCAATGATTTTTTTCCGTTTATTATCACATTTTCTCCTTTTGATGTTTGTTGCAGGTTTACAGGCTCAACGGTCGGTTACCCATATTTTCGATCCGGAATTAAACCAACTTGTTCTGAGACAGGAAGCACCAGTTAAAGTACGCGAACTCAGATACAAACCCGACGGGCAGGATTTTGTGATCATCAACGGAAAGAAGAAGTTTAATCGTGCTTTGTACGGAACACATACTGGTTTCAGGGTAGAAACCGGTGACGTGCCCGAATTTGGTTTATATCTTCCAAGGATGGGTGGGAATTTATCGTTCAGGTTAAAATCGGGTGAAAAATCCATTTCAATCAATGATGCAGCCTTTATTGAGTCGAGATATAGGGCAGGTTCCCGCATTTACCTTATCAAAGATCCGATGCTCGGTAAGGGAAGTATCAAAATGACTGTCTTAGCAATGACTAATGCCGAGGGAATGATTATCCGTATTGAAACAGCCCAACTCCCCCGAAATATCGTGTTAAGCTGGAAATTTGGTGGAGCTTCCGACCGCCGTTTCAGTCGTGAAGGCGATTTGGGTGTTGATCCTCCCGACAGTTTCGATTTGAAAGCCGAAAACTGCCGCGGAAATATGTACCAGTTATCATGTAATGCTTTTACGCTGAAGTTTGGAACCAATCAGGCACGCACCCTGTCCGGCATTTTTCCTCCTGCATCAAAGTTACACACCGACGATTTGCCTGTGCTTCATGGTAATCTTACGTTAGATTCAAAATCGGACCTATATATGATGATCCGGATTCCGGTAAATGGGGATTTAATGTCATATGCTTCACTGAAAAATGAATTTGTTAAGGCTGAGAATTATCGTCAGAAAATTGCTGGTTCGCTGATCATCAAAACTCCAGATCCTTTTTTCAATACTTTGGGAGGTACCATCGCCACAGCAGCCGATGGCATTTGGGATGGTACCGTGTGGTTACATGGCGCTGTAGGCTGGCGTATGCCCCTGAGCGGATGGCGTGCTGCTTATACCGGCGATGTATTGGGTTGGCACGATCGCTCACGCATCCATTTCAATGCCTATGCAGCTTCGCAGGTTACCAATATTGAACCCATTTTTCCGCACCCGAATATGGATTCAGCATTGAATCTTGCCAGGGCAGTTAAAACATGGGGAACACAGATGTACAGCAATGGTTATATCTGTCGCAATCCAAACCGCAACGATCAAATGCATCATTACAATATGAATTTGGCTTACATCGATGAACTGTTGTGGCATTTCAATTGGACAGGCGACCTGGATTATGTGAAAAAGATGTGGCCGGTACTCAAATTGCATTTTGCTTGGGAGAAACGCAATTTCGACCCCGATGGCGATGGTTTGTATAATGCTTATTGCTGCATTTGGGCTTCCGATGCGCTTTATTACAATAGTGGTGGTGTAACCCATTCATCAGCATATAATTACAGAGCAAATAAAATGGCTGCCATGATTGCGCGAAAGATTGGTGAGGATCCGGGACCGTATCAACAGGAAGCGGAAAAGATTCTGAAAGC
>CAYGJI010000042.1:21494-23393 GCA_964350125.1 uncultured Paludibacter sp. | reverse complement strand
AAACTATTCCAAAACCATTTAAAGCATTCCACAACACTTACACAAAGACAGGATTAACAGGATGTACATGCCAGAAATCAATCTCTTACATGTTCATCCTGTTAATCCTGTCAAAAAAAAGAAATCCTGTTGTATTCCGGATATTCAATTAATTACAACCCCTCCAGCATCCTTTTCAGCACCACTTGTGCAGAAATTTCGCGGTTAGCGGCTTCGGGGATAACGATGGAGCGGGGACCTTCGATTACTTCGTCGGCAACAATCATGTTGCGGCGAACGGGCAAACAATGCATGAAGCGGGCATCGTTGGTTACAGCCATTTGTCGTGCACCGACAGTCCAGTCGCGGTCTTTGCTAAGAATTTTGCCGTAGTTGGGGTCCTGGTAGGCCGACCAGTTTTTGGCATACACGAAATCGGCTCCTTCAAATGCTTTCATCTGGTTGTATTCAACGCGGGCACCACGCACAAATTTTTCGGCGAGCTCATATCCTTCGGGATGTGTTATCACGAAATCGACATCGGCCTCGTTCATAAAATCGGCGAAGGAGTTGGGCACTGCCTGTGGCAAAGCGTTGGGATGCGGAGCCCAGGTAAGCACCACCTTGGGGCGGGCAGTGGTTTTATATTCTTCGATGGTGATGAGATCGGCAAATGCCTGCAGCGGGTGCGAAGTAGCACCTTCCATACTGAAAACAGGTTTGCCCGAATACTGAATAAACTGATTGATAACGGTTTCGTTGTAATCAAAATCCTTATTTTCGAAGCGGGCAAAGGCGCGAACGCCAATCACATCGCAATAGCTGCCCATCACCGGAATGGCTTCGAGGATATGTTCGGGCTTGTCGCCATCCATCACAACACCACGCTCCGTTTCAAGCTTCCACGCTCCCTGATTGATATCGAGCACCATTGTATTCATGCCCAGATTCATCCCTGCTTTCTGGGTGCTGAGGCGGGTACGCAGACTGGAATTGAAAAACACCATCAGCAGCGTTTTGTTCTCGCCGAGATGTTTGTATGCGTAGCGGTTTTTTTTAACTTCAAGTGCCTCTGCTATTGCCTGTTGTAGGTTTCCGAGGTCTTTAACACTGGTATAAGTCTTCATGCTGTGATATTTTGAGAGCACAAAATTAATAAAATCATTTAGGTTCCATCACCACCAGCGGAATTAACATCTCCTCCAAAGAGATTCCTCCGTGCTGGAAAGTGTTTTTGTAATAACTCACGTAGTGGTTGTAATTATTGGGGTAAGCAAAAAAGTCGTCGTTGCCCGCGAAAATGTAGGCTGAACTAACATTCGGACTTGGCAGGCCTATTTTCTTCGGATCGATAATTTCGAACACTTCTTTCTTGTTGTAGCTGAGGTTTTTGCCTACTTTATAACGCAGGTTCACATTGGTATTCTTATCGCCAATTACCTTCACAGGATTTTTCACCTGGATGGTGCCGTGGTCGGTTGTAAGAATCACCTTGTAACCGCGGCGGGCAATGGCTTTGAATAATTCGAGTGTTCCCGAATGTTTGAACCACGAAACAGTAAGCGAACGATAAGCATCCTCGTCGTTGGCCAGTTCGCGCATCATTTTCGATTCGGTGCGGGCATGCGAAAGCATATCGATGAAGTTCAACACACATACATTCAGCTGATTATTATCGAGTTGCGGGATGCGCTCAATCAGTTTTTCGCAATACGACGACTCATTCACTTTGTGGTAAGAGAAGCTGTAATTCTTCCGGAAACGGTTGAGTTGCGTCTGTATCAGGTCCTTCTCGTTAAGGTTTTTACCTTCTTCCTCATCTTCATCCACCCAAAGGTCGGGAAACATCTGCTGAATTTGTAATGGCAGCAGGCCGGAGAAAATGGCATTGCGGGCATATTGCGTTGCAGTGGGTAAAAT
>CAYGJI010000042.1:15067-21394 GCA_964350125.1 uncultured Paludibacter sp. | reverse complement strand
GATGATGCGGGTTGAGCCGCTTTCTTTTCTGATTCGGTTATTGCAGCTTTTGTTTCTGCTTCGGCATTGGCTGCCTTTGCCTCCTGTTCGGCACGTTGTGTAAGATATTCGTTCAGGCTCAGTCCTGCGCGGGTGAGGCCATAATCGAACTCCGAGATAATGAGGGGTGTAACCTGCAGGCTACTCAGCAAAGGAGCAATTTTTTCATCTTCGAGAATGGCTTTCAGATACCAGTCGGCATCCCTGAAATTATCGAAACTGAGCACCGAAAGTCCATTGCGGGAAGCATCGATGCGGGCAATAACCAGCTCAAAATCCTTCAGGATAAATCGCGAGAAATTGAACACAGCCAGCTGAAACTGCAATGCGTACAAGTCCTGTTCTTTTTCGGGAGAGATGAGGATGAGTCGCTGTTCGGCCATTTTATCCATCCTGAAACTCAGCGAATCGGCTGCTGCAGCACCCTCAGCGGCTGCACTCACTTCGCGGCGGGCCAGCATACTGCCGTGGGTTGTGCCCTGTTGCGCCTCGCGACCTTGTTTCAGCAGGGCCAGCATATCTTTGGTCATGGAACTCACGCCACTTTCGGGATATTTCTCCAGCAGGTCGGTAAGCGACAATTCAAACTCATCGCGCGTGCCCGACTTACCAACGCTCAGGGCTTTGAGGAAAAGGAACCGGGGCATGAGCGGACTGAGCGGATATTTGCGCGAGATATAATCGACATTAGCAAACACATCAGCATATCTGCTCTGATTGAAAGCCATGTAAGTGCTTTCGTAAATCGAATCCTGCTCGGTGAACATCTGCATTTTGGTGTCCACATAATTCGGATTTGTCAGCATTTGTGCATACACCGAATTGCCGAATTCGCGGATGATGCGGTTACGGAGAATCTCCGCTTCGGCAGTCTGATTGAGGCGAATGTGCAGCATATATGAATGATACAGCGCATCGAGCACCTGCTCATCGGCAGGAAATCGATTCAGGAATTTGCCAAACGACTGCAGGGCCATTGTGAAATCTTCGAGCTCATCTTTGAAAATCACACCCATGCTGTATTGCGCTTTAGCCCAGAGTTCGTTGGAGCGGGCAATTTGCTCGGGCGTAACCGGAATTTGCCTGAGATAAAACTCAGGGCGTTTATTTTCAGGAAGGTCTCCGGCTACACTCAGGGTATCGGCAGTGGGTAAATTTCCATCTTCGCCAACCGGAATTTCCTCTCCGTTCGGCGCAGTATTGTCTTCCGCAAAAAGGGTGGCCGACTTATTCGATCGGCGCCAGTTATCTTCGAGCTTTCGCCTCCCCCACTGTCTCTGAAAATCCGTTTCGCCACTGCGCACAAGGGCAGTATTGTAAAAATACCAGGCACCCTGATTTCCGCCCCTGGCACCACCATAATCGGGCTCGCCAATCATGTTCATATTCATGGATGGCTGTTGGGCATTGCCTGCCGTAGCTGCTTTTTCCTGCCTTTTGGCCTCACGTTCAGCTTCGAGCGCTTCCTCTTTCTCAAGTTTGGCAATCCAGGCTTTCACGCTCTCGAGCCGTTGTGCGGGCGACATGGCTGCGAGCCTTTGAAGGCTGTCCTGTAACTGCACCTCTTCGTACTGCACAACCAGTCCGGCCAGCATTTCGGCACGCATCGAAACCCGCTTATAATCGGGATGATCAATAGGGATAATTTTCGCAGCGGCATCGTAATCGGGTTGCGCTAACATATATTGCCTCCGGAGGTAGTTCAGATCCGCTGCTTCGATATGCGCCACAGCCTTTTCGATGCCGTTGCGGGTACTGTTTTCGATGGCTTCGGCATAATACTGAAGGGCTTTCAGCGTATCCTGCTGATGCAGATACGATCGGGCAATAACCGCATTTAACTGATCGAGATATTCGCGGTTATTGTAATTTTTCGTCATTTTCAGCAATTCACGCCGGTTATCATTCATATTTCCGAGGAAAAGTCCCGAGCGATTGAGGTGCGCATTGAAAGCCATTTCGTAGGACGGATTCATCCTCAGGAGCGACGAATAACGGTCGTATGCCGCCTTCTTATCGCCTGCATATTGATATAACTGAGCCAGCAGAAAATGGAAGCGCATCCTCATGTCGCGGTCGTTTTCCTTCGAAGCAGCCAGTTCGAGTAGCGGAATGGCCTCGCGGTACTGTCCTCTTTTAAGCAACAAGTCGGCGTAAACTGAAGCGTAAAGCGCAGCATTTTCGGCATTGAGTTGTTTCTGACTGATTTTGGAAAGCAACTCTTCGGCTTCAAAAAGCCAACCCATCTCCGCATAAGCACGTATCACCCAAAGCTGGCACGCCTGCACCAGATTGGCATCGTTCGAAAAATGCCTGGCGATATAGTTGAAAGTACCGACCGATCCCAGAAAATCGGCTTTGTGAAATTCGGCCTGTGCCAGCAACATCCACACTCTGGGCATGAAAGGATTGAATTCTTCCTGCTTGAGTAATGCCCTGAACTTCGGATCGCGTGCTTTGCGGCCCCGGGCTTCGGGTTTTGTTTTCAGCGAACGAGTTTTGATGGCTTTGCGGCTTTTTTCAATGGCCCTGTTCATCTGCGAAGTGGCCGATTTGGCAGCTTCGTGATTACTGATGGGATACATATTGATGACCCTGCTGTAGTCATCTTTATTCGCATTCAGGATGGCCTGAAGTCCTTCTTCGTAACTCGTTTTGCCGTTGTAATAAACATTATAGCGGGTGTTGAGCGACAGCAAAGCGCGGCCCGACCAGGTATTTTTTTGCGTCGAGCACGACGACAGTACAAATACCATCAACAATCCGGTGATAAATATCTTCAGGAATAATTTCAAAACCCTTGGTTGATATGCCTGCAAACGCTTTGTTGCGTTGCATTTGTAAAACTTAAAAAAACGGCTTCTATTGTATTTTTAACTGACAAAAATACGTAATTTCGGCTACAATTCACTAATTTTGCAGCCTGTTTTTGTAATGTGCACTAACTTTCACATTTGCATTGAGTTTGACTTCTGTGAAAATGACAAAAAATCAACCTCACCCCCGGCCCTCTCTCCCCGGGGAGAGGGGAGCAAACTCAAAGTAACAAAATGCAAAAACATGAATTAAAACATCAATAACACAATATTGAAGATATGCTTACATTAATCATCATTTTCCTGCTCGCTTCGGCGGTAGTGGTATTTCTTACATACCTCAGTCGGAGAAAAAAAGCAGAGGAACCGGAGGCAGTGAACCTCACCATCAACGAAGAATGTTGTGGTGCACATGAGGTGTGCGATAAAGATACGCTGCTTAACAGCAGTGCGGAAATTGAATACTTCGACGACGAAGAGCTTGACACACTTCGTGGTATGAAAGCCGAAAATTACACTGAAGCGCAAGCTCAGCAAATTACAGATGTTTTCGAAACTATCAGGGAAGATGAAATGGCTGCGTGGCTCCGCAGTTTACAACTCCGCTGCATCGATTTACCGCAGGAAATCAGGGATCAAGCACTGATGATTGTGGGAGAAAGACGAAGCGTTCAGGCTGTTTGACGTCCGTTTTTCCGGATTCCGGTCAGAATTATCAGCACCAGGGCAGCCGCAGGAACAATCATCCACCAGCTTTCGAGATTACCGGCTTCTTCGGGATTGACCGGCAATTCGACCCTGCTTTTGAAGTAGAAATACAGTACTGCAAACCCATTATTGAGAAAATGCGCCAGCACCGGTGCCCACATACTGCCTGTCCACAGCAACAAATAGCCCATCATTGCGCCCAGCAACAAACGTGGAACAAACCCGAAAAACTGAAAATGGAAGGCACTGAACAGGATAGCCGCCACCCACACTGCTACATGTCCACCCCAGCGATCGTGCAATAAGCGCTGAATGACTCCCCTGAAATACAATTCTTCGCCAATGGCAGGAAGCACTGCCACAATCAGCAGGTTTACAGCAAGTTGACCGGCATGATCGGCGGTGAGCATTTTTTCGGTAATTTGGGCAGCGCGGGTTTCCATTTGCCTCATGCTTTCGAGCATTTTGCTTGCAAAAGCCGGAAATTCAATGCGGGAATTGAGATCGCCCACAAAATTAACCAGTGGAATAACCGCTATCATCAGTAAAACGATAAGCAGTATTACCGGGAAAGCCGGTGCTTTATTCATCTGCAGATAATCGAAAGGCCTTTTACTCCACAAAAAGGCTAAGAAAACCGGAGGCAGCATGAACAGACCGACCGATTGCAAACCCTGCGCTAAACGAAGAGAGCCAACCGGTTCGAGATTGCCGCCCGTAAGCAGCATGATAACCAGCGAAGTAAGCAGAAAGAAACCCAGCGTGGAAGCCAGCAGTTGAAAAACCCTGGCAGTTGCGCCGGAGTCAAAAAGTAGTCCTTTGATAATCATGCTACAAAAATAAAAAACTTCCATCGTCTATCGACAACAGAAGTTCATTTTCCTGAATCAAATGATTGTTAAGCTTTGGGTCTGGCTTCTTTCACAACCATGGTCCGGCCGTCGAGTTCAGCTCCATTGAGTTCGGCAATAGCCTTTTCGCCAGCTGCATCGTCCATTTCAACAAAGGCAAAACCTTTTGATTTGTTGGTTTCGCGATCTTTGATGATTTTGCACGAGGTTACCGGTCCATATTCGGCCATAACACCCTGAAGATCATTCTCACGGACTCTGTAACTTAAGTTACCTACGTAAATGTTCATAAAAAATAAAAATAAAATAATGAATAAATTGAACTTTTCAAGAACGCATAAACAAACGTTCGGTTAAAATCAAATCAGCCCTGAAAAGTGAGAGTAGTGAAGTAACCTATCGAAAGAAATATGAATTCTCGGGCACAAAGGAAATCAAATATTTTGGCATCTGCAAAAAAATCGTAAAAAATTTTAACAACATTGACAATTTTCAGGAAAATTGTGGTAAAACATGTGATTTTATGTTACAAAGCGGTGAATATTGGCGCTAAACTTTGCATTATCAAGCCCTTGTTTGCCCATCGCCTTTGATTATCCATTTGTAAGAGCACAACTCTTCGAGCGCCATCGGTCCGCGGGCGTGTAGCTTTTGGGTGCTGATGCCAATTTCGGCTCCGAGTCCAAACTGAGCGCCATCGGTAAAGGCGGTTGATACATTGGTATATACACAGGCAGCATCCACCATTTTGTCGAAGAACCGGATGTTTTGCCCGTTTTCACTGATGATGCATTCGCTGTGTTTGGAGCTGTAAAGGGCGATATGGCTGATGGCTTCATCGATGGTTGCAACAACTTTCACAGCCATTTTGTAGTCGAGAAATTCGGTGCCAAAGCTGTTTTCGTCGGCAGGAAAGAGTAAAGAGTCGGGATAATTGCCGCTGAGCCTGGTCATGGCCGGTTCGTCAGCGTAAATAACGACATTTTTTTCGGCCAACTGACTGCACAGTG
Source organism: uncultured Paludibacter sp. (assembly GCA_964350125.1). Classification (GTDB taxonomy): domain Bacteria; phylum Bacteroidota; class Bacteroidia; order Bacteroidales; family Paludibacteraceae; genus Paludibacter. The sequence goes on along the minus strand of CAYGJI010000042.1, from coordinate 15,970 downwards.
CGGACAAATCGGCCAGTCGGGATGCATGAATCACCAAACAATCGAGGGCATTGCAAACACTTACACGCCTGGTTTTAGCATTGAAAATCACCGATTGGCCCTTTTCAACATCACCAAACTCATCGAAATAGGTATGACAAATGCCTGCACCGGTTTCGATCACCGGGATGCGGGAATTGTCTCGTACATACTCTATCAGGCCTTTTCCTCCACGGGGGATAATCATATCCACAAAACCCACGGCATTCATCAGTTCAGCCGTAGCTTCGCGCCCTGCAGGCAACAGGGTTACTATATCTTGGCTGAGATTAAATTGCCTCAACACCCTGCGAATAACCTCCACAATGGCTTTATTCGAATGATAAGCATCGGTGCCCCCCTTGAGCACACAGGCGTTACCCGATTTCAGGCAAAGCGCAAAAACATCGAAACTCACATTGGGACGGGCTTCGTAGATGATGCCTATCACACCGAAAGGAACAGATATTTTGCTGATTTTCATTCCATTGGGTCGATTAATTTCCATCATTATCCTGCCGAGTGGCGAAGGCAGTGTGGCTACATTGCGGACATCGGCAGCAATGCCTGTAATCCTGCTGCTGTTCAGCAATAACCGGTCGTACATGGGATTCGTGGCAGGCATCGCAGCCAAATCCTTTGCATTCTCGCTGAGGATATAATCGCATTCGGCTTCGGCAGCATCGGCCACGGCCAGCAATACCTGTTTGATGTTTTCGTCACTTATCAGGTTCAAAGTGCGTGAAGCGGCGAGTGCTGCGTGCTTCCAGTTGTATGTTTGATTTCTGTTTTCCATTCTTTCAATTTATTTCTTTGATAATCTAAGCAATATAAAATCTTGCCGATTCACTGACTCTTGATTCTTGACTCTTGATTCTTGATTCT
>CAYGJI010000042.1:0-14967 GCA_964350125.1 uncultured Paludibacter sp. | reverse complement strand
ATAAAATCTTGCCGATTCACTGACTCTTGATTCTTGACTCTTGATTCTTGATTCTAATCTTCAACTACCCTCAAAAAATCATCCGGCGTCATCACCGATAACTTACTGCTTTTATAATCTTTGATATTCCTTGTTAAGATAACATCAACGTCGCTGGCATGTTCGGCCGAAAAATTCTGCAAAGCATCTTCAAAATCCTTAAATCCTGAATTTAATGCGCTTGTAATTACTGTCTTATCGATTAGCAAAATACCGAGAAACGAAATTAACAAGGTCAGTTTCTCAATAATCCTTTCGTGTTTGGCCGTTTGACGTAACAAATAATAAACATTACTAACGATTACCGGTGTTATAAAGCCCTCAATTGCTCTTGTTTCACAGAGGGTTAATATCCTGGTGGCACTTTCAGAAAAAGGTTTTCTATCGAAGAAAAAATCCAGAATAACATCTGTATCGATCAGTACTTTTTTCATTTTGAAAGATATTTTTCTGAAAGACTTCTTGTTAATTCAACTTTATAATCAAAATTTTCGGGCATCCTGAAGGAACCCCTGAGTGAGTGTACAATCGGACTCTCATTTATCTTTTTGATCTCATTTTCAGCAGTGAGTGCTTTCAGATAACTCTCTATCAAATCAGACAAACTTCTGTCTTTTCGCTTTGCATACCGTTTGGCCTTTTCAATTACGGCATTATCTATTGTTAAAGTAAGCTTGGTGTTCATTTTTTACTGATTTTTTTTACATCTGCAGCAAATATAATACTTCCATTTTATACGTGCAAATAAAAAATAAAAAACACGGATTAAAAAAATCAAATATCACTCCAGATACAAATAATCGCAATGCACCAGCGGTTTGTGGTTTTTCTTACCAATCACTTCGCGTGCTTTTTCGCTGCTATACTGAACGCGCCCCACACCAATTTGCTTGCCCTGATCGTCGATGATGCGCACAATTTCATCTTTCTCAAAATCGCCGGCAATGCGGGTTACCCCAACAGGCAACAAACTAACAGCCTTTTCGCCGGTGAGCGCCGCAACTGCATTGGCATTCACATGAATTTCGCCTTTGGCAAAACCCTGACTGTGTGCAATCCATTTTTTCACCGAAGATACAGATGCTTCAGATGCCACAAAATGGGTAAAGGGCATTCCTGCCTTATTTTCCATCAAATGCACCAGCACATTGTCCCTTTTTCCATTGGCAATGAACACATCGATGCCTTCATCTGCAATTTTCCGCGCGATGGATGTTTTGGTTCCCATCCCTCCCCTTCCGAATGAAGATTTATTGGTTTGGATAAAATCCGAAACATCCTCGCCCTGTTGCACCCTGCTAATCACCTTCGCTTCGGGGTCGTTGGGGTTTCCATTAAAAATTCCGTCGACATTGCTGAGAATAATCAGCGCTTCCATATCCATCATCGAAGCGATGAGTCCCGAGAGTTCATCATTGTCGGTAAACATGAGCTCGGTAACTGAAACCGTATCATTCTCATTCACTATGGGAATTACCTTGTTTTCGAGCATCACCTGCATGCAGTTACGCTGGTTGAGGTAATGCCGGCGACTGCTGAAATTTTCCTTCATAGTAAGCACCTGCCCTACTGTAATTCCGTGTTCGCGAAACAAATCCCAGTAATGATTGATGAGTTTTGCCTGCCCTACAGCCGAAAACAACTGCCGCTGCTCCACCACATCCATTTTTTTTGTTAGTCCAAGAATGCTGCGTCCTGAAGCAACGGCACCCGACGAAATCAGCACAATTTCGACACCCTGCTTATTCAACAGAGCAATCTGATCGACCAAAGCCGACATGCGGGTGATATCGAGCTTCCCATCGGGTCGGGTAAGCACATTGCTACCCACTTTCACGGCTATCCTTCTGAATCGTAACATTACCTTTCATTATATAACACGTGCATCACTGTAGTTCCTACTGCGTGCAGGGTTTGCTTATCAATATTTTCCATGGTATCGTTCACCGTATGCCAGAAATCACCGAAACCCTTTTCGCTTCGCGGATCAAAATGTATGATGTTGGCGCTGGGGATACCGGCAATTTTGTTAACATAAAGATGGTCGTCGACGACCACTCCACCCTTTTCATTGATAAAATAGCGGCCGAAACCGAGCGATGATGCGCTTTCCCATATCTTATCTACTACATGCGAAGCATAGAAATCGGAATACTGTTCGCGGTAGAAAACTGCGTCTCCGGCTCCCACCATATCGAGCAGAATACCAAAACGTGCCTGATAACCTCTGATGTGCGGTTTAGCTGACCAGTATTGCGAACCAAGACACCAGCTATCAACAGCTTGTCCCTGAAATTTTTCAGGTGCTCCATAATCTTCAGCATCGAAGAAAATGATATCAACACCGATGGCCGGCAATTGTTTTTGTATTTGCCGGGCTATTTCGAGCAATACTCCCACACCGCTTCCCCCATCATTGGCTCCCAATACCGGTTTGTAGTAATTGGCAGGGTCGGGGTCGTGGTCCGACCACGGACGGGTATCCCAGTGTGCAAAAAGTAAAATTCTGCTCTTTTTTTCAATATTATAGGACCCTATAATATTAATGGCGTTCAGAATGGTACCATCGAAAGCCCGGAGTTGCGCCCTCTGCTCGGTTACTTCTGCCCCAAAAGCACGAAGCTGTTCCGACAAATAGGCTGCACAAGCCACGTGTTGGGGCGTATTAGGCACTCTCGGTCCGAAATCCACCTGATTCTGGATATATTTGTAGGCCGAATCGGCAGAAAAGGCCGGCACAACAACGGGAGCGACCTGTTGATTGACTGTTCGTGCTTCCCTGTTGCATGAGATGAAGGATAGCATCGTCATCAAAATAAGAATGGTTTTTGGTATCATTTTCTTCATTTTACGAACAAAGGTACTGAATTTTTTAAAATCTCTGAATTTTGGAGGCGTTTCTACGGATATTCGGCACCTAACGGCTCCGGGAGAAGTATTATAAGATGCTGTGTGCTTCGGAATCCTATTGCCAAATTGCATTAACGCGATAATACCATCAAGGGAGAGGTAATCTCCGGTCGCCTGCAACTAAAACGCGATATGGTTAGTTCGGGACCGCCGACGTCCCCGTCGGCGATAGACATAGACGCTAAGAGCAATTTCAGGAGGAATCCCTCTTACTCTGCAGAGACAAATTATCAGCAGTAAATTTGGGTTAAGTTGAGAAAAGTTTCCCAAATCACAAACCATCATGATCTCAAAAAAGAGAAAAACAAGAAAGTTTAATTTTTTTTGGGTAAAATGATGTGTTAAAAGCGGAAAATTTGGTCATTTTTTACAAAAACAGGTTGTAAAACATATTTTTCGAGTTGTAGGGAAGCAAAAATGGAAGTTCCTTTGCAATCGTTAACTAAACAACACAATCTTTTTTATACCTTAAAAAACTAATACCTATTCATAGCGCGGGACTTTGTGAAAAGTCCTGCGTTTTATTTTCTCCCCACTATTCAATAACAATTTCGAAATAATTCCGTGCATTTTTTTTGCACACTTATAAATAATTGTGCAAAAATCAGTTGTAACTTCAGGAAAAACAGCTATTTTTGTGGCCTCTTGAACGGAAAACACAGAAACCCAAATTTATACTTTAAATTTCTACACAAAATGAGTTTTAACATTGTTGTACTTGCCAAGCAAGTGCCCGACACGCGAAACGTAGGAAAAGATGCAATGAAAGCCGACGGTACGGTTAACCGTGCCGCTCTCCCTGCCATCTACAATCCTGAAGATCTGAACGCGCTCGAACAGGCACTGCGCTTAAAATCCAAAATTGAAGGAGCACAGGTTCACGTCCTGACCATGGGACCTGCCCGTGCTGCCGAAATCATTCGTGAGAGCATGTATCGGGGTGCCGATGGGGGTTATTTGCTGAGCGGACGCGAATTTGCCGGTTCCGACACCCTGGCAACATCCTATGCGTTGGCAGCAGCCATTCGTAAAATCGGGAAAGTAGATATTATTGTCTGTGGTCGCCAGGCCATCGACGGTGATACAGCCCAGGTTGGCCCACAGGTAGCTGAAAAGCTGAACATCCCGCAGATAACCTATGCAGAAGAAATTCTGGATATTACTGATGGGGTTATTACAGTAAAACGCCGCCTCGAAAGGGGTGTGGAAACCGTTAAAGGTCAGCTTCCGCTGGTTGTAACGGTTAATGGTTCAGCTCCCAACTGCCGTCCGCGTCATGCCAAACTCACACTCAGGTACAAAAACGCCAAAACGGCGAGCGAAAGACAAACTTCCTCAACCGATTATACCGACATGATTGGAATATATCCATACCTCGACATTCCTGAATGGGGAGCTTCAGACATCGAACACGAACCGCAATGGCTCGGTCTGTCAGGCTCGCCCACCAAAGTGAAACAAATCGAAAATGTGGTCTTCACCGCCAAAGAAAGCAAAAAACTCACTGCGGCTGATGTTGAAATTGAAGACCTGATGAAGGAGTTAATTGCAAATCATACCATCGGATAAGTAGCAGAAAATTATGAACAACATCTTCGTATATCTCGAAATTGAAGACGGCATCGTAGCCGATGTGAGTCTGGAATTGCTGACCAAGGGCCGCACGCTGGCCGATCAGCAAAAATGCAAACTGGAAGCTGTAGCCATTGGTTATCAGCTGGATAAAATAGGGGTTCAGGTTTTTCCGTTTGGTGTGGATACTTTGTATCTGGCCGACGATAAACGCTTATCGCCATACACCACCCTGCCGCACACTTCTGTGCTGGTCAATCTTTTCAAAGAAGAAAAACCACAAATTGCCCTGATGGGTGCAACCTCTATTGGCCGCGACCTCGGTCCGAGGGTTTCATCAGCGCTTTTCAGTGGCTTAACAGCCGACTGTACTTCCCTCGAAATTGGCTCTTATGAAGATAAAAAAGCCGGCAAAGTGTACAACGACCTGCTTTATCAGATTCGTCCTGCTTTCGGTGGAAACATTGTGGCAACCATTGTAAACCCCGATTGTCGCCCGCAAATGGCTACTGTGCGTGAAGGCGTGATGAAAAAAGAAATCCGCGATGCCAAATATTCAGGAAAAACAAAAAAATTAGATGTTTCGAAGTATGTTTCTGATGCCGACTTTGTAATCGAAGTGATTGAGCGCCACATAGAAAAATCGAAGATCAACCTGAAAGCATCACCCATTATTGTAGCAGGAGGCTACGGTATGGGTAGCGCAGAAAATTTTAAAATGTTATACGATCTGGCTGCCGTATTGGGTGGCGAAGTGGGAGCCTCACGTGCTGCTGTGGACTCAGGCATGGCTGAACATGAACGTCAGATCGGTCAGACAGGCACCACCGTTCGCCCGAAACTGTATATCGCCTGCGGAATTTCCGGTCAGATTCAGCATATCGCAGGTATGCAGGAAAGTGCCATGATCATTGCCATCAACAACGACCCAAATGCTCCTATCAATGCCGTTGCCGATTACGTAATCACAGGCAATGTGGAGGAAGTTATCCCAAAAATGATTAAGTATTACAAGAAAAACAGCAAATAAGATGAATTACTATAATAATAACCCTGCTTTAAAGTTCCAGTTATCTCATCCATTGATGAAGAAAATTGTGGACCTGAAAGAACAATTTTATGTTGAGAAGGACCAATATGATTATGCACCCAAAGATTTTGAGGATGCGATTGACAACTACGAGAAGGTTCTTGAAATCATCGGAGAGATTTGCGCCGACATCATAGCTCCCAACGCAGAAAGCGTCGACAAGGAAGGTCCGCAGGTAATCAACAACCGCGTGAAATATGCCCGCGGTACTCAGGAAAACCACGATGCACTGACCCTGGCCGGTCTTTACGGAATGGCTTTGCCCAGACAATACGGCGGACTCAATTTCTCGATGATTCCCTACATCATGGGTGGCGAAATGGTATCGCGTGCTGATGCCGGCTTTGCCAATATCTGGGGATTGCAGGATTGCGCCGAAACCATTGCCGAATTTGCCGACGAAAGCATTAAGGCTGAATTTCTTCCGCGGGTTTGTAAGGGCGAAACCTGCTCAATGGACCTGACCGAACCCGATGCCGGTTCCGACCTGCAGGCGGTTCAGCTCAAAGCCTCTTACAACGAACACGACGGGGTTTGGTATCTCAACGGCGTGAAACGTTTTATTACCAACGGCGATGCACAAATTAAATTAGTGCTTGCCCGTTCAGAAGATGGTTCGACCGACGGTCGTGGTTTGTCGTATTTTGTGGCTGATAATAACTTCGACCACACCATCAAGGTGCGTCGCATCGAAAACAAGCTGGGTATCAAAGGTTCACCAACCTGCGAACTGGTATTCACCAACACGCCCGCCAAACTGGTTGGTACCCGCCGCATGGGTTTGATTAAATATGTGATGTCGCTGATGAACGGTGCCCGACTTGGTGTTGGCGCACAATCGGTAGGTGTTTCGCAGGCTGCTTACGACGAAGCCATTGTTTATGCACGTGAACGTCGTCAGTTTGGCAAGGCTATCATCGAATTCCCTGCCGTTTACGAAATGATTTCACTGATGAAAGCCAAACTCGATGCTACCCGCGCATTGTTGTACGAAACAACCCGTTTTGTGGATATCTACAAAGCTTACGAAGCTATCGAAGCAAAACGCAAGCTTAGCCCGGAAGAAAAAGTTGATTACAAAGATTTTCAGAAATTAGCTGACGGATTCACGCCGATTCTGAAAATGTTCTCGAGTGAATACGCCAACCAAAACGCGTACGACAGCATTCAGGTGCATGGCGGCTCAGGTTTCATGAAAGACTATGCCTGTGAAAGAATCTATCGTGATGCTCGCATCCTCACCATTTACGAGGGTACATCGCAATTGCAAACTGTAGCTGCTATTCGCCACGTGACCACAGGCAATTACCTCAAACAAATCAGACATTACGAGTCGCTGCCCATCAACCCCGAGTTCAGTTCGCTTCGCAAGAAACTGATGAGTATGACAACATTGTATGAAAATGCCGTTACACGCGTTACCGAAACCAAGAATGCTGAATATCTTGATTTTCAGGCGCGCCGCCTGGTTGAAATGGCCGGCCACATTGTGATGTGTTACCTGCTCATCATCGACGCTTCCCGCGATGAGATGTTCCGCAAATCAGCCGAAGTATATCAGCGCTTTGCCGAAGTGGAAGTAAGAAAACATGCTACTTTCATTAAGAATTTTGAAGTGGAGCAAGTTGATATTTACAAGATAGCATAATCAATAATTCCGATACACCCTGATCGCATTCAGTATAGGTTCATCTTCCACCGGGATGAAATCTATACTGATGCCTTTTCTATCTTTCACCTGAATCACAAACTTCCTGATTACGGCATTCTGTTCGCCGTATCCCCCGGCGATATTCAGGTTGTGAATATGCCTGATTCCATTGATATCCACACTGAAAACACGCTCTTCCATATCGTCGGCCATGGCATCGTTGCCGAGATTATAGGCCAGCTCTTTGACTGTGCGGGTCATCAGTTCGGCAAAACCAGTCCGGATTTCTCTAAGCTCGTATTATGCCGGTTCAAATTTTCTGGTAAAATTGTCCAATTCTTTGCAAATTAGGTTTATTTCAGATTTCAGGATTTATCAATGGGAAAATTTTGATTACTTTTGCTCCAGTCTAATATTTTTGAACACATTAGGATGATTGACCGCAGAGAATTCATTAAACATATGGGTATGGTCACCGGAGCAGCAATGATAGCTACAGCTCCCTGGCTGAAAGTCTTTTCCGACAGTAAAAACACAAGAAAAGAAGTTGCCCGCATTGCAGTGATTGGCCCTGGATCGCGGGGGCTGCACCTGCTCGAGTTTTTGGTTCGCAATCCGAAAGTGAAAGTGGTAGCTTTGTGCGACAATTACGCTCCGAACCTTGAACTGGCGAGGCAAAAGATACCCGATGCCAAAACCTATACCGATTACCGCAAGGTGCTCGAAAACAGGGATGTGGACGCGGTAATTATTACAACTCCCCCTCTGATGCATACGCCCATTGCCCTCGATGCATTTTCGGCAGGTAAACATGTTTTTGTGGAAAAAGCCGTTGCTCTGGAACTCGATGAGACACTCGATATTTATAAAGCTTACAGGAAAACAGGCCGAATTTTCTTTGTTGGTCAGCAACGCTTTTTTGATCCTCGTTTTATCGCTGCCATGACCCTCATCCATTCGGGCGAATTTGGAAATATCCAGTCGATACGCCTCAATTGGGACCGCAATACCGACTGGCGCAGGCCAGTACCTTCGCCCGAACTCGAAAGGCAAATCAACTGGCGCTTATACCGTGCTTCTTCAAAAGGACTGATGACTGAACTTGCATGCCACCAGTTGCAGATTGGCACCTGGGCGTTGCGCTCCATCCCCGACAGGGTGATGGGAGTAGGCTCACTGGTTGCCAGGGCGCATGAGCGCGAAGTGTATGATAATGTGAGCTGCATTTATGCTTTCGATAATGGCGTGAAAATGACCTACGAATCGACCAACTCGAATAAGTTTTATGGCATGGAAGAGAAAATTCTTTGCGAAAAAGGCACTTTCGAGCCCGAAAGGGGCAAATATTTTTATGAAGAAATTGCACCTGCACCGGGTATTTTACAGCTGATCAATGATGTTGAAAATGCCATCTTCGAAACCATACCCATTGCCGGAAGCAGTTGGGTTCCCGAATTAGCAGCCCAAAACGAAGGTGAATGGCTACTCAAAAAGAATAACGAGGGCGATGGTACACGGGAATTACTCGAAGCTTTTGCCGAAGCAGTTATTACAGGAAAACAGCCCGAAAACTTTGCCGAAGAAAGTTATTACGGCACACAACTTTGTCTGATCGGACATCAGGCCATGGAAGAAAACCGCCCACTGATATACCCCGAAAAATACAAACTGAACTATTTGAATCATAGAAGCCATGAAGTTTTTTAATCAGGACACCATCATCACATCCGTTCAAAAACGAAAAGAAGCTATCATATTGCTTTTATGCTTTATTCTGGCAAATTTACTGAATCTGACAGGCATTCTGATTTACAAAACATCGTTGACCGAATTATACTCTCAATGGGCAATCGTTTTGGCAATCAGCCTTATATTTTACGGGCTTACGGTGTTATTTCGTTTTACTTTTATACTGATGAAAAAGTCAAAAAAATCGAAATAACAAGATAAACAAATCGAAAAATCAACCACAAATAATATATAATCATGAAGAAAATCAGCACTTTGATTCTGGCACTCCTGGTTATCCTGAGCACAACAGGACAGGAAAAATGGGAATCGCTTTTCAATGGTAAAGACTTAAGCGGATGGAAACTTATCAATGGCTCAGCCATCTATCTGGCCTGTGGCGGTGAAATAGTAGGCTTTTCGAGGCTCAACAGTCCGAACTCATTCTTAGCAACCGAAAAAGTTTATGGCGACTTTATCCTCGAACTGGAGTATAAAATTGATCCCGGTCTGAATTCGGGTGTTCAGTTTCGCAGTTTGAGCAAACCCGACTTTCAGAATGGCCGCGTACACGGCTATCAGTACGAATTCGACACTTCTCCCCGTGCCTGGAGTGGTGGCATATACGACGAAGCCCGCCGCGGATGGCTCTATCCTCTCGATTTGAATCCCGCTGCAAAAACAGCCTTCAAACCCAATAACTGGAACAAAATCCGCATCGAGGCCATCGGTAATTCAATCCGTACCTGGATGAATGACCTTCCCGTGTCTGAAATACTCGATAACCTGACACCGGAAGGCTTTATTGCACTACAGGTACACTCCACCAACAATCCTGAGTTGGCCGGAAAGCAAATTGCCTGGCGCAATATCCGCATTTGCACCACCGATCTTGAGCATGTTCGCCGACCCAATTTCTGCAACATCCATCAGGCAAACTGCATCGACAACACCATTTCGGAGAGGGAGCACGAACAGGGATGGAAATTGCTCTGGGATGGCAAAACAACCGAAGGATGGCGCGGTGCACGTCTGAAAAACTTCCCTGCCAAAGGATGGAACATAGACAATGGTATTTTGAAAGTACAGAAATCGGATGGAGGCGAATCGACCAATGGCGGCGACATCGTAACCGAAAAAAAATACCGCAATTTTGAATTACAGGTTGACTTTCGGATTACTGAAGGAGCTAACAGTGGCATCAAATACTTTGTAGATACCGAACTGAATCAGGGTAAAGGTTCATCTATCGGTTGTGAATTTCAAATTCTTGATGATCAAAGACATCCCGATGCAAAACTGGGGGTGAACGGTAACCGGAAGCTCGGTTCTCTCTATGATTTGATTGCGGCACCCCAAAATAAACCCTTCCGAAATAATTTCTTCAACAGGGCACGCATCGTAGTGAACGGAAGCAAGGTAGAACATTATTTGAACGACATCAAAATTGTGGAATACGAGCGAGGAACCCAGCAATGGCGCGCTTTGGTAGCATACAGCAAATACAATGTATGGCCAAATTTCGGCGAGGCTGAAGAAGGACACATCCTGTTGCAGGACCATGGCGATGAAGTTTGGTTCAAAAACATCAAAATCAGGGAGTTGTAATTTAATTCTCAAACTAAAACACTTTCGCAGATGCCATGCACAAATTTCACCGACGCTGGCAACATACAACACAAGGTTCGATCGGGTATGCATGGTTCGAGGCTATGCATACCCGGCTGGATTTGGTGGTATGTAGCGTGGAGGAGCATGAGGCACAAAAGGTTTTTCAGTTGGTTTACGACCGGGTGAGGTGCATAGATCAAATCTGCAACCGCTTCGACTCCAACAGTGAAGTCTCCAAACTCAATGGTAAAGATGCCAACAAAGAAATAATTCTCAGCAACGACCTTTTCAATCTTTTACAATTCGCTCAAACAGCCTTTACCAACACCGCAGGGCAATTCGACATCACCATTCAAACACCGGCTCCTATCCCTCGCGGAGCAGATAAATACATGCTGAACACAGAAAAACAATCAGTTATTGTGCATGAGCAGGGCTTGCAATTCGACTTTGGCGGATTAGCCAAGGGCTATGCGGTGGATATCATCCGGGAAATTTTTAATGAACATGGCTTCGAAAACTACCTGATCAGTTTTGGAAACAGCTCAATGGCAGCAAAAGGCAATCAGCCCGGGAAGTCGGGCTGGCATGTTTCATTGCAACATGGCACTGAAAGTTTCAAATTGCACAACGAATGTTTGAGTATTTCGGGCAACGATTATCATCCCCATGGTCATATCATCGACCCGAAATCAGGAGAAAAAAGGCATGCAAACAAATCTTTTGCAGTAAAAACAGGCAACGCAGTTGAAGGAGAAGTGTTGTCGACTGTTGGGTTTATGCGAAATTTGTAAAAAAAACCAGCCTACTCAACCTGTTTTCACAAATATTCACTAATTTTGACCCCGATACACATTTATTCACCAAATAACCATTTTAATATGAAAACTAAACTTTTATTTTTTGCTGCTTTGATTTTCGGATCATTAATTTTCAGTTCATGCGATGAGGACACAGGCGATTTACTGGCCGACCTGGCACAGGGCAAAATGGTGGTAGTAATCAACGATGGTGAACCCATCATTATGGAGAACTGCAAGTGGATGAACTACGGTACCAACATGAAGGGCGAAGTATTCGTGGAAGCCCATTTGAACGCCCAATCGACCGAACCCTTTGTTAACATCATGTATGGCTCTTACTCCAATGATGTTGCACTAACTACACGCAGCTATTCAACAGCTGTTGCAGCCGACAAAATGACTGTTTTCTCCACCTATGGAAATTCCGATGAAGGTGCAACCGTGATTGTAGAATTTGTTGAAATTACTGCCACCACGGTAAAGGGCAGATTCAACGGTAAAATCAAACCGGATGGTAGTGCAACTGTCAATGTGAAGGGTGCGTTCTGGTGTTCGAAGTTTGAGCAGGGGACTCATTAAGAATTCGACATTGTATTTTTCTGAAATGTTTAATATACACGTGCAATATTTCCCTGTAATTCTTTTTTTTTGGGGGGGGGGATAAAAAACTCTAAACCCAAATTCTGGCATAGAAAAATTGTTATAGTATATATTTTTAATGCGAAGCAATACAAAAAAAAGAACTTATGGAATGTGATATATCGCATATCAGAATGAGATAACGCATCGGAATGACATGGGTTTTACGAAGTCTATGTTGCAAAAAAGGCTATACTTATTGTTCTTTCGATAGCTGAACAATGCAAATGAGTTTGATTTGCCCTGCAAATTATCTAATGCGCAATCTGGCTTAAATAACATACTTGAAATCAGCAACTCTGCATTTATAATTCATGCCATAATTAAGCGTACAACTTTATTTAGGAAAAGAAAAGAGTTCAACCATACACTAATCATTTGTGACAACAAATCAGTACGAAAACGATTAATTTGTACTTTTTCTTCTTGAGAAATACTCAATATCCGGTCATTTGATTCATGAAATGCAAATAGTCAATTAGTAAATATCCATCGGGTACACATTTTGTAGAGCTATTTTTAAAAAAACATGTTACAAGGATTTCAATTTCAACTTGCGATTATTCTCTTTTTCATTACCCTGAACGCATACTCTCAACATCGAAATGCAAGGGAGGCCAAACCTGTTTTTACAGAAGTTTCTAACAAAGCAGTTGTGCAAAGCGTTTACCCTGAAGCAACAAAGGTGGAGAAAATAAACGATTTCTGGTATAGAATTGTCGATGATAAAAATAAATTGTATGGATATGCGATGAACAGCACTCCATACAGCAGTAATATTCCCGGGTATAACGGTCCTACACCGGTGATGATTATCACCGACAAAAAACTGATAATCAAGAAGGTTGCAATGTTGTCACATTATGAAACACCCGGTTATATCCGCAGAATGAATCAAATGGGGTTCTTCAACTCATGGGATGAAGTTAAATTGCAGGATGCTACCAAAGTGGTACCTGATGGCTGGACGGGCGCAACACTTACAGCTGAAGCTGTCAAAAAGAACGTTGATTACATGCTGGAAAATGGCCTTAAAAACAGACCTGACAAAAAGTCGTCCTCAAGACGATAACCACTTACTGCAAAAATACAATCTCCCAGACAGCAGGATTGGCACTTTCGACCTTTTTCAAAAAATTCAATCGGAAACCTTTTACTTTCTGGTCGACCTTCAGAATAACCGGTGAGCCATCAACCCCGGTTTCTGAGTAGTCGGCAATTTGATTCCAGTTTTTTCCGTCGGTTGTGATTTCGGCACGGAAAAAATATTGTTTAGAAGCATATTCGAATCGGATTTCCACATTTTCAACCCGTTGGGTATTTTTGAATAAGGCTGTCAGCACAGGTGTATTATCTTCAGGAGAAGATTCCCACAACGTACCATAATGATTATCCGAAATATTATCCGGAAGGGAGTGCTGATTTTTGAAGCTACTTGCAATAAGTTCTGATGGAGGGACAATTTTTCGCTTTGAATTACTCAGCAAGGGAATTTCCACGGTATTCTCAGGTAAGATGTTTTTAATTTGCAAACCATTGTCATCGAAATGCAGCGGGTTCATACTAATCTGGCGAAATGCACTTCCCGGAACAAAGGGCAAACGGTGTTTGTGATATAAGATAAAGTGCTGACCACGCAAATTCACAATCGTATGATGCCCAGGACCATACACCTGCAAACTATCATTTTTGGTTAGGATCGGACTATTTTCAGCCTGTACAAACGGTCCGAAAGGCGAATCACCCACAGCATAACGTACCTCGTAGCTATCTTCGATCGTTTTTCCTTCTGAATAGGTTAAAAAATACTTTTCACGATGTTTGATCATCCAGGGAGCCTCAAAGAATCTCTCAGGCGTAATCTCAACTTTGTCTGATTTGAAAGAAGCCATATCATCATTCAGCTCTGCTACCCAGCATCGGCCATTAATCCACCCCCAACCTGATCCCCAGTAAAGATATGCACGCGAATCGTCATCTATAAACACCTCAGCATCAATCTCATGACTGTACCATGTAGTATCAAAGGGTACCAAAGGTTTATTATCGAGCATGTTTTCCCATGGGCCCAGTGGATGTTTTGCAGAACCACACCATATTTCAGACCCCACTGAAATATACATGTAAAACATTTCTCCATGTTTGATTACTGAAGGTGCCCACACCATATTTTCACGCGATAGTGGTGAAGTACAAGCCTCCTTGGTTGGCCAGTTTAGTTTATGAAAAGTCCAGTTAATAAAATCATCTGACACCCAACAACTAAGAAAATCCGCTCCCCAGGGATCTACGGTTGCGTAGAGGTAATACTTTCCTTCAAATTCAACAACTGAAGGATCTGCAAAATATCCCGGAATAATAGGATTACTTACAGTTAGAGTTTTATGACCGGCATTGAACGAGCATGATGAAAAGAATAGCAAAAGAAAATAAAATAAAACTTGCAATTTCATTGGAAGATACTGAATTATATTGATAATTAGACAAAGGTAAAGGAATACAATGATTTTTACAGTTAAAATCCATTCAAATATGTCTCCTGTATTTTCCTACTGTTCGGAAGCAGCCTTGTGCTTCAATCACCGGCAGGATTTGCATCATTGCGCAGCTGCGTGAAAGGGTGGAAATAGTCATACGAAGAGGTAAAGATGCAAAAAAGCTCCCGGCTACATTTCTGTAATCGGGAGCCTTTAAAAAACGGCGGCTATCTACTCTCCCACTGTTACGCAGTACCATCGACGTGACCGGGCTTAACTTCTCTGTTCGGAATGGGAAGAGGTGGAACCCCGGTGCTTTAACCACCTGAATCTCTTTATTTCAGCTGTAAGGAGTAAGCCGGTAAGCGTTTGTGCTTGCTGTTTTACTGCTGTACTGCTGTATTGAATTGACTTATTGAAAAAGAAGAGTGCCAGTTGAAGTATCCG
>CAYGJI010000041.1:7182-23459 GCA_964350125.1 uncultured Paludibacter sp. | reverse complement strand
AGATTTCATGTTGTTTAATTATTAATTGATGTTATTTTAAACTTTATATACTATAGTATCTATAGGATAAATGATACAAATCCTATAGAATTAGTAGTTAAACCTGCTTTTAAAAAAAAGCATATGCTTTGATTAGCAATGCTTCATTATTTTTTTACTTTTTCAACCCCATACAAATTTTCAATACAGGGTCTATCAAGTCCAATAATTTGTTCAAGTGTTTTGCTTCTCAGCATTTTCGAATAATTTATTTTAAGCTCCGACCAGTATTTGTTTGCTGTACAACAACATTCAAGTTCACAAAATTCCGGATTATCGAGACATTCTACAATGGTGATTGGTTCAAAGGTTGTATAAATATCATACATTGTAATCTGATTGGCCGGCCTGGTAAGTTTGTATCCACTACCCTTTCCTCTGAAAGTAGTAATTATTCCACTTGTTTTTAACTGGGCAATAATAACATCAAGATATTTAATCGACAGCTTCTGTTGATCTGCAATTTCTTTCTGTAAAATGCCTTTAGGCTCATTGCAACATGCAATGGCTATTAATGCCCGTAAACCATACCTGATTTTTGTATTAATTTTCATGTTAAAGAAAAGTTGATGCTGCAAAAATAGTAAAATTTCGGAATCCTATAGCATTGGTAGTGTAAATTTAATCTAATTTAGATTAAGGTTAAATTAGTTCATGTTTAATGTGCTTTGAACCAGTTGCTTCCCGAATTGCAATCGGCGATTAACGGTACCCGTAGTTTCACCGCATTTTCCATTTCTTCAACCACCAGAGCGCGTACAAACAACAGCTCTTCTACAGGAACCGAAAAGTTGAGTTCGTCGTGTACCTGCATGATCATGCTTGTTTTAAGTTTTTCGCTGATGAGTCGCTGATGAATTTTCACCATAGCAATTTTGATAATATCGGCGGCTGAGCCCTGTATTGGGGTGTTGATGGCATTGCGTTCGGCGTAACCGCGCACCACACTGTTTTGAGAATTGATATCGGAAAGGTATCTTTTGCGGCCGAAAATTGTTTCAACATAGCCATTCATTTTGGCATGCTGAATGGCCATTTCCATATATTCCTTCACCTGCGGAAAAGTTACAAAGTATCCATCGATCAATGCTTTGGCTTCAGACCTGCTGATATTGAGTCGTTCGGCCAGACCAAAAACGGAGATTCCGTAGATGATACCGAAATTGGCAGTTTTGGCCTTGCGTCGCATATCAGAGTTTACCTCACTCATCGAAATTTTAAAGATATTAGCAGCAGTGGCTGAATGGATATCAAGTCCGCAATTGAAGGCTTCTATCATATTGCTGTCTTTGCTGAGGTGTGCCATTATTCTCAGCTCAATCTGCGAATAGTCGGCACTCAGAAATACACAACCTTCATCCGGAATAAAAGCCTTTCTGATTTCTTTTCCCTGGGCATCGCGGATGGGGATGTTTTGCATGTTGGGATTGGTGGAGCTTAATCTGCCTGTGGAAGTAACAGTCTGATTGAAAGAAGTATGTACCTTGCCTGTTCGAGGATTGATGAGTTGGGGTAATGCGTCAATATAGGTGCTAAGCAATTTGCGTAAACCCCTGTATTCAAGTATTTTGCCAACCACACTATGTTTCGAACGAATTTTTTCCAGTATATCTTCAGATGTGGAATATTGTCCGGTTTTGGTTTTTTTTGCTTTTGGGTCGAGATTGAGTTGATCGAAAAGAACTTCGCCTACCTGTGCCGGCGATGAAACATTGAACACCCTACCGACCAATTGATGAATCTCTGTTTCTAACGCATTCATTTCATCAGTCAGAATTAATGAGCTTTGCTTCAGCGCATTACTGTCGATTCGGACACCATTCCATTCCATCTGAGCCAGCACCTTCATCAGTGGCATTTCCATGTCATAGAAAAGTTTTTCCAACCCATGTTGGATGATTTCCTTTTCAAGGATGCAAAACAATTGATAGGTGATGTCGGCATCTTCAGCGGCATAATCTTTCAGCAACTGAATATCGACAGAACGAATACCCGGTTGATTTTTTCCCTTGCCACCAATCATCTCATCGTAACGAATCGTTTTATATCCAAGATATATTTCGGCAAGATAGTCCATACCATGCCTGAGCTCGGGCTGTAGCAGATAGTGTGCAATCATGGTGTCGAACAGGGGGCCACCCAGTTGCAGATCATACATTTTTAACATCAAAAGGTCAAATTTGATATTTTGCCCGATTTTGACGATTTGCTCATTTTGAAAAAAAGCCCTGAATTCATTCAAAACACTTTTGCATTCGGTATCATCTACAGGAAGTGAAACATAATACGCTTTGCCCTTTTCGAAACAGAATGACAATCCGACCATGTGGGCATTAAACACATCAACACCGGTAGTTTCGGTGTCGAAACATACTTTTTTTTGCATGAAAAGTTGGGATATGAGGAATGATCTTTTTACCTTATCATCGATGAGTATATACTCGTGTGTTGTATTGTGGATGCTGTTGAAATCGCCGGATTTTGCCGTAGGCATGTCGGTTGCTTTTTCGGAAGCAGGGGCGCTGCCTGTCTGGTTTTCGGGTGCTGTTGTTGTCTCGCTGAACAGCGACATTTGTCCGTGAGTGGCTTTGGGAGGCTTTAATTGCACCCTTGAAACAGGCTCGTCGGGAGGGAGGGACGTGAACACATTGCCGAATTTGTTAGTTGACATGGCTCTGAATTCCAACTCGCTAAATAGGCTTTTAAGTTGATCTTCATTGGCATCTTCTGTTTCCAGTCGTTTTTCGTCGAAAACGAAAGGAACGTCTGTTTTGATAGTCGCAAGAAAGCGGGAGAAGAGAATTTGATCTTTATTTTCCTCCACCTTGGTTTTCAGGGTGCCTTTCAGTTGGTGGGTATTCTGAAGTAAATTTTCAATGCTGCCAAATTCCTTTAATAGCTTCACTGCGGTTTTCTCGCCCACACCCGGACAGCCCGGGATATTGTCGGAAGCATCGCCCATCAGTCCGAGTAAATCAATTACCTGTCTGTGATCATCAAGGTCGAATTTGGCTTTTACTTGTTCGGTACCCATAACCTCATATCCTCCATTATGTCGGGGTCGGTACATAAAAATTTTATCTGTAACCAACTGACCAAAGTCTTTATCGGGTGTAAGCATAAAAACTTCAAATCCTTCTTTTTCAGCTTTTTGTGCTATAGTTCCTATCAAGTCGTCGGCTTCAAAGCCAGCTACTTCAAGGATGGGAATGCGGTATGCTTCAATGATCTTTTTGATCCACGGAATAGCAGTTTTGATATCTTCGGGAGTGGATTCACGCTGGGCTTTATATTGTTCAAAAGCTTCGTGGCGGAAGGTTGGCCCCGGAGGATCGAAAGCCACAGCTATATGGGTCGGTTTTTCTCTTTTCAATACATCCTCGAGGGTGTTTATAAAGCCATAAATGGCTGATGTGTTGAGACCTTTTGAATTAATGCGCGGATTACGGATAAAAGCGTAGTACGAGCGGTATATGATGGCATAGGCATCAATGAGAAATAGTTTTTTCATGCGAAAGCAATGTTTAATAGGATCAATCGGGCTATAAAAGTACTAAAAAAAATCATTTTTGAGGTCTGTACTATTCACTTATCACATTTTTGCTTACTTTTGCACACCATTCGCAAATTGCATGAATATCATAGATTCGATAAAAGCTACGTTGAAACCCGAACTGGAGTTGTTTGATAAAACTCTGGTTAGTTGTCTTCAGACCGATAATCCCATCCTCGAGGGGATAAACGGTTACATTTTTCAGCGGGCCGGCAAAAAGTTAAGACCTGTGCTTGTGATGCTCGCGGCCCGTATGGCCGGCGGTGGCGTCAGTATGGCAGGTATTCATGCATCCATAGCCATCGAATTGCTTCATACAGCGACCCTTGTCCACGATGATGTGATCGACGACACCCTGGAGCGCCGCGGAAGTCCTTCGGTGAATGCCCGCTGGGGAAATAAAGTAGCTGTCCTATCTGGCGATTATATGCTCTCCACAGCACTGCTACAAGTAGCTAAAACGGGGAATCCGGAAATTTTGCAGGCCATTTCTTTCATTGGAATGCAAATGTCGGATGGAGAATTGCTGCAACTGAATACCACACAGCAAACCCGCATATCCGAAGAAGAATATTTCAGCATTATCCGCAAGAAAACAGCCTATCTTTTTTCGGTATGCGCCGAAGTAGGCGCAATTTCGGGTGGTGCCACAAAACAACAGACAAATGATTTGAAAAAATATGGTGAGTATCTGGGACTTTGCTTTCAGATACGCGACGATATTTTCGATTATTTCGAACAGGGAGACCTGGGGAAACCCACCGGCAACGATGTGCGCGATGGAAAAGTGACACTGCCTTTGATATACGCTTTGCGACATGCCTCGACCGAAGAAAGAGAAAAGGTAGTTACCTGGATCAACCTCAAAAATTTCTCTCCGGAAAATATTGAATTCATCAGTCGTTTTGCGCGAGAAAACGGTGGGGTTGATTATGCTATCCGTTGCATGGAAGATTTTAAAAACAAAGCTACGGATGCCCTCCGTAGCTTTGAAAATAATGAAACCAAGCAGGCACTTATTGATTGTGTCACCTTTGCTGTAAAACGAAAAAGATAACTAATAATATTTTGTTTCTTTGCCGAGGATGGAAGTCAGTAAATTGTTGGCCAAACGACTCGCCCCTATTCTGAAAAGTTTATTATTCAACCATTCCTCACCCAGCACTTCTTTTACAATCGTGTAATGCATCACAGCATCGTCGGTGCTTACTATGCCTCCTGCAGGCTTGTAGCCAACCTTTAAGCCGGTGTTTTTATACCATTCGCTGATGGCCTGACACATAATATATGTGGCTTCGGGAGTCGCAGCAACAGGCATTTTACCTGTGGAGGTTTTGATAAAGTCGGCTCCTGCTGCCATCGACAATACTGATGCTTTTTTGATGTTGGAAGCCGATCCCAAATGACCCGATTCGATAATCACTTTCAGATGCGCATCGCGACAAGCCGATTTAATTTCCTGCAATTCTTCGTGCACCAGCTCATAATTGCCCGAAAGAAACTCACCGATCGAAATGACCACATCAATTTCGCTGGCTCCTTCCATCACAGCCATGGATGTTTCAGCAATTTTTATTTCAATGTAAGTTTGTGACGATGGAAAACCTGCAGCAACAGATGCAATGCCTATCGGCCTTGAAAGATGATTCCTGACCACCGGAACCATTGTAGGATAAACACATATGGCACCTACATCGGGCAGGCCCGGGTAATTAGCCTGAAACTGATTCACCTTGTTCACCATAATGTGAATTTCATCACGGGTGTCGGTGCTGTTCAGCGATGTCAGGTCAATCATATTCAGGCATTGTTTGTAAACTTCTGCATTACTGTTTTCCTGCATTTTAGTTGACAGGAGGTTTGCTACTTCGCTTTTAACTGCCTCATCACTTAACCGACAGTTGTATTTTTCGAAAAGGGTCTCGAATTTATCCATATGAATAATGTTGTTTGAATATTAGTTCTTGTATAAGAAATTTAAAGTTTTTGAAGCTGGTAAATGATGTATACTGGAAAGTTTTGGTTCGGACGACAGATGACTTTTATATGTTTATGGCTTCGTTCGCGTCATTCATCCAGCCTTGCTATGATAGTTTCATTGCCGGTGGTTTCTTCGCCCACCTTCACAAATATTTCTGTGTTGAGTGGGAGGAATATGTCAACTCTGGAACCGAACTTGATGAATCCAAGGTGTTCGTTGAGGTGGCAGTGCTTGTTGATGTGAGCATACGTTACTATCCGGCGTGCTAAAGCTCCTGCAATCTGTCGAACGAGTATCTGTGTTCCGGCTTCGGATTCGATAACGATGGTAGAGCGTTCGTTTTCGTGACTCGATTTGGGCAGGTAAGCCGCAAGGTGTCGTCCTTTGTGATGTTTGGTCATCAGTACCTTGCCTGCAATGGGATACCAGTTGGCATGTACATCAAAAACAGACATGAAAATGGATACCTGCAATCTTTTATCCTTGAAATATTCTGTCTCTTCAACCGGTTCAATTACCACAATGGTACCATCGGCAGGTGCTACAACCAGACTTGGATCATCAATTTCGACAATGCGCGAAGGGTTGCGGAAAAAGTAAGTGAAGAATACCATGATAGCTGCTGAAATAATGGTAGTTGCAGCAAGTGCCATATTAGGAAAGCGAAGATAAATTACCATGTTAATGGTAAAAAGGATGAACAGGAGTGCCAACAGAATGAGGCGACCTTCTTTGTGTATCTTGATGTACTTCATCAGAAATTTGGGTTGTTTTTAATTTAAAATTCCTGTAACAGGGAAAATGGATTGACAAAGATAGATAATTCTTTTACACCCGCAAAGGGTACAAAAATGTTTCAATTCCGGCAGAAATGATTAACTTTGCGTCTCTTTTTTTAAACCATAATTTTTAGATAATGAACCTTTCGCTGCTTACCGCTGTCTCTCCTGTTGATGGCCGTTACCATTCAAAAACGGAAGTGTATGCTCCTTATTTCTCTGAATTTGCACTCATTCGGTACAGGGTGCTGGTCGAGCTGGAGTATTTTATTGCTTTGTGTCAGTTGCCGCTAAAACAACTCGATTCGGTTCCGGCCGAGCTGTTCCAGAAATTAAGATTAGTGTACACCCAATTCACCGAAGCCGATGCGCAACACATCAAGGATATCGAAAAAGTTACTAACCACGATGTAAAAGCAGTGGAGTATTTCCTCAAGGATAAATTTGATGAGTTTAGCTTATCTGCTTACAAAGAGTTTATTCATTTCGGACTTACCTCGCAGGATATCAATAACACTGCAGTACCACTTTCAATCCGCGAGGCGCTTGAGCAAGTGTATTATCCTGCATTGGAATTGCTTATAAGAAACCTGGCTCAGCTGGCCGATGAGTGGCGCGATGTAGCCATGTTGGCCAAAACCCACGGTCAGCCAGCATCGCCCACCCGCCTTGGAAAAGAGATTATGGTGTACGTAAACCGGCTCAACCAACAGCTGATGCTCCTCAAACAAGTGCCACACAGCGCCAAATTCGGAGGTGCAACCGGTAATTTCAATGCGCATGCTGTGGCCTATCCGACCATCGACTGGAAAAAGTTTGGAAATGTGTTTTTGTCGGAGCGTTTGGGCTTAGCCCGCGAACAATGGACCACGCAGATTTCCAATTACGATCATTTGGCAGCTCAGTTCGATGCCATGAAGCGCATCAATACCATCCTGATTGACCTATGCAGGGATGTCTGGACCTATGTATCGATGGAATATTTCAGGCAGAAAATCAAAGCGGGAGAAGTGGGATCATCGGCCATGCCGCACAAAGTGAATCCCATCGACTTCGAAAATGCTGAGGGAAATCTGGGTGTGGCCAATGCATTGTTTGAATTTCTGTCGGCCAAACTGCCCGTATCGCGTTTGCAGCGCGACCTCACCGACAGCACCGTTTTGCGCAATGTGGGGGTGCCGTTTGCTCATACGAATATTGCAGTTGCCAGCATTATGAATGGGTTAAATAAACTATTGCTCAACGAACAGGCTATTTACCGCGACCTCGACAATACCTGGGCTGTGGTGGCCGAAGGAATTCAAACCATTCTCCGCAGGGAAGGCTATCCTGAACCCTACGAAGCACTTAAAGACCTGACACGCAAGAATGAAGTTATTACCCCGACATCGATTCGCGATTTTATAAATACGCTCAATGTGAGTGAAACTATCAAAGAAGAGTTGCGTCGGATAACACCAAGAAATTACACCGGGGTTTAACTGTTGATCATGTTGAAGATTATCGCCATATTCCGCAGGTTTCTGCCACCATACCGCAAATATGTGGTTTGGAGTCTTATTTTTAATGTTCTCACTGCTTTCTTTAGCCTTTTTTCATTTGCTGCCATCATTCCGGTGCTTAATATCCTTTTCGGATTAAGAAAACCGGATGTTGTGTATCAGCAATGGTCATGGAACGACAGCATGACCGAACTTGCCGGTGCCGCCAGTAATAATTTTAGTTATTATCTTGAACAACTGATTAATGATGCTGGCCCCGGACTTACTTTAATGATTATTGGCGTTTTTCTGATATTAACGACCGCACTGAAAACCGGTACCGCATTCCTGGCAGTGAAAATGACCATTCCTATCAGGATGGGTGTTGTGCGAGATATCAAAAATACACTTTACAAGAAGATAGTATCATTACCACTCGGGTTTTTTACCGAAGAAAGGCGCGGTGATATCATGTCGCACATGACTTCGGATGTGAGCGAAGTGGAAGTGTCGGTTGTGGGTGCGGTAGATATGATTTTCAAGCACCCACTGATGATTTTGATTTATCTGTCGGTGATGTTGGTGATGAGCTGGCAACTCACAGTATTTGTGCTTTTTCTGCTACCCATCAGCGGCTGGCTCATTGGCCTGGTAGGCCGCAATTTACGACGCAGCTCAGCCGAAGCCCAAGCCCTGCAGGGCGAATTGCTTTCGCAACTCGATGAGACTATTGGTGGTTTACGTGTGGTGAAAGCCTTCAATGCAGAAAAAAAGGTGGAACAACGTTTTGCAGTTTTGAACGAACGAATACGCAAAACTTTCAGTCACCTGCATGTACGATACAACATGGCCTTTCCGCTCAGCGAGTTAATAGGTACTGCCGTAATTGCCATTTTGCTGTGGTTTGGCGGAATGCTCATTATAAGCGATCGCAGTGCTATCGAAGCGTCAGGGTTTATCTATTATCTCATCATTTTTTACAGCATCATCAATCCTGCCAAAGATTTGTCGCGTGCATTTTATGGTATTCGCAAGGGAATGGCTGCACTCGACAGAATCGATAGAATTCTGGAAACAGAGAATGCCGTTATTATACCTGAAAAACCTTCCGATTTGAATGGCTTTCATGATAAAATTGAATTTGTTAATCTCAGTTTTCGCTATCAGCAGGATTGGGTATTGCGTGACATCAATCTCACGGTAAAAAAAGGGACTACTGTGGCACTGGTGGGGCAATCGGGTTCAGGCAAATCAACCCTCATCGATTTATTCCCCAGGTTTTATGAGATTGAAGAGGGAGCTATTTTGCTCGATGGTACTGATATCAGGCAGTTTCATCCGGCTGATATTCGAAAATTAATTGGAAATGTGAATCAGGAGGCTATTTTGTTCAACGACAGTTTTTTCAATAATATTGCCTTTGGGGTTGAAACGGCTACGCAGGAACAGGTAGAAGAGGCGGCCAAAATTGCCAACGCGCACGACTTCATCATGGCAACACCGCAGGGGTACGAAACGAATATCGGCGACAGAGGAAGTAAACTCTCTGGAGGTCAGCGACAACGCATCAGTATTGCACGGGCTATTCTGAAAAATCCACCCATACTCATTCTCGACGAAGCCACTTCATCGCTCGATACCGAATCTGAAAAAATGGTACAAGAAGCACTCGATCATTTGATGGAAAACCGCACCACGCTTGTGGTTGCACACCGCCTCTCAACGATACGTAAGGCCGATGAAATATATGTTTTGCACGAAGGACGTATCGTGGAAAAAGGCAAACACGATGATTTGATGAAGTTGACCGGTTTTTATAACCGGCTTGTTGAGATGCAATCGTTCTGAAAGGCAGTTTTTCCACCACAAAGGCAGTTTTGTCCACTTTGGTATGAAGGTTCTACAGTATTTTTGTATTGATTAAATCATGCAAATCAATTACAAATAAATTAATACCAGTATGAAGACAACTCTCAAACATTTTTTACCTGCCATTTTACTGGCTTTTTTCACACTACCTGCGTTTTCACAACAAAAGGCCACAGCCATTGTGAATGCCGATCAGGGCACATTTAAAATCAATCGCCACATTTATGGCCAATTTGCAGAGCATCTGGGCCGTTGTATTTATGGAGGCATCTGGGTAGGCGAGAATTCTCCAATTCCGAATATCAACGGTTATCGCACCGATGTGGTTCAAGCACTCAAAAGAATTCAAATACCAAACCTCCGCTGGCCGGGTGGTTGTTTTGCCGACGAATATCATTGGATGGATGGCATTGGTCCACGCGAAAAACGTCCGAAAATGATTAACACCCATTGGGGTGGCGTGGTTGAAGATAATTCGTTCGGAACCCATGAGTTTATGAATTTCTGCGAACTGATTGGAACTGAGCCTTATATATGTGGAAATTTGGGCAGCGGAACTGTTGAAGAGATGTCGAAATGGGTCGAATATATGACTTTTGATGGTGAAAGTCCAATGGCCAACCTGCGTCGCCAGAATGGTCGCGATAAACCCTGGAAGCTCACGTATTTTGGTATAGGAAATGAAAACTGGGGTTGTGGCGGTCATATGTCGCCCGAAGGGTACGCCGAACATTACCGTCGTTATGCAACTTATGTGCGTAACTATGGCGAAAACCGCATTTATAAAGTAGCCGGTGGGCCGAATGTTGATGATTACAGGTGGACAGAGGTGCTTATGCGCAATATCCCACATCACCTGATGCAGGGACTGTCGCTGCACAACTATACTTTCACCAACAGCTGGACAGACAAGGGGAATGCGACAGGTTTCAACGAAGACGATTATTTTAATGTGTTGCTCAATGGCGCACGAATGGATGAGTTGGTAACCCGCCACACTGCCGTCATGGATCAGTTCGACCCGCGAAAGAGAGTTTCACTGGTAGTTGATGAGTGGGGAGCATGGTATAACGTTGAACCAGGCACAAATCCCGGCTTCCTTTATCAGCAAAACACATTGCGTGATGCCATTCTTGCTGGTCTTATTTTGCATATTTTCCACAAACATGCCGATAGGGTTCAGATTGCCAATATCGCCCAGATGGTGAATGTGTTGCAGGCAATTATCCTCACCGAGGATAATAAAATGGTGCTAACTCCCACTTATCATATATTTGATATGTACAAAGTGCATCAGGATGCCACTTTACTTCCGATGACAGTGAGTGCGGGCGAATATGGTCGCGGTAGAAGAACTCTACCCAGGGTTTCGACCACAGCTTCACTGGCTAAAGACGGTACCATCAACATCAGCTTCGTCAATATTGACCCCAACAACGAAGTGGAAATGAAATGTGAACTTCGCGGTACCAAACAATCGGTGATTGCTGGTGCCAAAGTGATAACGGCTGCAAAAATTGATAGCCATAACACTTTTGATAAACCCGAAGAAGTTGTACTTGCCGATTTGAAAGGTGCAGTTTTGTGCGATGGGGTGCTTTCTCTGAAACTTCCTGCCAAATCGGTTGTTACAGTGCAGATCCGGTAAAATCGGCGCAAAATGTATAAAATCAGCTTCCTGGCAGTGCTGCTGTTGTGGCTGGCACTGCCGCTTTTTGCTTCGCGCTTTCCAACTCCGAAACCCAATCCGTGGAACGACGATTACATGGATGTTTCGGGCATGCAGCACTATAAATCGTGGGGCACTTACAATGTCCACGATCCGGCGGTTTTTAAAGTGGGCAACACCTATTATATGTATTCCACCGATGCCATTTTCAGAGAGCGAAGAAGGGAAGCCATCGAAAATAATGTCCCTATAGGCTACATCCAGATGCGGAGCTCGAAAGATCTCGTCAACTGGACTTTTGAAGGATGGGCACTGACTGAAATTCCTCAGGTTGCTAAAGAATGGGTGCTTTCACACAGCGATAACAAAGGCGCAACCAATATATGGGCACCCTTTCCTGTCGATTATCAGGGGAAATATCGCCTCTATTACAGCGTTTCTGCTTTTGGCTTGCAAACATCCTACATCGGATTGGCCGAGTCGGACACACCGCTGGGTCCGTGGGAACTGAAGGGTGAAGTGGTGAAAACCAAACGGGGCGACCGCATGAATGCCATCGATCCAAGCATTATTACCGATGTAAAAACCGGCAGAATGTGGATGCATTACGGTTCCTATTTCGGAGGTTTGTATGTGATGGAACTCAATCCGGTCACAGGTTTAGCCATGAAAAGCGGCGATCAGGGTATCAAAACTGCCGGAAGAGCTAATTTCAGAAAAGATAATATTGAAGCTCCCGAAGTGATGTTTCATCCTGAATGGAAAAAATACTTCCTTTTTGTGTCTTACGATCCGCTCATGACTACCTATAATCTTCGCGTCGGAAGATCAGATACACCTGAAGGACCGTTTTACGACTTTTTTGGTAAGAATCTGCGCGACACTACGAATAATTTTCCTATTTTAACTCATCCATATCGATTTGAAAATCATCAGGGATGGGCAGGTGTGGCACACAATGGCATTATCGCCGATGGTCGTGGTGGTTTTTATGTGGCACATCAGGGTCGCTTGTCGCCCGACAATCATCAGATGGTATTGCATGTGCGCGAGGTAAAATGGTTACCCAACGGATGGCCGGTGGTTTCACCCCAGCGCTATGCCGGCAATATTCAATCCGGATTCACGAAAAAAGATATGGCGGGGGTTTGGGAAATTATCCGCATCAGCGATGTGAAAACCGACCGCGAACTGGAGTACGGACAAATTCTATGGGGGCAGAATCAGTTGCGGCAAACCGAAGTAAATACCTCATCGAAAGTAACATTTACCAGGCAGGGTAAACTCGACAACGGAATGGTACAGGGCAACTGGAAACTGAACAAAAATCAATTTCTTCAACTTAAACTACAGAAGGAAACTCTCAGCAATCTGATTGTTTTTGTGGGTCAGGATTGGGAAAATTCCGCTGAAACACTGCTATTTACGGGTCTCGACGACCAGGGGCGCAGTGTATGGGGCAAGAAAGTGCAGTAAACAAAGCCATACGTTCACAAACCCATCTGATATAACAACAAAGTATTAAAAAACATGCAATTGAATTTTTTTCTATTTGAAAAGGGTTTAATTGTGTGTTTTTTTGTAGCAGGTATATTGTAATGAGATATCTTGAATTAGAACTAATAATTAATGTCCTTTAAATCCAATTTTTTTATGAAGAAAATTACATTCGTTTTTGTCGTTTTGACAATTTTTTTCTCATCGATTGTGCATGCCGGTGTGGTGACGTCTGACCTTTACAAATTTGAGTTTAATGGAGTTGCAACTTCTGTGATACCTTCGACTCCGGCAATTACTGCCACTTTAGTTGGGGGTACAAGTACAGCAGTAAGTTTATTCCAGGTTGTAAATGGGAGCTGTGCTTTGAATGTAGGAGCAAACGTGCTTTTTTCAGGTGGAGGATCCGGAGGAAGGGGCTCTGCAGCATTCAATCTCAATAATAATACGAATTTGCCTACGAATAAAAAGGTCGTAGTAGAATTTATTTGGAATCCGAATACGACCAATGGTGATGCAATGGCCTACAATGCTATCGGGTTATCGGATTTTGCAAGAAATCCAATTTTTGTTTTTGTTGTAGAAAGATGGGGAACAACTAACTCAGGTATTCACCTAATGAATTTGACACCCGAAAAGTTATCTACAACATGGTTGCTCAATTCACCTGTATATAGCGGTGGTGGTGATTACAGAATTGATTGCACTACGGATTTTGCAGGTTCATTGCTTGGAGTGGATTTTGTAAATAACCAGACATATAATGTTAAAGCCAAACTCGATTTTGCCACTGACAAAATTGATTCGCTTTGGGTAACTCGTGTTGATGATAATTCGAAAGTGTATATTGGCACTAATATTAATTTTTTGAGTGCAGCTGCAACCAACGCTGACAGAATTAGTGCTGTGGCAACCAGGGGTAGAAATTTGACAAATACAGGCAATGGAGGAAATTCTCATTTGTGGATGACTATTGATAATTATCATGTTTATACCTGGGAAGTTGCAACAATAGCCAATGTAAGCGTTAATTATTATGATGCTGATGATAATTCACTGATTAAAACAGTTATCAGAGAAAATCAGGCTGCAGGAGGAATCTATACTGCCACCGGTTTTGATAAAGCTTCCTTTACTCAAAACGGTAATTACTATGTTTTCAGCAGCACTACAGTCGATAATGTTACAGTAACTCAAGATGGTTTAGCATCAATCAGTATATTAATGAAGCGCTTTCCGGTTTCAAACCAAGCGTTTACCTGGACAGGAAATGTTGATGGCAACTGGAACGAGCTTACAACGAATTTCACTGACGGAGTGAATAATCTGGGTTACCAGCCGGGTAATTCTGTGATATTCCCTGAAACTGCGCAAAACAAAGCGATAATTGTAAATGAGAATTTTAATTTAGGAGAAGGCGATTTAGTAATAAGTGGTGAAGGATATAATATTGGTGGTTCAGCAACACTTACAGGCACTGGAAAACTGGATATACAATTAACAGGAGATAAGACTTTGTCACTGAATGTAACATCGAATTTAACCGGAATTTCTAACATTGCCGGAGGAGTGATTACGCTTGCTAAATCAGGTGTTTTGGGTTCTGGTGCGATTGTTTCAGGTCCGGCTACCCTGATTACAGGAGCCAATGGAATTGTTATACCAACAACAACTTTCAATGCATCAACAATAATCAACGCCGGAACAAGTTCCAATACGTTGCTGAATGGTTTGACCATTCCTGCTGGTGTTAAAGTCTCAGTAAACACTGCGTTTGATCATGCAAGTACATCAGCCACCGGTATTGATATTGCTGCAAATGGTATCTTGTCGGCCGGATCGGGTCTCGAAGTGATTGGTGCAGGTGCCGACAACAGGGTTGGTTTGACATCGGCTTCAGCAAATTATCTTGCCAATACACATTTAATGCTGAAAGGCAATGCCATGTTTTATCTCAATGTTAATCAGAGTGCTGCGTCAACAATTAACATTGGCACACTGAGTGGAGATAGCGGAACAAAGCTCGGATGGGGCAGATCAACAGCCCTCGAACGCAATATCACCTGGAGTGTTGGAGCTTTGAACGAAAACAGCGAGTTTGCTGGTTCAATTACCAATATGGGTGGTTACAATGCAGCTGGTTCAAGTTTTGTTGGAAATCTAACTAACTTTGTTAAGGTAGGAACAGGCACATTAACCATGTCGGGAGCAGCCAATTTACACAATGGCAGTTTTATGGTAAACGGTGGAACACTGCATGTAACAGGAGCAGTAGCTAATGCTGCCTCAGCGACAATTGTAGCTGCCGAAGGCACCCTTTCAGGGACAGGAACTGTCGGAGGTCCTGCCACAATCAACGGAACACTGAAAGGCCGTTTGAATTTTGCAGGTGCATTGACCCTTGCAGGTACTACCGAACTCACTGTTGCCGGGTTTGAAAGTGCTACATTTGACAAGATAAACGTTGCAGGAAATCTAACGCGGGGTGGAAATCTAAATGTCAACATCACTGCACTCCCGCCTGCTGTTGGAACAAAAATCAAACTGATTGATGCAGTTAGTTCAACAGGTTCGTTTGCTGGTGTTAGTGTACCTGCAGGTTACAGCTTCGATGAATCAACCGGTGAATTAACCCGCGATTTTGGTTCATCATTGAGCGAAACAGCCGGTTTCAGAATTTATCCTACCCGTGTAAGCAACGAAGTAATTGTTGAAGGTCAGGGCATTGTCCGGATTTCACTTTACAATATCTCAGGACAAATGGTCAAAGCCATCTCATCAGTGAACGAAAGAAACATCATTTCCATGAATCAATTAACCAATGGCGCCTACCTGCTGAAAGTAGGATTTGCTGATGGTTCAGTGAAAGTACAAAATATTCTGTTGCAAAAATAGAATGTATTAGTGGTTAGAAAGAGAAATGCCCTGGTTGAGAAACCGGGGCATTTTACTGTTTTCGTACATGGGACACCCTGCAAAAACTTGACTAAATAAGAAGTAAAAACTGAAACCATAAAACTGATTGACAAATCTACTGTGAGCCTGTGGTTGAATCTTTTTGACTGGGCAAAGTTCCGGACAGCAAAAGGCGGGGTAAAAATCCATACTGTTTGGGACGACACACCGGGATTGCCTGATTATATAAATATCTCTGATGCCAGGAATATCTTTGTAACGCATCTGAAAAAGCAACATACTATACGAAAGTGTAGGGGAGTTGGATTTACAAGATGACACAGACCAAAAAATATTGAAAGATGAGCAGATAAAGTTCACAAGTAAAGATGCATTGAAAGCAGGGCTTGAAGGTCAGATATTCAGATTGGTAACCGGATATAAAGAAGATGAGAATAAGGTAATTCGCCTTATTACCAACCAAATGGATTGGCAGGCAATCACAATTGCTGAT
>CAYGJI010000041.1:0-7082 GCA_964350125.1 uncultured Paludibacter sp. | reverse complement strand
CGTGTAAATTCAGATTCGTTCATGTGGAGCCAGTCGTTTCGGTCGAGCTTGTAAATTGCAGGATTGGGAGTGAGCTCAGGATGATTGTTTGGGACTGAAAAACGTTTGTTCCATGGGCAAACACGCGAGCAAATATCGCAACCGGCAATGTAACCCGACATTTCATCGAGCATTTCGGGGGGGATATCGGCTTTGGTTTCGAGAGTGAGGTAAGCGATGCATTTGCGTGCATCCATGGTTTCGCCATGGGCGAGAGCGCCGGTCGGACAGGCAACGATGCATTTGTTGCAGGTGCCACAACGATAAGGGTGGGGCTGGTCATATTCAGCCAACTCCTTTTGTATTAATATTATTCCGATAAAAGTATAAGAGCCAAGGCGTGGAAAAATCAGTTGCGAATGCCGTCCTATCCAGCCCAGACCAGCCCTTTCAGCCCATCTTTTTTCGAGGATGGGTGCAGTATCTGCAAAACAGTGTTGATGGTGGCTACTCACACAATCGCTTCCCATTAGATATATCAGCTTATTTTTCAGTACATTGAGGTTTTTTTTCATCACCAAATGATAGTCTTTGGCAGGGTAGGCATATTTCCCGATATGAGGCAGATGCGCTTCCTGTACTTTTTCGGGATTGTAGTTGAGCAGAACCACCACCACCGACTTACAACCGGGAACAAGCAAACGTGGATCGGTTCGTTTTTCGGGGTTTCGGGCCAGATATTCCATGTCGCCGTGTTTTCCGGCATCTATATAGGCTTTCAGATACAGGGCATCTGTGGGTAAGGCTTCGGCGCGGGCAATGCCGCAAGCGTCGAAGCCGGCCTCAGTTGCTGCCTGTTTGATTAACCTGATCATGGAAGGTGCTTGTTGATTTCCCTTTCGAGGGTTTGAAGATTCATATCCCTCCCAATGATTTCACCCTGTGGAGTAATCAGAAAATAGGTTGGCAGAGAAGTTATATTGTAAGTTACTGCTACTGAAGTCATCGGTCCGTTCTCATCTCTCACACACACCCAGGGCAGGTTTTGGGTAGCATCGAGCCAGAGCACTTGATTGCGGTCGAGCGAAACCTGATAAATTTCGAATCCCCTGGCTGCATATTTCTGGTGCAAGTCGCGCAAAGCGAAGGTATAAGCCACACTTTCGCGTGATTCGAAAGCTGAGAAGTCGAGCAGGATAACCTTTCCCTGGAGCGATGACAAACGGATTTCTTCGCCGTTGCGGTCGGGCAAAGCAATGTCGATATAGCCTGTGGATGCATTGGCAATCAATTCGGTCAAAGCCTCCTGCTTTCTGGTCATCCTTTCAGAATTAATGGCATCCATTACCAGGGCATACAGGTTTTTGGTGCGGTCATAGTTAGGCATGAACGTGTGGTATGAAGTAGCTACGGCAGCGCAATAAGGACGGTCTTCCTTTTCGTATGGAGAGAAAACATAAACGCCGTTTACCTGTTGAAAAATGGCAAAATAGGCAGCACTTGATCGTGGATTTTTAAGGATGATGGGGCGGGCGAGCGCTTTATGCTCGTTGATCAGAGCAATAAGTTCTTGTTGAATTTGCTGTTTTTCTGCAGCACTCATTCCACGTATAATCTGATTGGCCTTTCGCTGAATTTTTGCCAGTGATGTACGAAGCAGCTGTATATCGGTGTTCGATTCGGAACCTGAAATGCTGTATTCGGTACTGAAATCGTCGTAACCAGCTTTAATATTGAGCGTTTCTGCCGAATCGACAGCAAAATGCAATTGTTTGTTGTTGAGCAGCAAGCGGTAAAAATCGGGATAAACCGGGGCAGGGGCTCTGAATTTAAATTGTCCTTGCTGATTTATTTTTGTCGAATCGATGAGGGTGTTTTTTTGTAATCCAGTATGCTCGAGGTAAATCATTTCACCCGCTCCACCCTCCACCGTACCTTCTACGGTAAATTTTGGTGTGGGTTTGCAGGAAATCAGGATTGCTGCCAACAGCAAAAAGATGATTCTGTTCATGTGGTTAGTTGTTTTTGATGCACAAATTTACACTAAATTTCAGTGATCCCCAAAACTGTTGGGTTTTTAGGACAGGGTTTAAATGCTTATCTTTGGCACATCAATTGACTACATGTCCTGCCATCGAAAGCAGAATTATTTATCTTTTTGTAACAGAGGGAGATAGAGTTTTAGTGATGAAGTGCAGGCGGATCTGCTTTTTATATTTATGCCAAATTGGCAGCAAAACGAAACTTGAAAATGAGTAAACAATTTGATCATTTATTTTCGGACGAGATGTTAGGATCGTCTGATGTTTTTCCCATAATTTCATTAGATGAGCGCTCGTACGACATACAGCTCAATCCTGGTACGGTATTGCCTATCCTCCCTCTGCGGAATATGGTCATTTTTCCAGGAGTGCTGCTTCCTGTTACCGTAGCAAGGCCGAAATCGCTGAAGTTGGTTCGTCATGCGCACGAAAACGAGCAGTTGATAGGGGTATCTACGCAAATAGACCGCAAGGTTGAGGATCCGACCATCGATCAGTTGTATCCAACCGGAACTGTGGCGCATGTAGTGAGGATTCTGGAGATGCCGGATGGAAGCACCACGGTAATTCTGGAGGGTAAAAAGCGTTTTATGCTGGGTGAGTTAGTCACTGTGAAGCCTTACATGAAAGCGCGGGTAACCCTGCTTGAGGAGCAACTACCCGAGGATAATAATGATGGCGTTTTTCCGGCCTTGGTCTCGTCGATCAAGGATTTGGCGTCGAATATCATCAACAGTTCCGGTGTATTACCTCCGGAAGCCACATTTGCCATTCGGAATATTGAAAGTCCGGTGTATCTCATCAATTATATTTGTGTCAATTTTGGCCTCAATATGAAGGAAAAGATGCGTTTGCTCGATATTGATGATGTGATGGAGCGCGGATATCAGTTATTGGAACTTCTCAATAAAGAGTCGCAGTTGCTGGAAATAAAAATGTCGATTCAGAACAAAGCCCGGGCCGGAATTGATCAGCAGCAGCGCGAGTATTTCCTTCAGCAGCAGATGAAAACCATTCAAAACGAGCTGGGTGGTAACTCGCCGGAGCAAGATGTGGAAGATTTTCGCGATAGAGCTATCAACAAGAAATGGAGTGATCAGGTAGCCAAAATTTTCGAAAAGGAATTACGCAAATTAGAACGGACGAGTCAGCATGCTCCTGATTATTCTGTACAGCTCAACTACATCGAAACCATGCTCGATTTGCCATGGAACGAATACACAAAAGATAATTTCAATCTAAAAAACGCCAGCAAAGTGCTTGATGCCGACCATTTTGGAATGGAGAAAGTGAAGGAACGCATCCTGGAACATTTGGCCGTCTTGAAGTTAAAAGGCGATATGAAATCACCCATCATTTGCCTTTATGGCCCTCCGGGAGTGGGCAAAACTTCGCTGGGAAAATCGATTGCAAGGGCACTCAACCGCAAATATGTGCGTGTATCGTTGGGTGGTTTGCATGATGAAGCAGAAATCAGGGGGCACCGGCGCACATACATCGGTGCATTGCCGGGTCGCATCATGCAGAATATACTCAAGGCGGGCTCGGCCAATCCGGTTTTTGTGCTCGATGAAATAGATAAGATAACGGCTGATTATAAGGGAGATCCCTCGTCGGCACTGCTCGAAGTGCTGGATCCGGAGCAAAACAATGCTTTTCACGACAATTATCTGGATGTTGATTTTGATTTATCGAAAGTGATGTTTGTGGCTACTGCCAACAACCTCAACACCATACCCCGTCCTTTGCTCGATCGTATGGAACTTATCGAAGTAAGTGGTTACACCCAGGAAGAAAAGATTGAGATAGCCAAAAAATTTCTGATTCCCAAGGAGTTGGAAAATCATGGACTGAAGAAGGAACATTTGATTTTGAAGAAGGAAGTGATTCAGCAACTCATTGAGTCTTACACACATGAATCGGGAGTACGTTCGCTCGATCGTGAAATTGCCTCACTGATGCGCAAGATAGCACGGTTGGTAGCTTCTGAGGATGCATACAATCCCCAACTAACAATTGATGATCTGAAATACTATCTTGGTGCTGCGAAATACAGCAAAGACAAGTATCAGGGTAATGATTATGCCGGTGTAGTCACCGGTTTGGCATGGACCCAGGTGGGTGGTGAGATTTTGTATGTTGAATCGAGTCTGAGCAAAAGCAAGTCGCCCCGCCTTACACTAACCGGCAATTTGGGTGATGTGATGAAGGAATCGGCAATGCTTGCCCTCGAATACATCAAGTCGCATGCTGATACCTTGGAAATAGACCCGATCATGTTCGACGAGTGGAATGTACATGTTCACGTTCCTGAAGGAGCAATTCCGAAGGATGGTCCATCAGCGGGTATCACTATGGTCACGGCTCTTGCCTCAGCGTTTACACGTAGGAAAGTGCGTAATAGCATTGCCATGACAGGCGAGATAACATTGCGTGGCAGGGTTTTGCCTGTAGGTGGCATCAAGGAAAAAATTCTGGCAGCAAAGCGTGCAGGAATCACCGATATCGTTTTATGTGAAGAAAATCGCAAAGATATCGATGAAATAAAGCCGGTTTATCTCAAAGGATTAAAATTTCATTTTGTGAATGATATTCGTGAGGTGTTAGAGATATCATTGCTCAAAGAGACAGTTTAAGTTGGATACTTTGAGGTTACAATCGCCCCGGAAATTATTTCGCCGGGGCGATTGTGGTTCAGAAGGGTAGTCCTCCATCCTCTTCCTCTGCAGGAGGCATAGTAGGGTCGGCCGTCGGAGCAGCTTGAGGCGCAGGAGCTACAGCAGAAGCTGTTGTGTTTTCAATATTCTCAGGTTTTTTGCCTAGCAACTGTAGGTTATCAGCCAAAATTTCCGTTGTATATCTTTTGATACCATCCTTTTCCCAGGAGCGGGTCTGGATTTTCCCCTCGATATACAACTGGGTTCCTTTTTTCACATATTTCTCTGCAACTTCGGCCAGTCCACGCCAGGCAACAATATTATGCCATTCAGTACGATCGGGTACCTGGGTTCCGTTTTGCATGGTGAACCCCCTTTCGGTAGTAGCCATTGTAAAAGAGGCAACCGCCACATTTTTGTCGAGATAGCGAACTTCGGGATCTTTACCTACATTCCCGATTAAAATAACTTTGTTAACAGACATAATTTGGATGTTTTAAATTATTAAGGTTGAAAAATAAACTCACCGTAAAAGTAGAGATAATTCATTTCCCAAACCCTGTTCAAATCATAAATAAATAATATTTATACACTTTGCGTGTTTTTTTTGACAGATTACTTGACAGCGATACTTTCCACTTCAACCAGAGCGCCTAATGGAAGGTCTTTCACGGCGAAAGTAGAACGAGCAGGGAAATTGCCGGTAAAGTATTGTTTGTACACTTCGTTCATGGCTGCAAAGTTAGCAATATCAGACAAATAGACCGTATTTTTTACAATATTGTCAAGGGTATAACCTGCTGCCTTCATGATATTGCTGATATTTTTCAAAACCTGATCGGTCTGACCGCTAATGTCGCTTGCTTCAATCTGACCACTGGCAGGATTGATCGGCAATTGTCCGGAAGTGAAAAGCATATTGTTTGCTTCAATTGCCTGACTATAAGGGCCAATGGCTGCAGGGGCATCGGGAGTGGAGATGATTTTCTTCATTGAATGATGTGTTTTGTTGGAGCACAAAAATAAGCAACTTTTATCGGGTTACAATATCTATGAAAAAAATAAAGCCGGCACAAGGCCGGCTTTAAAGTCAGGATGCAAAGTGAATCGTACGGATTATTGTACTATTGCTTTGTACGACTGCCCGTTAACACGAACAATGTACACCCCTGAAGATAAATTATTGATTTGGGTGCTTTGTGAAGCATTGAGTTCTCTCAGCAAACTTCCCTGGGTTGAGTAAACGGCCACGTGTGCTGAACCATTGAGCTCGAGATGAATTCCGGATGCAATGCTTCTTATCCACCTCAGACTGTTTGGATTCGATACCGAAGTTGTTGTGGGATTGTACACTAATTTCCAGTCGGCAACGGTATTAGCCTGTGCATAGTTTCTGTCGGGCACCGGTGAACGATCAGCCTGAACTTCTTCATATTCCCATCCCGGTCCGCTGGTAAATTTATAACCATTGGGTGTTGTAGTGTTAATGGTGATCGTGTAGGTTGTTTCAGTCACTTTGGTCATTGCGGCGAATTGTTGCCAGTTGTTGAAGTTACCCACGATATAACATTGATAAGTACCGGCAGGAACAGTCACGTTGTAAACATAATCCTGAGGAACTGCTGCGGGGCTGTAAACAGCTTTCCAGCAGGCAACCACATCATTGGCGGCATAAGCCCGGTTTGACACACTGCTGCTGCAGTCGGCCTGCACTTCTTCCCATGCCCAGCCAGGTCCGCTAAGGTATTTGTAACCATGTGAATCGGTGGCATTTGCGATGGTGATTGTGTAGGTGGTTGGTGTAACCTGAGTCATTTCTTCGAATGCCCAACTGTTCATATCGCCTGCAATATAACATTTGTTGGTACCTGCAGGTACAGTAACATTGTAGGTTTTGCCCGTGGGAGGTGGAGGAGTTGATACACATGAAATAACCTGGAAGCTGTTATTGTCGTTTACCTGATAACAGGTAGAGGCAGTAACATTAGTGATGTTGGAGGTTTGAGCGCCTGCGCCATTATTAAAGATAATGTTAATAATGTTAATCTGATTGAATTGGAATGTCCACCATTCACCATCCTTTACCATATCTGCCCCCGGCCAGGTTGAACTCAGATCTCCCCAGAAATGGATTTTCGGAGTAGTCCATGAGGCCGGAAGTTTAGCTTTGATAGTTACATCAACTTTAGGTGCAGCCGGTACCCAAACAGCAGCCCAGCAAGCTACTACATCATTGGCAGAATAAGTTCTGTCTGAGACAGCACTGGTACAGTTTGCTTGTTTTTCTTCATACGCCCAGTTTGGCCCACTGCAATATTTGTAAGTATGAGCAGTGGTTGCACCTGCGATGGTGATGGTGTACTGGGTATCGGTCACTTTGGTCATTTCCTGATGCGACCAACCG
>CAYGJI010000040.1:21140-24758 GCA_964350125.1 uncultured Paludibacter sp. | reverse complement strand
CGATAATAGTTGCTGTTTTGTTTGTAATGGCAGGTTGCAACGCCAAATCGAGGCTAACAACTGCCGATCGAAAATTTGAGGCAGGGGAATATGCATCGGCATTATCTGATTACAACCGAATTTACGGAAAACTTACAACCAGAGATGCCGCTATCAGGGCTAAAGTTGCGTTTAATCAGGCAGAATGTCTGAGATACCTTGGGCAATCCCGAAACGAAATGCTTTATCAGCGGGCCATCCGCAATAAATTTTCAGATAGTATAGTATATTTGCGTTTTGCTCAGGCTCTTCACCGGAATGGGAAGTATGGCGAAGCGGCCAAAAACTACCGCATTTACCTGCAGCACGATTCTTCATCGGTTCTCGCCCGCAACGGATTGCGGGGTGTTGAACTCGTTCCGCAATGGAAAGCTGAGCCAACCCGCTATGTGGTACGCCGCTACAATCATCTTTATGCTCGTAACACCTACAATTTTAGCCCCGTGTTTCAGGGCGCTGCAGCTGATATGTTGTACTTCACTTCTTCGCGTGGACAGGCGAAGAAAGGTTCTCCGGTGAATTTTGTAACCAACCAGCCCAACAATAATATTTATTCTATTAAAAAGGATATTTCTGAGAAATGGAGTAAACCCGAATTGGTTTTTACAGAGGAATCGACTACCGGTTTCGATTTGGGTGCCGCTGCTTTTTCACCTGATGGTCGTACAATGTACTTTACAAGGGCATCTCAAAAGAATGACAGAAATTCAAGCCTCGAAATTGTATATTCTTCGCGTGCCGGGGGCGACTGGACCGAACCGCGAAAAATCAACTTTTTTAAGGATAGTACTGTAAATGTGGCTCATCCGGCCATTGCTCCAGATGGTGAAACTATCTATTTTGTTTCGGATGCACCCGGTGGTTTCGGAGGAAATGATCTGTGGAAAGGAACGCTTGCAGGCGATGAGTGTAAATATATCAGTAACTTAGGACAGGATATAAACACTCCCGGAAATGAAGCTTTCCCGGTGGTCAGAGCTGATGGTACCCTGTACTTTTCTTCTGATGGTTTGCCCGGACTTGGCGGGCTGGATTTGTTCAGGGCTGCATCTGTAGGTGAGAATAAATGGGTGATCGATAATATGGGCATACCTCTGAATTCGAACTTTGATGATTTCGGGATTACCTTTGAAGGTAATAAGGAATCAGGCTTTTTTTCGAGCAACCGTGGTCAAACCAGGGGATTTGATTTTATCTGGAGCTTCAACCTTCCCGAACTCGAAATAGTGGTGAGTGGAACCATTGTGGACGATAAGCAAACACCCATCCCCGATGCCACGGTGAGGTTAGTAAGTAATACCGGACAGAACATCCGTGTTAGTACACGGAAAGATGGAACCTACAGAATTAAAATTGATAAGGATATGGAATGTGTGATGCTTGGAACAGCGAGAGGTTTCCTGAATCAGGCCGCTAAAGTTTCCACATCCGGAGTGAATGAAAGTAAAACTTTTACGGTTGACTTTGTGCTGCCCGCTGTTTTCCGGCCTGTACAACTCGACAATATATTCTTCGAATTTGCTAAATGGAACCTGACTGCCGATTCGGAAAAGGGCTTGCAGGAATTGCTTAAATTGCTGAGCGACAATCCGAATATTATGATAGAACTGAGTGCCCATACCGATTATGTGGGCAGCAATGTGGCAAATCAACAACTTTCTGAACGCAGAGCACAATCGGTAGTCGATTATCTTATTAAAACCGGAGTACAATCCGAAAGGCTCATTGCCAAAGGATACGGGGAGGAAACCCCATTTGTGGTAGATGAGCAAACCCATGCAAAGCATCCCTTTCTACCTTTGGAAACAGCTCTGACCGAAACATTTATATATGGTCTTCCAAAGGAACAACAGGCTGTTGCCAATCAAATCAACAGAAGGACTGAGTTCAAGGTGTTGAAAATGAATTTCAGATAACAAAATGAAAAGTAAATGAAACAATATTCAGACTTACTCCAACGAGTACTCAATGAAGGTACTTTTAAATCGGACCGTACAGGTACAGGCACCATTTCAATATTCGGACATCAGATGCGTTTCAACCTTGCTGAGGGTTTTCCCTGTATAACCACCAAAAAGCTGCATCTGAAATCGATTATTCACGAGTTGCTTTGGTTTCTTAATGGCGATACCAACGTGAAATATCTGCAGGATAATGGCGTGAAAATATGGGATGCATGGGCAGACGAGGATGGAAACCTGGGGCATATCTATGGATATCAATGGCGTTCCTGGCCCGATTACAACGGTGGGCATATCGATCAGATTGCTGAAGTCGTAAAAATGATAAAACATCATCCCGATTCGCGGCGTATCATCGTAAGTGCCTGGAATGTTGCTGATCTGCCCAATATGAATCTCCCTCCATGTCACGCATTCTTTCAGTTTTATGTGGCCGATGGAAAATTGAGCCTTCAGCTTTATCAACGCAGTGCAGATATTTTTTTGGGTGTGCCCTTCAACATTGCTTCTTATGCGCTTTTGTTGATGATGATGGCACAGGTAACCGGTTTACAGTCTGGCGAATTTGTTCATACTTTTGGCGATGCCCACATTTATTTGAACCACATCGAACAGGTTAAGTTACAACTTACACGAGACCCACGACCACTACCTAAAATGATTATCAATCCGGAAGTAAAAGATATATTCAGTTTTAAATTTGATGATTTTAATCTCACTGGTTATGATCCTCATCCACACATCAAAGGTGATGTAGCTGTTTAATGCTTGTTTTAAGTGCCATTCACTCTGTGGATTGACTTTTTTAAATCAGTAAGAAATCTCAAATTGCAATATTTT
The DNA here is from genome assembly GCA_964350125.1 of uncultured Paludibacter sp. GTDB lineage: Bacteria > Bacteroidota > Bacteroidia > Bacteroidales > Paludibacteraceae > Paludibacter. The sequence goes on along the minus strand of CAYGJI010000040.1, from coordinate 21,918 downwards.
AAATGTAAAATCAGCACAATTGTGGTTATCGTGTGCAAAAAAAACTTATATTTGCAGGCTGTTTGACCGTGCTGTAACGCAGGAAAATTATTTCTGATAAACAGAACGTTGATCAATTGTCAAAACTTTAATATCATGCCAAAAATTAACATCATTGCCGCAGTAGGGGTTCAAAACCTTTCAATAGGTTACAAGAAGAAACTACCCTGGAATCTTCCCGCTGATATGAAGCATTTCAAAGAAATTACAATGGGTCATACCTTGTTGATGGGCAAGAAAACTTTTGAGAGTTTACCAAATGGACCGCTTCCAAAACGTAATAATATCGTACTTACTTCAGTGCTTTCTGAAGGAGTTAGTGAAGGTTATTACGAAGCCAATTCACTCGAAGATGCACTCGACCTGGCATCAAATGCTGAACAGGTGTTTGTAATCGGAGGAAGTTCGGTGTATTCACAATGTGTTGATATTGCCGATCGTATGTATATTACCTGGGTGCAGGGCGAGTTTCCGGGCGATACTTTCTTCCCACAGATCGATTTCAGTCAGTGGGTCGAAATTTCCAGAGAAGAACATCAACCTGATACTAAGAATCATCACCCTTATACTTTCTGTATTTACGACCGAAAGTAAACAGGGTTACAATGCCTGCAATCTGCACCTTATCCCTGTTGGTGTAAGGTGTTTTTATTTTGTTCATTTTTTGAACTTTTGTAAGCAAAATTTTAATTTCTTGTGCCATTTTGATTATATTTGCACTCAGTTTAAAACTAAAGAA
>CAYGJI010000040.1:0-21040 GCA_964350125.1 uncultured Paludibacter sp. | reverse complement strand
TTTTAATTTCTTGTGCCATTTTGATTATATTTGCACTCAGTTTAAAACTAAAGAAAATTTTATGAGTTATTTGATATCACCAGCCGGTTATAAACCACTGCTTAACCTGCAGCAGACTGAACTGGGTATTGCCCGGATCAAGGACTTTTTTCAGGCGAATCTTTCTTCCGAGCTCCGGTTGCGAAGGGTAACTGCACCACTATTCGTGCTTCGTGGTACCGGATTGAACGATGATTTGAATGGAGTGGAAAGAGCTGTGAATTTCCCGATCAAAGATATGGGTGATGTAAGAGCCGAAGTGGTGCACTCCCTGGCCAAATGGAAAAGGGTAACCCTTGCCGATTATGAAATTGAACAGGGATATGGTATCTACACTGACATGAATGCCATTCGTGCTGATGAAGAGCTGGGCAATTTACATTCACTCTATGTCGATCAGTGGGACTGGGAACGTGTAATGTCTGTTGAAGAAAGAAATATTGATTTCCTGAAGCAAATTGTTAACCGCATCTATTCCACGCTTCTGAGAACCGAATACCTCGTTTGCGAAAGTTTTCCGCAAATCAAACCTGTTCTGCCTGCTGAGATATTTTTTATTCATGCCGAAGCACTATTGCAACTTTATCCTGATAAAACACCCAAGGAGCGTGAATACGAAATAGCACGCAAATACAAAGCTGTTTTCATCATCGGAATCGGAGGAAAACTGTCGAATGGTGAAAAACATGATGGTCGAGCACCTGATTACGACGACTGGACAAGTCCCGGCGAACATGGGTTGCCCGGGTTGAATGGTGATATTGTTTTGTGGAATCCAGTTCTAAATTTACCCTTCGAGGTTTCTTCCATGGGAATCAGGGTGGATAAAGATGCTTTGCTTCGTCAACTCGAAATGGAAGATAAAAACGACCGACTCGAATTGTATTTTCATCAAAGACTCGTTGAAGGCAGTCTGCCTTTGTCGATAGGTGGTGGTATCGGTCAGTCAAGGCTTTGTATGTTCTTCCTGAGAAAAGCTCATATCGGTGAGATTCAGGCAAGTATCTGGCCCGAGGATATGCGACTCCAGTGCGAATCGCTTGGTATTAACCTTATTTAATGCGCCTTTTTTCAATGAATATCGACTTTAATAAACTCAACGGACTTGTACCAGCCATCATTCAGGATGCGGTAACTGCCAAAGTGTTGATGCTCGGTTTTATGAATGAGGATGCATTTTCCAAAACCCGCGAATCGGGATTGGTGACTTTCTTTAGTCGTACAAAAAACAGGCTCTGGACCAAAGGGGAGGAGAGTGGTAATTTCCTTCGGGTGGTCGAAATTTTATTGGATTGCGATTCCGACACCCTGTTGATTAAAGTTAATCCTGTCGGTACTGTTTGTCATACCGGAACCGACACCTGCTGGAATGAAGAGAATAGAAGTGACTTTTTCTTTCTCCAGTATCTTCAGTCTTTCATTCAAAATAGATTTCGTGAAATGCCTGAAGGCTCTTATACCACATCACTCTTTAAAAAGGGTGTAAACCGAATGGCTCAGAAGGTAGGCGAAGAAGCTGTAGAAACAGTGATTGAAGCAACCAATGGAACTAATGAAAAATTCATCGAAGAAGCTTCTGATTTGTTGTATCATCTCATGGTGTTACTAACTTCGAAAGGCTATTCGCTTGAGGATTTGGGTCGTGAACTCAAAAAGAGACATCAATAATAATTTTGTATGGAAGATAAAATTTTAATTCAATACAGGGATGTTGAGTTGTGCCAGCAGGAATTACAGGTACTCAAAAATGTTACTCTCGAAGTAAAATCCGGGGAGTTCATTTATCTGATTGGCAAAGTAGGCAGTGGGAAAAGCACTTTTCTTAAATCAATTTACAAGGAAGTTCCTGTAAGTCAGGGCGAAGCAACTGTGCTGTCATACGATTTGGTTCATATGAGCAGACATGATATTCCTTACCTCAGGAGAAAAATCGGTATTATATTTCAGGATTTTCAATTACTCACCGACCGGTCGGTAAATGCCAATCTGGAGTTTGTACTTCGTGCAACAGGTTGGAAAGACCAACATAGCATTGATGAGCAGATTGCAGAGGTGTTGGCACAGGTTGGTTTGAGAAACAAGGGATACAAACGTCCACACCAGCTATCCGGAGGCGAACAGCAGCGTGTGGCCATTGCCAGAGCACTGCTCAATTCCCCTGAGATAATTCTCGCCGATGAGCCAACCGGTCACCTCGACCCCGAAACAGGAAAAGACCTGATTGAACTGCTGTACAGCATTCGGTTGTCGGGAACCACGGTCATCATGGCTACCCACAACATGAATTGGGTAAATTTGTATCAGGGCAGGGTATTGAAAGTTGAAAACGAAAAGCTTGTTTCGGGCAATTAATGGTTTCGACTGTAACTGAAACTCAATTCATGCTGATTTAATGAAGAAAAAACTTTGTCCACAATGCAAAATTCACCGTTTCAGGGTTAAAAACGCACAAGGTGAATCGGTAGTGGTTATTGTCAACGAAAATGGGGTTGTAACCCCGATTCACTCTGAAGTTTCGCTGGAAGGTTTCGACCTCAATCTATTGTATTGTCTGGGATGCTCCTGGAAAGGATCAGCCCGTTCGCTCATTGATTAATAAGCCCTGGCAAATACCACCCTCTGGGCTGATGGTTTGCCTGTTACCATGCACACACCTGCTTCTGCATGGTCGTCGATAGGAATGCAGCGTATGGTCGCTTTCGTTTCGTCTTTGATTTTCTCCTCAGTTTCGGGCGTTCCATCCCAATGACACAGCAGGAAACCACCTTTTTCAATTTCAACTTTGAATTCATCATAGCTGTTCACTTCACGTTTTACCGAAGCTCTGTAGTCACAAGCTTTTTGATAGATATTTTCCTGAATCTGATCCAGTAGTGCAGTAACATAGTGTTCAATTCCTTCGAGAGTTACAGTTTCTTTGGTGAGGGTGTCGCGTCGGGCAACCTCCACCGTGCCGTTTTCGAGGTCGCGTGATCCGAGTGCTAAACGTACAGGTACGCCTTTCAATTCATATTCTGCAAATTTCCACCCCGGCTTTCTGGTGTCGTTGTTGTCGAACTTCACGCTTACACCCAGTGCCTTAAGTGCTTTCATTATTAGTTCGGCTTTTTCGCTGATGGCTGCTAATTGTTCATCATTTTTATAAATAGGTACAATCACCACCTGGAAGGGAGCCAGTTTGGGGGGAAGTACCAATCCGTTATCGTCGGAGTGTGTCATGATAAGTGCACCCATCAGTCGGGTGGAAACACCCCAGGACGTGGCCCATACATAATCCTGTTTGTTGGTTTTATCCACAAAAGTGACATCGAATGCTTTTGCGAAATTTTGCCCTAAAAAGTGAGAAGTACCAGCTTGCAAAGCTTTTCCATCCTGCATCAGGGCTTCTATACAGAAGGTTTCAACTGCTCCTGCAAACCGTTCGTTGGCCGATTTAGTGCCCTTTAGTACCGGCATGGACATAAATTTCTCAGCAAATTCTGCATATACATGCATCATTCTTACAGCTTCTTCCATCGCTTCATTCTCAGTGGCATGTGCCGTATGACCTTCCTGCCAAAGAAATTCTGTAGTGCGTAAAAACAGGCGTGTACGCATCTCCCAACGCACAACATTAGCCCACTGGTTACAAAGGATTGGAAGGTCGCGGTACGACTGAATCCAGTTTTTATAAGTGCTCCAGATGATGGTTTCTGAAGTAGGTCGCACAATGAGCTCCTCTTCTAATTTTGCTTCAGGGTCAACAATAACTCCTTTGCCATCCGGACTGCTTTTTAGTCGGTAATGGGTTACCACTGCACACTCCTTGGCAAAACCCTCGACATGTGCAGCTTCTTTACTCAGAAATGATTTGGGGATAAATAATGGAAAATAGGCATTCACATGACCGGTTTCCTTAAACATGCGATCGAGTTCGGCCTGCATCTTTTCCCATATAGCGTAACCATATGGCTTGATAACCATACAACCTCTCACTGCCGAATTTTCAGCCAAATCGGCTTTTATTACCAGATCATTATACCATTGCGAATAACTTTCACTCCTTCGAGTCAGTTCTTTAAGTTCTTTTGCCATTGTTCAGAAACAGGTGTTAATACAGGGCACGACAAATGTAAAAACAGCTGTTGTGCCGGTGTTAAAAAATTGCTGCAAAGATAGTGTTTTTTTTGATGCGGTTAGCTGAAATTTTTGGTGAAGGATGACGAAAAGTGAATGTTGGTGCGGGATGGAGTTTTGTGATTTTTTAATCTCAAAATATGTACAGCTAAAAACTGAAATACATGGTGGTTGATATTATAATAAAATGCTTGTTTTTTAATTTTATTTGCATATATTTGTCGATATTAAGTTTTAATAGCTTTTATTATGAGAAACACGGTGTTTGTTTTATTAGTCGTCATATGTTTCATGAATCTTTTTTTTGCAGGTTGTGAGCAACCTCTGTACAGGGCAATACCTGAAAGTATTCAGTTTAAAAACGGTTGTAGTTTTGATATTGTTGTTCAGTTTGATACGGCAAATTTCAACAGAGGATACGATTTCATGAGTGAAGCTATGATTTATACAATCAACCCGAATACCTGGACTTATCCAATGTTGCTGAAGTACAAAAAGTATGATCTGATTATGCACGATAGCATATTTTCCGCTATAATTTCGTCGATTACAATTTATCAGATTGATGAAGATGACACCATCTTTGTTAATCCAGAGATTTATAATAAACGAACAGCATGGGAGAGTACAGTTTATATGGATGAACTTGGATTCCATTTTGATAAATATGTGATTAATTATTTTAAGATTAACGAATCAATGTTTCAGTATTAAAAGAGTTTTAACTGAATATTTAAGGCACAATTATGAAAAAAGAGATGTTCATATGTATCTTGACATTGATAATGATTTTTATGACAGCTTGTAATCCTTTTTACGATTTGCCAATGAAGCAAAACGTAAAAGTGTTTGAGGAAAAGGGCGATTTATCTGCATCCCTTAATGTTGGCCCGCTTCTGTTAAGTGCAGGTGCAGACGTTGCCTATGCATTAACGGATAATATCGGTTTTGTAAGTGGGTTAAATTTGATGAATATTTCAGCAAGTAACACTTCTGCTTTCCGGGATTTTCAGATTGAAAATGAAATTGTATTCTTTAAGAAGTTCAGGCAGGAGGCCTTATCAGGGCAATATGCCGCTTTCAATATAGGACATGGGTTTGCCGGTTACAACATAGGCAATCCTTACTTTAGTTTGAATATGAATCGGTTCTTTCTTCAACCATCTTATGGTGTCAAATTTTTTAAACGTTCCAACATCACATTCTCTGCCCGTATAATTGCAGTTATTTATGACTTGAATATGTTTACCGAGGGCAAAACCCAAACCCAAATTCAATTAACAAAAGAGTATTTTAATCTGGATAGGTTGAATGATAATATCTTCGTATTAGAAACAGCATTCACTTATCACTATAACACCAGAAATGGAGATGTGATTTCATATCAGTTAATTACTCCTTTAGATATGTTGCCAATTAGTTTGTTAACCATTAGCTATCGAAAGTACTTTAATAAATAACCTTATGATTTTTAATCATGTTCCCCCAGACTTTCCTTTTCGAAACTCAGCGGCAACAAGTCGTGCGCATTGGCTATGTGATACACATAATTGGTCCCGTAAAGATATATGTCGATGCTGTTTTCGAATCTGGTTTCAGACTCCAGAATCACCTGTCGACAAGCACCGCATGGAGTGATAGGTTCAGCAAGAAACTCGTTGTTTGTGTAGGCGGCTACAGCTATTGCCTTTACTGGTACACCCGGAAACTGTGCATTGGCATAGAATAGGGCAACCCTTTCGGCACATAATCCCGAAGGATATGCTGCATTTTCCTGGTTACTGCCCACAAATAAAGCCCCGTTTTTTAACAAAACTGCTGCTCCTACATGAAATCGGGAATAGGGCGCATAAGCGTTTTCGACCTGCTCTTTGGCTTTACTGATTAGTACCTGTATTTCAGGTACCAGTTCCGGTATGCTGCACACATTGACAATGGTCTTAATTATTTTCTGTTCCATAAGAAATTGGTATATATGATCAAAAGTTATTTTATTTTAAACATCCATGCCAATGATACAGATGCATTCATATGATTCGAATTGTCGAAGTAAGACAAGTTATCGGCGGGATAAAAATTGCTGATACTGTAATTTGCCCTGATATCGATCTGTATACTTTGCTCACCAAATTTAAACAGCAATCCCGGTCCACCGCAAAAACCATAATCCAACTTCTGGCTTACTGTTAATTTCTGCTGTTCTTTGTCGGGAATCCCGTTACTGTTATGGAGTACAACATCGCCTATAAAAAATCCCACTTTAGGGCCGATATTCAAATAAAACTGAACTTTATTGCCAAAATGTATGTGAGTTAAAAAGGGTATTTCGATGTAATCAAGTCGCCGTGAGTATAGTCCGCTACTTTCACTCCAACCTCTTTGTGAATAATTAAATTCGGCCTGAACCCCCAAACTCTTCTCTGCTATGTGTTTGAAAACCAAACCTCCGTGAAATCCCATCAAATAGCTTTGTCCTACCATGGGCTTGAAATACACCATCGAAAATGTTGTGCCACCATTCGCACCGATCCATGTTTCAGATTTGTAATCAGACTGAGCCTTAATACCACTTAGAATGGTCATAATACAAACCACTGAGATAAGGGAGGTACGCATTCGAAACAGCATTATTCGAAATGATAAAGTTGTTTATTGATATATCCTCCGCGTTCTGTGGTTTTCTCAAACTGAATGTCCGACTGTATTCCTTCGTGTACCGGAAACAAGTGTCTTCCGTTTACTTCAGTGGTAATGATGGTATTGATAAAGTAATTCATTAAATCGTAACCCAGCAGGTCATAGCGAGGAAAGTCGTTGTTAGGCAGCCAGTTATAAAGCTCAAAAAAGGCAGTCAGATAATCCTGATATTCTTTCTCAGGGAATTCATCTTTGAAAAAGGAAAGATAGAAAGATCTGGGTTTCTCAATTTTGGATGATCTCCATGCATATGGTTCGTAAATTTTAAACTCATGGCTGGCCGACAGCGGAATCAGATCTTTCATATAAACACCGGCCTGATTGATGCGGTTCGTGTTTAAAAATAACACGTTTTCTTTCGTTTTACTCAAGGCCTGGGTCAGATTAGCCAGATAGCCTTCACCAAAAAGGATACTGTGATATGGTATCCTGTTTTTGGCCAGGAAGTTTTTCAGCGATTGTGTCAGCACCATTCCATCGTCCAAATTACTTACATTCGGTATATCTCCGAAAATAATATTCAGATTTGCAGCATCCCCATGCAGGATTTCCTGTAATTTATGGATTTCAACATCCTGACTCGGATTAAATTGAAATATATATGGGTTTATATCAAGATCGATAACACGGCTCGTAAATGGGATCAGGGTTTTTACTCTGTTCATCCGGGCAAAGTCGCCCATCACCGAAACCTGCGATGAATAAACCGGTCCAACAATCAAATCCATTTTTTCTAAAGCATTCTGACGTAGTATTTCCATCAGTTTAACATCAGTCTTTTCAGTATCATAGCTGTAAATATCAAATGAAATACCCTGATTTTTAGCATTTCTGATAGCTATCAAAGCCCCTGCATAGAATTCGGTAAAACGGCTATCAGAGGGGTCGGATTTCTGATCAAGCATGAAAGGTAAGAGGAATGCGATTTTCAGTGTGTCGGGTCGGCGGAAAGGCTTTGGTATTACTGTTGTTGTCTGATTGTTTGTACTCTGACTGTCTTCGGGAATTGCAATAATTGCCTTGCTTACATTATTTGTATTGGTCTTTGGTTCGGTATTTTCAGCGGTGGCAGCCGGTTCTGCTTTCCTGACCGGAATCTTCAATACTTCACCCTCTTTAACAGTGTTGTTTGCCAGATGTGGGTTGTGTTCAAGCAACTGCTCCTGGCTGATGCTATAAATCCTGCAAATGCCAAAGATGGTCTGCTTTTTTTCCACAGTGTGCAAAATAAACTCAGGGTTAACTTTTTTCGCCTTATTAACAGGGATAAGAATCTCAGTACCTTCCTGCAAACTTTCACCTATTTGTGGGTTTAAATTTCTGATAACTGCCTCTGTTGTTTCAAAATTTTTTCCAAGACGATAAAACCCTTCTCCCTTTTTAACCTGATAAACGTAATATTCAACACCATTTACTGTTTTGATGGGTAAATTGTGAATCTGCGCAAAAGAAAAAAGTGAAATTAACCAGAAAGTAGCAATGATGACCCAAATGTTCTTGTTATGCATATTTGTGCTTTAGTTTACTAAATCATTATTTCCAAAGTGTTTCGCCATTTTGCAGATGCAAATGTACGAAAAATATAAAAATCGATGGGAAGTTGTTTGTAATAAATTGCCGCTTTTTTTGTTATTAATCTGAAAAACGTACTTTTGTGTTATAAAAAACACTTCTTATACAGATTTTTTTTATTCAAATCAAGAATCATGCGCATTTTTTCTGATACTTTGATGGTTTTTAGAAGCCGTATTGTTGTTTTGCTTAGCCTGGTACTTTTTCCATCGCTGCTTGTAGCCATGCAATTAGTTATCGGTAGCGGCAAAGGCGTGGTATATTCAAAGTTTGAAAATCGGTTAGACTGGCTGGTTATGATGCAGAATATTACAGCATCCACCGAACTTTCGGTTGTTTTGAGTGAAGATTCTGTTTCTGTCAATTGGTTAAGATATACCGACGCTTCATCCTCGCCGGAACTGCTCAAAATTGCACCTTCATTGCGTTTCGTTTCAAACCAACCAGTGCTGAATCCTGATGATCATACCGGTTATGTGTTGCGGTTGACCGGTACTGTAAACGGCGCTACCTACTTTCGTGAATACATCATTTGGGTTATTGACTACAGCCTGTATCACCCTGTTTTCAGAAATCTCATTCCTGCCGCTCCAGTCAAAAATGGCTGCAATCAGCTTGAACTGACACTCGACGGTAATTTGCCCGGTTTAACTTATATGAATCGAAGTGGTCAGACCTTTAATATCAAACGACAGTTTACAATTAATTACGAAACGCTCCAATGGGAGAATGGGTGGAAAACTGAGATTGTTAATGAGGCTGTAGAGATTGAAAATATGAAAATAGTTATATTACAACCTCCCTATAAGGATACATGGTTCAAACTTAGTGGTGATCAGTTTGCTGCAAATCTTGGTTTGAATCAGTTTTCGATACAGAGTGGTTTATACAATGCAATCAGGGTTATTGGCAAGATAACAACTGAGGCCACCTTAAGATCAGAAAAGAATGAGGGCGACAGACCCGATCAGATAACCGTTTTGTCGGGATCAGCCCCTCTCGAAATTAACTTTAAAGCCAATCCTAATTCGCCGGTTGCTAATTATTTCCGATGGGAGATTTTTTCCGGAAGTGATTTGGTAATTAGCCGTACCGACGAAGATCATCGTTATACTTTCACAAAATCTGGTACTTACACTGTCAAACTTAATACTGAGAATACATGGTGTTCACACAGGGATTCAGTAGTTGTGAAGGTTTCTGAATCAGCAATCCATGCTCCCAATGTGTTTACTCCAAATGCTGATGGCGTAAATGATGAATTCAGGGTAGCATACCGTTCAATTATTGAATTTAAAGCAACCATTTATAACCGCTGGGGCAACCGCATTTATGAGTGGTCAGATCCGCAAAAAGGGTGGGACGGAACTTTTAACGGACGACCCATGCCTGAAGGTCCTTATTTCTTCGTAATCAGGGCTGTTGGATCCGATGGGTTAGAATATGAGCTAAAGGGTGACATCAATCTTTTAAGGGGTAAGAAATAAGAGGCCACCCAAATATTGAGCAGCCTCCCCTTCACACATTAGAAAATGACCCGATTCACATCGGAAACATTACATTTAATTTCAGAATTCGAATTGATAGGCAGGTTCTTCTACAATCTCCGGTACTAGTTGCTTATAAACCACTTTCCCATTTTCGTCAATTGCAACAACCGAACGGGCCATCAGGCCGGCCAGTGGGCCATCAGTCATCAGAACGCCATAGTCAGTAGCAAAACTGTGATATCTGAAGTCTGAAGCTGTGATTACATTTTCTAAACCTTCAGCACCACAAAAACGACTTTGCGCAAATGGTAAATCTTTTGATACACAGATTACTACAGTATTTTCTTTGCCTGAAACCCAATTGTTAAACTGCCGAACAGAAGTAGCACATACACCTGTGTCAATGCTTGGGAATATATTTAATACTACTTTTTTTCCTTTGAAATCAGATAGCGTTAATTCGTTCAGTCCACTTCCCACTATTTTGAAATCAGGGGCCTGTGAGCCTACAGCAGGTAATTCTCCGCTGATATTTACAGGATTTCCTTTAAATGTTACTGTTGCCATAAATTGATGTTTTTTAAATTGATTTTTCAATAATAACGGATTAGAGGGTATTTTGTTTAATTTTGCAGCACTTTTAATATGTCAGATAATGTCAAAATTGATTATATATCAGCTCTTACCCCGCCTATTCAGTAATTTTAACCCCAATAACATTCCTAACGGTTCGATTGAGGACAATGGTTGCGGAAAATTTAATCAAATTAATGCTGCGGCTCTCAATAGTATTAAGGAATTGGGTGTTACACATATCTGGTACACCGGTGTAATCAAACATGCCACCCAAACCGATTATTCTGCGTTCGGCATCAAAAACGATCATCCGGCTGTGGTCAAGGGGAAAGCAGGTTCGCCCTATGCTATAAGCGATTATTTTGATATTGATCCTGATTTGGCTGAAAGTGTAGCTGACCGTATCAGCGAATTCCAGTTGCTGGTGGACAGAACGCATATGGCCGGCATGAGGGTCATCATTGATTTTGTTCCCAATCATGTGGCGCGCATTTATCGTTCCGATGCAAAGCCCGATCATGTTGCAGGTTTGGGGAATGCAGATAACCCTCATATTGGTTTTAGTCCTCACAATAACTTCTATTACATTCCGGGTCAAAAATTTCAGCCACACTTTGATATTGGCGACTATCATGAATTTCCTGCCAGAGCTACCGGCAACGACCAGTTTACTGCTTCGCCCGGGAGAAACGACTGGTATGAAACAGTAAAGCTCAATTATGGGGTGGATTATCTGAATGGAAAGCAATGTTATTTCGATCCAATTCCGGATACGTGGCTGAAAATGAGAGACGTATTGCTTTATTGGGCTTCATTTCGGATTGATGGTTTCCGTTGCGACATGGCAGAAATGGTTCCAGTGGAGTTTTGGGAATGGGTAATTCCCAAAGTGAAAAGTCTGAATCCTGAAATGCTTTTTATTGCCGAAGTTTATCAACCTGCCCACTATAGAAATTATATTCTCAGGGGCGGTTTCGATTATTTATATGATAAAGTGGGATTGTACGACAAGTTGAGGGATATCGTTTGCAACAACCATTCGGCAAGCGATATTACTGCGGTGTGGCAGTCGTTGCATGGTATTGAATCGCGGATGCTGAATTTTCTTGAAAATCATGATGAGCAGCGCATTGCATCCACTTTTTTTGCAGGTAATGCATTGAAAGCATTCCCGGCATTGTTGGTTTCCTCTATGCTGAATCATTGTCCCTTCATGGTTTATGCCGGACAAGAGTTAGGCGAAGCAGGAATGGATGAAGAAGGTTTCAGTGGATGTGACGGAAGAACAACTATTTTCGATTACTGGGGGGTAAGTACACTTCAGGCATATAACAACTCCGGAAAATTTGATGGTGGAAACTTATCGGTAGAAAGCCAAAATATTCGTCGCTATTATCAAAAAGTCTTCAATTTAATTCATAGCGAAAAAGCAATTGCAAATGGTAAAATGTACGATTTGCAATATTTGAATTTACGAAATGCTGACTATAACCCTCACAAACAATTTGCCTGGTTTCGGCATACCGACAAGGAATTAATTTTGATCGTGGTTAATTTTGATGCTGGTACTGTTCATGTAGCTTTACAATTAAATAGCGAAGTACTTCAATATCTTGCTATTGACGAGAATACATCTTTCATGGCTGTGGATTTGCTTGATCAATTTTGTTTTAGCGGAGTGTTTTCTGAATCGAAAAAAATACATTTTAATATCCGGGGGTATAATGGCAGAGTGTTGAAAATCAACTATTAAGTATCAGGCAGTTTTAATTCTGTATTCGCAGTTTACTTTACCTTTTACAATGTTATTGAGTTTCGACTTAATCATTTGCCGACGCAGTGGATTGATATGGTCAGTAAAAAGACTACCCTCAAGGTGATCGTATTCGTGCTGAATAACCCTGGCTCTGAATCCCTCGAATTCAGCAATGTGTTCTGTAAAATGCTCATCGAAGTATTTTATTCTTATCCAATGTGATCTGAAAACACTTTCGCTGATGCCGGGAATGCTCAGGCAGCCCTCTTTCGATTCGTCTTCTTCTTCACTCATTTCGATCATCGCAGGATTAATCATTACCAACTTGAAATCCGCAATTTCAGGATTGTCTTCTTTGAGTGCTATCAGGTCTATCACCAACAAACGGATTGAACAACCAATCTGTGGGGCAGCCAGTCCAACCCCATCGGCATGATGCATGGTTTCGAACATATCGTCAATAAGTTTTTTCAGATTGGGATATTCAGCACTTATTTCTACAGCTGCTTTTCTTAATACAGGGTTTCCGTAAGTGAATACTGGTAAAATCATAAATTCGATTCGAGATAAGTTTGTAAAATAATGGTTGCAGCGACTTTGTCAACCAAAGCTTTATTCTGTCGCTCTTTCTTTTTCATTCCGGCCTCCAGAATTGCTCTTTGTGCCAGCACTGAACTGAATCTTTCATCAGCAAAAACTATCCGGACTTCCGGAAAGTTTTTCTTCAGTGATTCAAAAAAAGGGTGGATATGTTGCATCGATTCCGATTCATTACCATTCATGCGTAACGCTTTACCTACAACGATTGTTTCAACAGTTTCTTTTTGTAAGTAATTTTTCAGGAATTGCATCACTTCATGTACAGCAATGGTATCGAGCGGATTCGCAGCAATTTTCAATGGGTCGGACACTGCAAGCCCAACCCTTTTTCTACCATAATCGATTGCCAGAATTCTTCCCATGCTGTTAAATTGTTTGCAAAGTTACTAAAAAGCAGCCAAAACCTAAAATGAAGATTTATAGGCTAACCCTGAATTGTAGATTATCCAACTTGAAAAAAGTGTTCAAATTTTTTAAATTAAGTAATTTTACTTCGGGGTTTTTATTATCTTTGCCCACGGAAATGGTATCCCTTTGATTTCATCTGAGGGATAAAAGGGAACACGGTGAGAATCCGTGACAGTACCCGCTGCTGTAATCTCCATGAACGTAATCGAAATACTTTTGCCACTGGATTTTTCCGGGAAGGCTTTCGAGAACTGGAGTAAGTCAGAAGACCTGCCATCACCGATACGGCTTATTTGCTTTCGGGAGTTACAGCAAAATGAAGAAATATCTTGTATTCAAGCACTTTTTCTACATCAGTTTTCCGGTAAAAAGGTCGTTGCTTTGTATTTATTCAATACAATTTAAATAAGAAAGGCAATGAAAAAAAATGTATTAAGTTCGTTATTAGCTACTGCTGTACTGTTGTTTACAGCTTGTGAATCAGAGGAATTAAAACTAATAGTCAACGATTTCGAGGATATTGTAATAGAATCCGGCAATTGGGATAATGGTTCTGCCAAAAAGGGACAGTTACATGATGGAAGCTATTATCAGACATTTAATTCAGGTTCTGTGCAATTACTCAACAAATACACTGAGGGCCCATGGGGTGGTTTCTGGAGTGGTTTTGCGGTATCAACTGCTGTCGATTCAGTAACAGCTGGTTACACTAACCAATACAGCACTATTGCCGGTTCTGGTGCCAATGGATCCGCAAAATTTGCAATGGCATACGATTCGGCCACCATTCATTTGCCTTATATAAATAGTTATCAACAGCCCGTAAGTGTTATGCTTACCAATTCAACCTGGGCTTATTTTGATATTAAGAACGGGAGCGATTTTAGCAAAAAATTTGCTGCCGGAGATTGGTTTAAAGTGATCATAAAAGGCTTTATGGGAGAAAATCAGACCGGTACGGTGGAGTATTATCTGGCAGATTTCAGAGATGGAAAGTCCGTTTTAATAAGAAACTGGACTAAAGTGAATTTGAAAGCACTCGGAAAAACAGAAAAAATGACATTTAGTTTTGCGTCGAGTGATGTGGGTCAGTGGGGAATGAATACACCGGCCTATGTGTGTGTAGATGACCTTGTTGTAGCTGTAGATGAAAATTGTGGTTGCGTGAAATAGCGCATAATAATGAACACTGAAGCGCGGTTTTTCTGACATAATAATGGCGGATTCAGGTTGAACCGGATAGAAATATCCGGTTTTTATTTTGCAGATATGTAAAAAAGCAGTACTTTTGCGTCGGGTAAGTCCTGTACGACCAGCTCCCTTTGAACTCCCCCAGGGCCTGACCGCAGCAAGGGTAATTGGTTGTAGCGGTGCGATACAGGGGGCTTACCCACCTGCCTCTTTAGCTCAGTTGGCCAGAGCACGTGATTTGTAATCTCGGGGTCGTTGGTTCGAATCCGACAAGAGGCTCAAAATATACTCTCCTTCGCCTGATGGCAAACTTAAATATTATTGAAATAAGGGAATTTGTGTGAATACACGGGAAGGAATGGTTGTTTTTCGTGACTTTCGGACATGAAAAAACCGCACTGTTCTTTTTGAGAAAACTCCTGAAAATCAGGATTTGAGATGTCGGTTATCTTTGTAATCTGCTGAGTCGATGACTTACCCTAAGGCGCAGCCCGCCATTGACAACCTTCATTACTCGGCAATTTTTTAGTGTTGAGTTTTCCAATCTCAGAACAATGCGGTCGTTTTTCTGATGCAAATATAATGTATTATTCCGTATTCTTAGCAACATTCTATCATTATTTCACAAATAATCAACATTTTTTTGTGGTTTGCCCTGCTCCCTTCTGATTGTAAGATATAATGATAAGTTCAATTAGTAAATTCAACTTATAGCAGAAATGGCTGATATGAAAAAAGGGGCATTCATATTTCATTAATTGAAATAAAATCATTACTTTTGTTGCCGTTTAATATTTAAAAATTCAATCATCTTAATTCAACATTATGTCGAATAAAGTTACTAAAAAGCAGGACGAATTAGAAAATGTAGAACATGCTTTAACAGCATCAGAAGCTTTTGTTGAAAAATATCAGAAACAACTATTGTATGGTTTAGGCATCGTTTCAGCCATTGTAGTAGTTTTTCTTGCCGCCAACAATTTTTATTTTAAACCACGGTCGGTTGAGGCAGCAAACGAAATGTTCAGATCGCAGCAGTACTTTGCGCGCGACTCGTTCCGCCTCGCTTTGGAAGGTGACGATTTTGAGTCGATCGGGTTTGCCGAAATCGCGACAAAATACAGCTTTACTTCTTCAGCCAATCTCGCTAAAGCATATGCCGGTATATGCCTTTTTCACTTAGGTGAATATGAGCAGGCAATCGTTCATCTGTCATCCTATGATGCGAAAGATGAGTACTTCTCTGTATCTGTAATCGGTTTGATTGGAGATTGTTATGCCGAATCAGGAAATCTTAAGGAGGCCGCTAAGTTTTTTATGCGTGCAGCCGACAAAAACAACGATGTACTTAGTCCACTTTATCTGAAAAAAGCTGCTGCCATCTTCGAAGCAGAGGGTGAGTATGCCAAAGCCCTTAAAAATTATCAGACAATTAAAGATAATTATCCGGTGAGTATGGAGTCACAGGATATTGATAAATATATTTCCCGTTTACAGTAATTTTTTCATGGCAACGGCTAACCAAAATCTCTCGGAATACAATGCTGATGTGTTGCCGGAAAGATCCCTGCTCGAAAACCAGCGATATGCCATTGTAGTAGCCGACTGGAATCCTCAAATTACACATACTTTGCTCGATGCTGCAGTTGCATGTTTGACAAGCATCGGGGTTTTCAGAAGCAATATAAATGTGGTGCATGTGCCCGGTACTTTTGAACTTACTTATGCAGCATCTCATTTTGTACATGCCAATCTGAATGCCGTGGATGAACAGAAATTTAATGCTGTGATTGTGCTCGGTTGTGTAATTCAGGGCGATACTCCTCATTTTACTTATGTTTGTGAAGGCGTGACTCAGGGTATTGCTGTACTAAATACCATTGAAAATGGTTGCCCGGTGATTTTCGGAGTACTAACAACAAATACTTTACAGCAAGCTCTCGACAGAGCAGGCGGAATGCACGGAAATAAAGGTGTTGAAGCTGCAATAACAGCGGTGAAAATGGCCAATATCCTTTGGTAATAAACAGGGAAATTCTTATCTTTGCAGCACATTCGAAGGAAAGTTCAGGGATTGAATACTTTACAATAGTTTTGAGTTTTTTGGGCAGTTACCAAAGTGGCCAACTGGGGCTGACTGTAACTCAGCTGTCTTTCGACTTCGGAGGTTCGAATCCTTCACTGCCCACAATTTAATGTGCCAATAGGATAATGTGGCAAAATGCCAATGTGCTAATATGCCAATTGGATGATGATACATTATTTATCTAAAGGCAAATTAAATCATTGGCACATTGGCACATTGAAAACTGCGGAAGTAGCTCAGTCGATAGAGCATTAGCCTTCCAAGCTGAGGGTCGCGGGTTTGAGTCCCGTCTTCCGCTCTAAATAAGCAGGTGGCCCTGATTATGCGGGCACCTGTTTGTTTTAGGCGTCAATTTTTAAAGGATTTTCGATATTCTTTCAGTTCCTTCTTAACTACAGGTGCCAAAATATACAAACCGATGATATTCGGCATGGCCATGGCCAGTATCAGCATATCTGAAAAATCGACCACTGCTTCTAAACTCAAAACTGATCCCAAAGCTGTAATGGCAATAAAAATGATCTGATAAATTCTTGTCACCAAAATTCTTTTTCCGGTTTTTTGTTCTACCAAGTCGCCAAGAAGGTAATCAATGCTTTTAACTCCGTAATACGACCATGCAATGATAGTAGTATATGCAAATAGGATGATAGTAGGTAGCAACAGGTAGGGAAACCAGGAGGCTACAGTAGAAAATGCAGCCGAAGTTAGCTGCGTTCCGGCCAGTCCCTCCGGATTATGCTGCAAGCCTGTTGTAATGATAACGAGTGCCGTAAGTGTGCAAATAACTACCGTGTCAATAAATGGTTCGAGCAAGGCAACAAACCCCTCAGTGATAGGCTTTTGTGTTTTTACAGTTGAGTGAGCTATGGCAGCTGAGCCTATGCCGGCTTCGTTCGAAAATGCAGCTCTTCTGAAACCAATAATCATTACTCCTATTACTCCTCCCTGAATACCATCAGGAGTAAAAGCTCCCCTGAAAATATGCATGCATGCCTCACCCACATGTTGATAATTGATGACAATAACAGTCAGTGCAGACAAAATATAAATTACTGCCATGATTGGAAAAAGTTTGTCGTTGACCCGTGCTATACCCTTGATGCCGCCGATAATAACAACACCAACTAACATTGCAAGTATCAATCCTATATACAGTTGATTCCCCTGCATGGCCGGAAATGTGGTAACAACCTGAGCCACAAGCTGATTGGATTGAAACATATTGCCTATTCCGAAAGTGCCGATGCTGGCAAAAATGGCAAAAATTGCTGCAAGAAATTTCCCTGTTTTTGCCATGCCCTTTTGAGCCAAACCGTCACGCAGGTAATACATTGGTCCGCCCGAAACACTTCCATCGGCATTGATTTTCCGGTATTTAACTCCCAATGTACATTCCACAAACTTGGTCGTCATGCCAAGAAAACCAGCGACAATGAGCCAAAACGTAGCTCCGGGACCTCCCATGGTTATGGCTACCGCTACTCCGGCAATATTCCCCAGACCAACTGTAGATGCTGTTGCGGTTGCCAATGCCTGAAAATGAGAAATTTCACCTTGATGGCCGTCTTTGTCGTACTTGCCGATTACCAACTCCCAGGCATGTTTCATACCACTCAAATTCACAAAACGGAAGTAAAATGTAAAAAAGAAGGCTGCAGCAATGAGCCAGATGATGATGAACGGAACTTTTACGTTCAGGTCAATGCCCAATAACTGAAAAGGATCCCAGAAAAGAACTGTGTCGAGAAAGCGAACCAGGGGCTGAAAAATCTGATTGACAAGTTGATCCATACTGAATGTGATAGGTAAAATAAAAATATCCCCCGACATAGGGTTGATTGTCGGGGGATAAAGATAGTTAAAAATCTGTGAAATGATACAATGTTTTGTCATCCGCATTTTGAATGTCCACAGCCCTTGCAGGTCAAACAGCCTTCCTGATATACGAGAGCCTTTTCACCGCATATTGGACATTCCTGCCCTGTAATCTGGGTTCCGTCGGGGATGTATTTTTTCAGCGCGCGTTCAACGCCCACTTTCCAGGTGTTGATGGATTCATTGTCGAGTTGTAAACCTGATACCAGCTTAATAACCTGATCAATTGGCATACCGTAACGCAACACACCCGAAATGAGCTTGGCATAGTTCCAAAACTCTTTATCGAATTTATGTGAAAGACCTTCGATGGTTGTTTTATATCCCCTTTTGTTCATGAACTGGAAGTCGTATCGCTTGTTGCCTTCTTCATCCACTGTTTTGATGATTTTACCGTCGGTAATTGTTTTAGGCAACAAAATACCTTCATCATCGTCGGCAAGTCCTGTAAAGATTTCATACGGGCGATTATCTTTGAGTCCAACAAAAGCAATCCATTTATCTTTGTTGTTTTGGAAACGAACTACGTCGCATTTCAGTTCTTTTGGACGAACTATGCGATTTTCATCAACCGGATAGCAAATCAGTTTTTCATTTTCCTTTTCCTTGTCTTTTTTTTCGTTGGTGCTCACCAACACTCCGGAGCGCGACCCATCGCGATAAACAGTGACGCCTTTGCAACCACATTTCCAGGCTTCTTCGTACAGCTTCCCTACAAGTTCTTCACTAACATCTCCGGGTAGATTGATGGTTACAGAAATGGAGTGATCAACCCATTGCTGGATGCGGCCCTGCATTTGCACTTTTTTCAACCAGTCAACATCATTGGCAGTTGCTTTATGGTAGGGCGACCGGGCAACCAATGCTTGCAATTCATCGGGATTATAATGTTTGGTGGTTGAATGGCCGTTTGCCTCCATCCAGGTAACAAATTTGTGATGGAAAACAGCATATTCTTCCCACGAATCGCCATTTTCATCCACAAAATCGACCCTCACATGTTTATCGCTGGGATTAACTTTCCGCCTGCGTGTGTAGTATAACATAAATGCAGGTTCGATACCTGAGGTTGTTTGAGTCATGATGCTGGTTGTGCCGGTTGGAGCAATAGTTAAACAGGCGATATTTCTTCTACCGTATTTTACCATGTCTTTATACAGGTCAGGATCAGCGGCTTTCAACCTCTGTATATAAGGATTGTTTTCTTCTCTTTTGGCATCATATACAGTGAAAGCGCCTCTTTCTTTAGCCATATTTATCGATGAACGATAAGCCGCCAGTGCAACAGTTTTATGTACTTCTTCCGAGAAATCAGTTGCTTTGTCAGTACCATATCTGAAACCTAAAGCTGCAAGCATATCCCCTTCGCCTGTTGTTCCAACACCCGTGCGTCGCCCTTGTGAAGTTTTAATCTTGATTTTCTCCCACAACTGAAACTCTGTGCTTTTGATAGCATCATCCTCGGGATCTGTATGTATTTTCCCGATGATTTTCTCGATTTTCTCCATTTCCAGATCGATGATATCATCCATAATCCTCTGAGCCAATCCAACATGTTTGCGGAACAATTCAAAGTCGAAATATGCATCCGGTTTAAAGGGATTTACGACATAGGAATAAAGATTGATGGCAAGCAAACGGCAGCTATCGTAAGGGCATAAAGGAATTTCTCCGCAAGGATTGGTTGATACCGTTTTGTACCCGAGATCGGCATAACAATCAGGAACTGATTCGCGAATGATTGTATCCCAAAAAAGCACCCCGGGTTCGGCCGATTTCCAGGCATTATGTACAATCTTTTTCCATAATGCATTGGCATTCATTTCTTTAGTGTAAAGTGGATCATCGGAATTGATGGGGTACTGCTGAACATAGGGTTTGTTGTTCAGGGCGGCATTCATGAAATCATCGTGCATTTTTACCGAAACATTGGCGCCGGTAACTTTACCCGACTCCATCTTAGCGTCGATAAATGATTCTGAATCAGGGTGTTTTATTGAAACGCTTAACATTAGAGCTCCCCGGCGACCATCCTGAGCAACTTCCCGGGTAGAATTTGAATACCTTTCCATGAAAGGAACGATGCCTGTGGAAGTCAAGGCTGAGTTTTTAACCGGTGAGCCTTTAGGCCGGATGTGCGAAAGGTCGTGACCCACGCCTCCGCGACGTTTCATCAATTGAACCTGCTCCTCATCAATTTTGATAATTGCACCATAGGAGTCGGCATCGCTGTCGAATCCAATCACAAAACAATTAGACAAAGATGCTACCTGATGATCGTTACCGATACCAGTCATCGGACTTCCCTGAGGTACAATGTATTTAAAGTTTCGGAATAGTTCGAAAAGTTCCTCTTCATTCAGTGGGTTGGGGTATTTTTTTTCAATTCTTGCTATTTCACGTGCCAAGCGCCGGTGCATGTCATCGGGTGTAAGTTCATAAATGTTTCCAAATGAGTCTTTCAAGGCATACTTTGTTGACCACACTTTGGTTGCGAGATCGTCACCCTGAAAAAATTTAAAGGATGCTTCACTGATTTCTTTTTGGGAGTAAGTTTTTGTTTTCACGAGTAAGTCAATATTTTTAATATGTTAGTGCTTGTAATTATTAGTTAGTCAGTATGTTTAAGGA
>CAYGJI010000039.1:23369-27084 GCA_964350125.1 uncultured Paludibacter sp. | reverse complement strand
AATAAGTGTCTTTGAGAAAGTCGGAAACCAGGTTTTTATGAAACTCTTCGCTTTCCGTGTCGTTTGTCCTGTCGAGTAGAGTAATGAGATTGGTCTTGAAACCTTCAATTTCAGTCCTGTTCGGTTTTACTTTCAGAAAGGCTTTGTTCAGTGCCTTTCTTGGTTTCAAGATTTGTATTTGCTCACTCATAAGTAAATTTCAGTTGTGTTCGCGATTAGCAAGCAGTTTCCATGAATCAAATATCTGCTAATGCCTAACCTGCTGCAAAGCTAC
Source organism: uncultured Paludibacter sp. (assembly GCA_964350125.1). Taxonomy (GTDB): domain Bacteria; phylum Bacteroidota; class Bacteroidia; order Bacteroidales; family Paludibacteraceae; genus Paludibacter. The sequence continues at coordinate 26,810 of CAYGJI010000039.1, read as the reverse complement.
AGCAAAATTGCAAAACTACAATCATTTTCTGTTGAACAATGTTTGTAGCCGTTGTATTTTTAGAGCGGGTGCAAGTTTGTTTCACTTGAGATGGCAACCCTGAGTATATGCACATGGCAGGGTGGTATATTGTGAGGCAGGCATCGAAGGGGGAGTGAGTTAAGCAATCAGCACTTTAAATTCAATGGTTAATTACTTGGAAATTTATCTGGATCAATAACCAAACCCCGATGCATGTATTCGATGTTGATTCCCGACACTGTAACTTTTTTAACCGGAATTTTCCCGACTTCCGGGGCAGTTGGCCGAATTCCTGCAATTAGTTCGATGGCTTTTGCCAGCAGTGGTTCGCGTATATCGCCCAGGGGATAAGCATAATTTTCCTGAATCCTGTGGTTGGGCGCAAAACCATTGGTAAATTCACTTTGCCGGTCCTTATTCGAATACCTGAGAATGATAGGCATTATCGCCCAGTTGTTTTGTTCGTTCTCCTCGTCGTTGATGAGTGTGGATCCTACATTTTTACCAACGGTGGTATCCCCAATCAGCTCACAACTGATGAAGGGTTTTAAGCCGTTGATAACCATTTCGCTGGCCGAAGCTGTACTTTTCCCGGTAAGAAAATAGATTTTCTGCAGTCGGGAACCCACATTTTGAATGGGATAAGTTTGGGTAGTGCTTGATTTTACATCAATTTTGGTTGTAAAATAGCTCGTGAAAGGGTTGAAGTTGTACTTCTTCTTAAATTCGTCGCTGTTGAAATAGCGGGTATAATGGCGGTTGTATTCGGTATGGGCAAATACTTTGTCGGATGTGAGTCCCGGTACAAGCATGCTTGCAAAATGTATCGCACTCGCCATCAGTCCACCGCTGTTATAACGCAAATCGACAATCAAATCAGTGATGTGTTGCTGACTAAAACCGGCAATCAGATTGTTTAACTTCAAATCATAACTCTTTGTATCATCGCCAGGGTCGCTTGCAAAGAAGTTATAAACTAAATATCCGATTTTCTTTTGCTGAATATTGTAAATGGTGTCCAAATATACCGGATCTTCTTTGTAATGATATGCTTTGACAATATTCATGTTTATTTTGTCAACCATCGTACCGTTGCTGTTTTCAGCAAAAGTTACCATAACATCAGGATTATTGTTGTAAAACGATGAAATCAGGTCGCTGTAATTATTGAGGTTGAGCTGAGCGCCATTGATTTTCGTGAATATATCACCCCGCTGCAATCCCATTGATTCGACTGAAGTTCCTGGTTTAATATATAGAACAACTCCGAACACATTATTGCTTCCGGCGTTTTCTCTGTATAACTGAAAGTCGAAACCCACATCGGTAAATCTTACACCATTGAGTCGGTTGAGTATCTCTTGATAATTGGGATGAATATCCGAAAAACGGTCGGTCTTACTGAGCAGTGTGTAAAAGTAATCAGAAGGACTGTTGTACGATCTTTTTAAAGCAGGTAAATCCTCATTCCAGTAATATACTGCCGACATCGTATTATGTATCCAACGGTTTACATAGCGGTTCAGGTCTTTTTCTGTAACTATTTCATCGTCACAGGCTGTCAGGAAGAGTCCTATGGCAAGGAAGAAAAATATACGTTTGATCATTTTTATGCTTCGGTTTTGTGGAAAAATGAAGGAAAAATTGAAAAATAGCTGCAATATTAATCAATATTGTTTGATATTGCAACAACGAATGAGTAGTTTCGCTTTGGATTATGGTGTTCCGGAAAAAAAAGTCAAACAAGGTTGAAAACTATTAAGTTAATCAACTAAAATTAAACAAAACACAACCGGCTAATAATGAATTGAATTCATTATTTTTGTTACGCCAAACATGACAGGTTTGTAAAACCGACAAAACAAATTATAATAAGTAACTGTTACCATCAGGAAAAACAGAAGGCAGGATATTCATGGATTTAAAACAAGAGAGTGCATCCCGATGGCTCGGAAAAAAAATAGCTGAAGCGAAAAGCACGTATCTGGCAGCAGCGGTATTAACATTGTTGAGTGCCGGATGTTTCGTGTTTTTTGGCTGGTACTTGTCTGAGTTTGCGGCTAATTGGCTAATCGATGACAATATACAAACAGGGAAATTGCTGTATTCCATGGCCTGGCTTACAGGGAGGTATGTGTTTGCACATTTTGCGTCGGTGCTCAATTACAATGCTGGCAATATTGTTGTCGCTAAAATCAGACAAGCGCTTTATCCGAGGCTCCTCAACAATAACCAGATTGATTCGGTAGCCGGAACACTGCTGGTTACCAGGACCAGCGACGATCTCAGACCTTTTTACGCTTTTTTTATTCCATACGCCATTGCAACGGTTTTGGTAAGCATATTGTTGCTGGTCGTCATTTTTTGGATCGAGAAGTGGGTTGGGTTTGTGCTGCTGATATCTTTGCTGGTAATTCCCATGCAGATGGTAGTGATTGGCATCGGGGCCGAAACGCTTCACAAAAAACACATCGATCTTTTCATGAAATATTCGGCGGTTTTCTACAACCGACTGCAAACTATTGCCGAAATAGTAAATCTGAATAATTTCAGGGCACAGTACGGTTTTTTATCAGAGAAAAGCAATGCCCTGAATCATGCCACTACCAATGTGATGCGGGTGGCAATACTTTCGTCGGCTGTGCTGGAGCTTTTTGTTACACTGAGCATGGCTGGTGTGGCTATTTATCTGGGAATGAGCTTGCTTGGCATTATGCCAGGCCCTGCTTATAATGTCGGTTATGATTTTCGGATCGCCCTGTTTTTGCTTACTTTATCGCCTTATTTCTTTTTCTATCTGCGAAAATTTGTGAGTTCTTACCACGACCGCAACAGGGCATTGGCTTCGGCTAAACTGCTGATGCCTGTGATGAACGAAACATTTGAAGCTCCTGCAGTCGACACAAACCAGCAGTTACATTCGGTGGAAATAGCTGCCCTGAACTTTGCGTATCCCGATTCGATGGTCAAAGTACTGCATAATATCAGTTTGAAGCTTCCCACAAAAGGTCTTGTGTTGATAAAAGGTATTTCAGGTTCCGGAAAATCCACCCTGTTAAAGATACTTTCAGGCAGTCTGAGGATTCATGAAGGATCGGTTGCAGTGAATAGCAGGGATAACGCCTGGTCGCATCAGTGGCTGAAAGTGAATTCTTCCTACATGAATCAGTTTCCTTTTATTTTCGACGGAACCCTGCGTTATAATGTTTTTCTGAAAGATGAAATACAGAAGCAGGAAATCTATCCGCCATTGTTGGATAAAATATTAGCAAAAAAAGAAGCAGGATGGCAGACCGAACTTACCCACAACGGCAAGCAGTTGTCGGGCGGCGAAAAACAATTGGTTACGCTGGCGCGGATGATGCTTTTTCCCAAACCTGTGGCTATACTCGATGAGCCTACAGCCAATCTCGATGCGGT
>CAYGJI010000039.1:0-23269 GCA_964350125.1 uncultured Paludibacter sp. | reverse complement strand
TCCTATTTGGTTCCTTCGGCCATCATTAGATTACTTACACTGTTACGCACCGCAACCCGCTATTTTGAACGCCTCGAAAATCATAAAACCACCCTCGATGCCCAACGAAAACTGCAATTGAAAATTTTTAGTTCGGTAGCCCGTTTTCCATATTTCAAAAAGCAGGTCAACAATAATTCAACCATTCTCGAAAACAGCACTTATGGCATCGACCTGATGCTGAATCATATCTTGTTGTGGATTTTACCATTCTCAGCCCTGATTATATCACTGAGCATTTACTTTTTCTTCCTGGCCTTTTTTTCCTATACCATTGCTTTCGAATTTCTCATTGCATCAACATTACTTCTATTTCTGATACCTCAGTTTATTTTAAGAAGAAACAGGGTGCTGTTTGCTGAACTCAAAGCCCTCAGAGAAGGGAGTAACAAGTCGCTCATTCAGAGTTTCCGGGGAAGAATTGAAATTTCGAAGTATCATCTCCAAGAAAAAGCCATCAGCCAGCACGATCGGAACATGATGCAGATAGAACAACTCGAAAGTAAATTGCAAACCAATTCCTTTACTTTGCAACTTATTGTGGGTGTTGGGTTTAGCTTAATCGCGGCATGGTTGTTCCGGAATGCCGGCAATCATGAAATCAGCACCCCTCTGGCCATCGGTATCTTCTTTGGAATGATTGCGCAGGCCGAACTGGCAGAAATGCTTTTTGCCGGCAAATCGGAAAAAAGCTCGGTAGCTCATCAGGTGAACGATATCGACCAGATTATCAGGCAGGGAGCTGAAGAAGTTGAAAATGAAGAAGTTAAATCGTCGCTCGTCACTATCAATCTGATGCAATGGAGTGCAACAATTCCTGAAACGCAGGTAAAAACAGACGAACTGTCCATGCAAATCAGAAAGGGAGAATGGATAGCGATTTATGGAGAAACAGGTAAAGGAAAAACCACCCTGCTCAACAGCCTTTTCTATCCAGAATACCGCCGCAGCGGTTTCATCCAATGGAATGAAGATCAAGAAATCAGCCAGCTGCCTGTTCCCGCATGTATTTACGTAACACAGAAAGCATATTTACTCACCGGAACTTTGCGTGAGAACTTTGAAGGATACGCCGATGAGGAGATATTACAAACACTGGAAACAGTCGATCTCACGAGCTGGTATTTGCAGCTACCCGAACAACTCGATACCTGGCTTGGTGAAAATGGCGAAACACTTAGTGGCGGACAGCGCAAGAAATTACTCCTGGCGCAAGCGCTGCTCAAAAACCCCCAATTGCTGGTAGTTGATGAGCCAACAGCGGGTATCAGTGCTGAAAATGCTATTGCCATTTTTCTCAATATCAGGAATATGCATCCCGACATCAGCATTTTAATGGCTACTCACCTCAAGGACTTTGAAAAAGTGGCCGACAAGGTAGTGCGAATGTAAATCAGCCTACTTACTCACTTTCGATGCCTTTTGCTCAAGGATGTAAATAGACAAAAATCCCAAAATGGCTATGGCGATGGTTATAAAGAAATTCAGATCGATTACAGGTAGAATGCGTTCGTAACTGAACACCTTAGCATCGGGAGTGAGTAATGCGCCGAAATGATTGGCTTCAATGAGTTTGCCGGTACTATCGAATGAGTTTTTCCACGGCCAGATTACTGCAAGCGAACCGAGTATGAAGCCTGTGAGAATAGCTACAGTTTGATTTTTAAACTTCTTATAAAGCCATGACAGTAAATGAGAAAAAGCGGGTAGTCCAATAGCGCAACCGATACCAACAGCAGTCAGATTGACAATGTTAAACTCAGTAATGGAACGCAATACCAATTCATAATTCCCCATCAATACCAACACAAAACTTCCTGATATGCCCGGAAGTATCATGCTGCAAACTGCAACCACACCGCAGATAACCAGATAGAAAAACGAGTCGTTTTCACGCGCCGGGCTTAGTATGGTAATTGACGCAGCAATGGCAGTGCCCAGAATCAGAAATACGATAACTGTAGCGTTGTATTTCGAAATGGTTTTTCCGACCAGCCAAATGGAAGCAATGATAAGTCCGAAAAAGTATGACCAAATGAAAACGGGGTAGTTTTCGAACAGAAAACTTAATAGTTTGGCAACCGTGAAAATGCTGGTAAAAATGCCCAGCAACACTACCGCTAAGAATTTCAGGTCGACGTGAGTTGCAAGGGTTTTGAAATTGCCTTTAAACAGCAGCTTTAAAAACTGCAGGTTGAAGGATTTCAAGCTATGTAACAGTCGCTCAAAAATCCCGGTTATCAAAGCAATTGTACCACCCGAAACTCCGGGGATAACATTGGCTGTACCCATGGCAAAACCTTTCAAAAAAGTGAAAATATTGTCTTTAAACATTACATTATTTATTAAAGTGGATTGTAAACTGTTTCGGTCACAAAAGTAACGATAATCTGCAATATTGCAATTCTCACTAACAATTTTTAAAAGGGGAAGTCACATACATTGTATGATTCTTGAGTCTACTGTAAACAAACAGCTCCCTGAGTTGTTCAATTACAGTGAGCCCGAAATGTGTTGAATCGAAGTTACAAGAACAATATTAAATTTGAAGATTATATGAGAAAATTATTTTTTTTGTCACTTTTTGCCCTGAGTATGACTGTTTTGTCTCAGAATAAGGAGGCAGTTAATGTGTATTCTTTTACAATGACCGACATCGACGGTAATCAAAAGTCGCTTGGCGATTATCAGGGTAAAGTGATTTTGATTGTTAATGTTGCCAGTAAGTGTGGTTTAACCAAACAGTATGAAGGGTTGGAAGCTTTATATAAAAAGTACAGCGACAAGGGTTTGGTAATTCTGGGCTTTCCCTGCAACCAGTTCATGGGGCAGGAACCCGGCACTGAAGCCGAAATAGCCAGTTTCTGTAAAGTGAATTATGGGGTTACTTTCCCGCTTTTCTCAAAAATCGAAGTAAACGGCGATGGGGCACATCCGCTGTACAAATATTTAAAGGGCGTATTGCCGGGGTCGGGCAGCAAGCCTGATATTGAGTGGAATTTTGCTAAGTTTTTGATCGACCGCGAAGGTAAGCCGGTAAAAAGATTCACTCCACGTACCAAACCCGAAGATTTGGCTGCAGATATTGAGAAGTTGCTTTAAATGCTTCAATTATTTTACTACAAGAGGAGTCAGTCCTTTTCGCCACGCATCGAGATATTCGAAAAACTCCACTGCACTGCGAATTGGCTGGTTCTCTTCTTTGGTAGCCACAGTAGTAAAGTGAAAACGCAACACTTCACCCGCTTTCGCAGGAGTAATAATGATGTTGTTTACACCATCCATGAGTTGTTTTCCGGAAAATTCTTTGGGCAGATATAATCCTAATCCCACGGTTTCTTTAGCATATTTTACTGTGTCGGGTTGCGGATACCAGGTGCCCCACGAACCAACAAGCTGGTTGGTCTGAAAACACGGCCCGCCGCCTATTTGCTGAACACCGGTTACCAGATTTTCGATGTTGCCCGACACCCTTACCTCAGCGGTAACACTGCGGTTGCGGGCATACATGATGTAACGTACAGTCATGTCGGTTTTTTTGCCTTCGTAATCCCAGCCTTTTACTTCACTTTCTACAACCGTGCGAACATTGCCTTTGGCTACTATGCGATGCGTGCGCATGTCGAACTTATCTATATGCGTAGCTTTTTTACCATCCCATCCTTTTACAGTGCCGTTGCCTATCCAGCCTGAAACCAGCAGAATGTCGTCGCCAAAGCCTGCGGCTAACTGCTCACCGGTCGGATACCAACCTGTAAGTTCCAGTTCGAGTTGTGGTTTTTTCTTTCCGTAAATGTCAATGGTGCTTTTGTTGTCGAAATAGATGCGGTAAGCCATCAGTTCCGACTCGAAAGCCACACCGTGATGGTGCAGCTTATTGTACATGTCGTTTTTGGTCGATGAAACTTCGGTTACATGCTTCATTCCATCCTCTGTTTTCAGAATAAGGCTGGCATCCACTTCAGCAGCAAAAACCGGGCGTTTAGAAGCGCGAAGGCTTTTTAGTTCGAATTCTTTCGTTTCACCTGCACGCAGGTCGATGAGGAAAACCAGTTCATCGGCTATACCGTCTTTGTTGAGGTCGTCGACCTGCGAACTGACGATTTTGTTGTCGATCAGAACCGATAATCCGGTTCGCTTTTTGGGAGCAATTTTGCGGATTTTGTCAAAAGAAACCACAACCGGCGCGTTGCTTACATCTACTGAATTCGGATTGCTTATCCTCAGTGTGATGTTGGTGGCCGGGCACATACCCGTTGTTAGCACCACAACTGCCAAAAATAAAAGTATTCGTTGCATGATTAATAGATTTGAATAAAGATAAAACGCAAAGATACACTTTTGTGTTCTCTATTCAAATTTAAATTAATCCTTGAAGTTCAAATTGTTGTTGGTTCCCTTTTGTCTGATGATTATTTTATTCCCCGCAGGGTCGGTCAGCCTGCTAATATTCAAACCGTCCACATCTTCGAGCACCAAAGCTTCGCCGTTTTCAACATCCAAAATCACATTGCTGATAGTTACCCCTTTGGCGCGACTTATTTCAGCTCCGTATCGGGCATTAAAAATCGAATTTTCGATTACCACATTTTCAACTTTCATCTCTGGAAGGCCGTTGAAATACATTGGGCGGTTGGAGCCATTGGAAACGATATCGGAAATGAAAATGTTGCGGAAAGCCGGCGTTTCGATGGTCACCGGTGGTACTTTAGCTGCTTCAGCCGAAGGGTCATCACCGGCATCGATGGCCTCAATGGCCGATTTTCCTCCGTAATAAAGATTGAAAGTAAGTGGGTCGGTCGGGATATTGATCATGTTGATGTGGCTGATCCATATATTCTCGACCACACCTCCACGGCCGCGGTTGCTTTTAAAACGGAGGCCTACATCGGTACCGATGAAGCTGCAATGTTTTACGGAGATATTGCGCACATCGCCCGACATTTCGCTGCCTACTACAAAACCACCATGACCATGATACACCACGCAGTTTGCAACAATTACATTTTCGGTAGGCATTGCCCTGGCACGACCAGTTTCATTTTTTCCCGACTTCATGCAAATAGCATCGTCACCTACATCAAAGCTCGAATTCACAATCAGTGTGTTTTTGCAGGATTCGATATCAACACCATCGCCGTTTTGCGAATAGCGGGGATTGCGTACAGTTAGCCTGTTGATGATGATGTTTTCCGACATCAACGGATGAAGATTCCATGCCGGAGAATTCTGGAACGTAACTCCTTCAAGAAGAATATTTTTGCATTTAACGAAATTGAGCAATACCGGTCGCAGAAAGTCACGAATCGCTGCCCACTCTTCATCTGTTTGCAAACCTACAGGTACATTCTGATCCACACAATAGGCCTGTCCGCGAATCGAAGACTCGCTCGGATACCATATTTTCTGAAGCGAATCGGTCACACCACCACTGTTAACTAATTTGCGCCATTGCCTGTCGGTGAGTTTCTCCCGCTTGGTGGGACGCCATGCATCTCCCGAACCGTCAATCACGCCGTAGCCTGTTATGGCAATATTTTCGGCACCATGAGCCGAAATAGGCGATTGGCAACGTTTGGTGTTCAACCCTTCGAAACTGGCATCAACAATCGGATAAAGATCAAAATCTGACGAAAAAAGAATCATTGAATTTCTCTCAAGAAACAGATTGACATTACTTTTCATCACGATGGGTCCGGTGAGAAAAATACCTCGTGGTACAATCACACGTCCGCCTCCTTTGGCATGAACCTGATCAATGGCTTTTGCAAAAGCATCGGTATTGAGCGTTACCCCATCGCCGATAGCCCCGAAATCGGTTATCTTCACAGAATACTTTTTAAACTGCGGAACCTTCAGAACAGGCATCTCAAAAGGAAGATCTTTGTAGAAAGCTTTGATCTCACAATCGGTAATGCTTTTGTAGCCGTGATCGTGCTTGCATGAAGCAAAAGAGATGAAAAGCAGGGTAATGGCTGTAAGTTTAATAAGTTGATTGAACATGACAGGTATTGTTATTATTATTATTGTGATAAAATCGGACAACAAAAATAATTAATAATTAAAGCGAAGATGTGTAATATTTGGCAGAAATGAAGTTGTAAATTGACAAGTTGCCCAATATCTTTGTGTGTAAAGGGTGTTTTTTGTACATTTGTACGGTTTTTATGTGAAAAAATGTAATTATGATTCTAACCAGGGCACTTATCAGAGCAGGGCAAATATTCAAACCTCACGGTTTGAAGGGAGAATTGTCGTTTGCTTTAAGCAACTGCACTTTAAATGCTGATAACAATTTCTTCATTTTCCTGATGATAGATGGTATCCCCGTACCATTTTTTGTTGCTTCAGCACGGATGAAATCGGGGGGGGCAGGTTTGATGATGCTCGATGGCGTTGATACGGAGGAGCATGCCCGGGAACTTTCCGGTTTGGACATCTATCTGCACCCGAATCAGATGGTTGATACCAACGAAGATGAAATGGCGGTGGAAATGCTTGTTGGATACACCCTGACAGAGGAACTTGCAGGAGTGATTGGTGTCATCAGCAGCATTGACACAACTACCGAAAATACACTTTTTGTGATTGAAACCGACGATGATGAAATCCTGATACCCGTGGTCGAAGATTATATACTAAGCATCGATCAGGAAAAGAAAATCATTGAAATGAGTTTGCCCGAAGGGCTACTTGCTCTCTAATACCGACCTCAGGGCATAGGTTTTAGCTTTCATCCAGGCAGCCCAATCGTTCTGCGACTTCGATTTGTCGAAATGTTGCCACGGAACACGTTCGCCAATGACGATACGGTATTTCTTACCCCTTTGCTTAAACATTTCATCCGCCAGAAACATCATTTCAATATTGAATTTGATGCCGAGAAATTTTCGCAGATTAGCGAGATTGTAGAAAAAGTCCGAGTTTCTGCCCTCGAAATATACAGGAATCACATCCCGTTGATACTGAATGGCTTTAGTGATGAAATTTTTCTTCCATTCGAGATCAACTATTTCACCTTTTACCTTGCGCGAACACATACCTGAAGGATAGGTAACCAAATGATTGTCGGAAGTGTAGAGCTGGTGCATCAACTCAGCATTTTCTTTCGACTGTCCGCCAAATTTATTTACCGGCACAAACATTTCCCGCATCGGGTGCAGGTGAATCAACAGGTCGTTGGAAAAAAACCGGACTTTGCCATCGTAATACCTGCCAATGTGATAGCCGATGGTCATCCCATCGAGCCCGCCCAGCGGATGGTTGCAGGCAAAAATGTATTTTCCGTCCTTCGGCGGAAGATTTTCCATGCCGAAAACTTCGGTCTCAATTTTCATGTATTTCAACCCACCCTCTATAAAATCGAGGTTTCGGAGGTCAGGATAATTTTCAAAAAAATAATTGAACTCATCCTGATGCGCTATTCTTTTCAGAAAATTAATAACAAAACGAGGAACACGGGTGTTGGGAGCTCTTTTCTTCAAAACTGCCTCCACATCAATTCTTACAATGTCGGTATTTTCCATAACTTATTGACAAAACAGCCACAAAAGTAATAAATAAATTGAGAAGATAAAGAAGATAAAGAAGATAAGGAAGCCAGGGAGTTGAAGGGCCTGATTACACAAAGTTTCACAATGGTGGAAGTAAGTTCCACAAAGAAAGTGAGTGGTTGAAATCATATCTCCTGATGCTGATTTTGTTGTTTGAATTTCGAAATGTTTGATTTTATTCCCCACTTTGACGATGATTTTTTCTAACTATCAGCATATCAATTAAATGTATTAATTTTGTTGACTGTCGATTAGCTTTATTGTTGTTGATAACCTGCTGATTCTGTTGATAAACCCTATTGATAACTTGTTGAAAAAATCATGGTGGGGAAATGTGGGTAATTGAAAATCTTTTTATACTTTTACCGTTCCAAAACTATATCCGACAAATTATGTCCACATTCATAGGAAAATACGATGTAAAAGCTGATGTGAAGGGGCGGGTTTTCATCCCGTCTGCTTATCGTCGGATGCTTCCCGAAAGCAATAGCGAACGGGTAGTAATGCGTCGTGATCCCCACAATGACTGTCTGGTAATTTATCCTGTGGAGGTTTGGAATGCCAAAATGAAGGAACTGAAAGACACACTCGACGAGTGGAATCCTGAAGATCAGTTATTGCTGATGCAATATGTTTCGGATGCTGAATGGCTCGACATCGATTCTCAGGGTCGTGTGCTGATTTCGCGTAAACACATGGAATATTTACATCCGGCCAATGGCGAACTTATTTTTGTGGGGATGGTAGATCGATTTGCACTCTGGGGTAAAAGTGCTTACGAACAGATTGCGCTCAATGTAGCTGACAGGCTGAAAGAACGAATGATGCGAAAGTAAGATGGGTGAAGCTGCATATCATATACCGGCATTGTTGGCTGAGACCATCGCAGGGCTTTCGATAAGACCAGATGGGGTGTATGTCGATTGCACATTTGGAGGTGGTGGGCATGCAGGGGCAATACTTGCAGCCCTGGGCCCGCAAGGGCGGCTTATCGGTTTCGATCAGGATGAAGAAGCGATGGCCAATATCCCGGATGATCCTCGATTTACATTTGTGCGGGGGAATTTCCGCTTTTTGAAGAATTATTTGCGTTTCCTTGGCATTAGCAGGGTGGATGGAATTCTGGCTGATTTGGGAGTTTCCTTTCATCATTTCGATGAAGCCGAAAGGGGGTTCTCGTTTCGTTACGAAGGACAGCTCGATATGAGGATGAACCGCAGCAGCGAACTTACGGCCGCCAAAGTGTTGAATACCTACTCAGAAGAAAAACTGGCAGATGTTTTATATTTTTATGGAGAATTGCATCAGTCGAGAAAAATTGCACGTGCCATTGTGAATGCCCGTTCGCAACAGCCGCTGGAGCAGATTCGGTCGCTGATGGAAGTGCTCACGCCTTTCTTTTCACGCCAAAAGGAGAAAAAGGATATGGCCAGGGTGTTTCAGGCATTGCGAATCGAAGTGAACCGTGAACTGGAAGTGTTGAAGTCGTTGCTCAGGCAGAGTGTGGAGATGCTGAATCCTGAAGGGCGACTGGCGATAATTACTTACCACTCACTTGAGGATCGCTTGGTAAAGAACTTTATGCGTGCTGGCAATTTTGAGGGAATACCGGAAAAGGATTTTTATGGCAATGTGGTAGCGCCACTGAAGGCTGTGAATCAAAAAGTGATTATCGCCGGAGTTGATGAAGTTGCCCTCAATCCGCGTTCACGCAGTGCCAAACTAAGAATAGCCACTCCTTCGAAATAAATAATCATGGGATTTTTCAGAAATATAGCAGCAAGGATAAAAAACAGCGAGGATCTGACAGAGCTTCGCTCAAGTACCCTGCGCGATATTCTGAACGGAAATGTGCTGACCCGCCGTTTCATTCGCCGTCAGTATTTGCTTCTTGGTTTATTGGTTGGTATTACCATTTTTTACAACGACAACCGCTATGAGAGTGAAAAGCAGATTACCCGAATCAGCGAATTGAGAAAGCAGATTCAGGATGCAAAATACGAAAGACTGACCATTTCGGCAGAACTTGTAGAAATTACCCGTCGTTCGAGTATAGAAAGATTGTTGCAAGAGAAGGGTATCCCACTCACTACAGGCACACAGCCTCCGATTGTAATCGAAAAAGTAACCACTGAGGAAGAGAAAAAATAAAAGATGACCGACAAACGTAAAAATATCGTACTTCGCTTCGGGATAGTGTATATGCTGATTGCAGTGATGTTTGTAGCGGTGATTGGCAAAATCATTTATATTCAGTTTGTTGAAAGAGACAAACTGATGGAGTTGGCTGAGAAACAGAAATTTTCTGATATAATCATAAGACCCAAACGGGGCAACGTATTTGCGTCTGATGGCCGGTTGCTGGCCAGCTCCATCCCAACGTATTATATATTTATGGATACCCGCGTACCAGCATTGCGGGCCAAAAACGGGGCGTTGTTTTATGCTAAACTCGATTCAGTTTCGACAGCCCTTTCGGAGTTTTTCGGCGATAAAACGCCGGTAGAATATAAAGCAATGATCAAGCAGGGATATGATGAAAAGCTCTCAGAACTCAGGTTGTATCCAAAGCGCATCAACTATTCACAATTAAATGACCTGCGCAAGCTACCGCTGTTCCGGCTTGGAAGATATAGAAGTGGTCTGATTACCAAAGAATATGTGCGCAGGATAAAACCTTTTGGTTCGCTGGCTTCACGCACCATCGGCGATGTGTATCCCGACGAGGCGAAGGGTGGTCGCAGTGGTCTCGAAGGCTCTTTCGATGATGTGCTCGTTGGTACAGCAGGCATTTCTGTACGACAAAAAGTGGCCAATCGCTTTATCGAAACGCCCGAAGTACCACCTGTCGATGGTTTGGATATATACTCAACACTCGACATTGAAATTCAGGATATTGCCGAAACGGCATTGCGCGATACCATTGCCCAGCTTGGCGCGCAGTCGGCCACCGTAGTGGTTATGGAGGTGAAAACCGGTGAGATTAAAGCCATGGTGAATCTCGATTTGAATCCCGCAACAGGAAATTATTACGAAGGGGCGAATCACGCTCTGAGCGACGAGATAGAGCCGGGTTCAACTTTTAAAATTGCTACGCTCATGGCAGTGCTCGACGGTGGAAAAGTGAAACTGACTGATAAGTTTGACACCGGAAACGGGGTGTACCCTGTAGCGGGAAGACTGATGAAAGATCATAATTACGAAAAGGGTGGGTTTGGTATATTACAGGTCGATGAAATTATACAGGCTTCATCGAATGTGGGAACAACAATGATGGTGCAGAAAGCATTTGGCAATAATGAAGCTGCATTCGCGGAGAAATTATGGACTTTTGGTCTAAATGACTCACTGCCCATACAAATGAAAGGTGTTGCCACACCGCGCATCAAACATCCGAAGAAAAATAAATCGGAATGGTACGGAACAACGCTGGCATGGATGTCGATCGGATATGAAACAACGATTCCACCCATTTATACGCTTACTTTTTATAACGCCATTGCCAATGGCGGCACCATGGTGAAGCCCATGTTTGTGAAATATATCAAGCGCAATGACGAAATTGTTCAGACTTTCGAACCTGAGGTGCTGAGACAACAGATTTGTAAACCATCCACTGTAGCCGATGTACACCAGGCGCTTTTGGGAGTGCTCGAAGGTAAATATGCAACTGCCAAACAGGTACGATCCAATATAGTACGCATTGCAGGTAAAACCGGAACTGCACAGATTTCGCAGGGGTTGCATGGCTATAAGACCGGACAAACACGGCACAATGTATCTTTCTGTGGATATTTTCCGGCCGATGCACCCCAATACTCCTGCATTGTTTTTATTACAGCACCTCAGGGTTTGCCTTCGGGTGGTCGAATGGCCGGCCCTGTTTTCAGGAAAGTGGCTGAAGGAATTATGAACCTCCGTTCACAACGGGTGCCACAAGCTCTTATAGTCAACGACTCAACAAAGGTGTTTAATCCGCTTCCTAAAGTGATGGCTGGAAATTCGGCTGCCCTGCGAACCATATTCAGGCAATTGAACATTCCGGCTTCAGGTGATTTAAATGGCTGGGTTCAAACGGAGGATGTTACCGGTAAGGCTGTGCATGTGGAAAGCCTCGTTTTTAGCAAAAACAGCATTCCTGATGTTTCGGGAATGGGCGCCAAAGATGCTGTGTATCTGCTTGGAAATATGGGACTTGAAGTGAAAATTAACGGTCGCGGTCGGGTAATGGCTCAATCTCCGAAAGCCGGAGTAAAATTAGTGCCCGGCACTCTGGTTGAACTTAATTTGCAGTAATTGAAAATGTATATGAGCAAAGTTGTGTTGAATGATTTAATGCAGGAAATTGTTCCTGAAGATTTTCGCGGATCGGATCAAGTGCCCATTACAGGCATAGCCTTCGATTCCCGCGCTGTAGTGCCGGGCAATATTTTTGTTGCTACCCGGGGTACGGCTGTCGATGGTCATGACTTTATCGGTGCTGCGATTACACAAGGAGCTGTGGCTGTACTCTGCGAATCATTACCTGCGGATATTAAGGCTGATGTAACCTTCATTAAAGTTAAAAACAGTGCTGCAGCACTCGGACTTTTGGCTTCGGCCTGGTTCGACTTTCCATCTTCAAAACTAACTTTGGTTGGTGTTACCGGTACGAATGGCAAAACAACGGTGGCAACCCTGCTTTACTCCATGTTCAGGCAGCTCGGATATAAAACCGGTCTTATCTCAACAGTATGCAATTATGTGGATGATGAGATGATAGAAGCGACGCATACTACACCCGATGCCTTGTCGCTCAATGGGTTACTTGCCAACATGGTTGCCCGCGGATGCACGCATGCCTTCATGGAGGTAAGTTCGCATGCTGTGGATCAGGGCAGAATAGAAGGTCTTGAGTTTGACGGAGCAATTTTTACCAATCTTACGCGCGACCATATCGATTATCATCAAACTTTCGAAAACTACCTCAAAGCTAAAAAGACCTTTTTCGACCAACTTCCTGCTGATGCTTTTGCACTCATCAATATCGACGACAAAAACGGTGTGGTGATGCTGCAAAACACCAAAGCCCGCAAATACAGTTATTCGCTTCGCGGCATGGCCGACTTCAAAACCCGCATCCTCGAACATGGATTCGAGGGGATGTTACTCGATATGAACGCGAAAGAAGTGAATGTGTCATTTATAGGAAAGTTCAACGCAAGCAACCTGACGGCTGTGTTTGGAGCTGCGGTACTGCTTGGCGAAGAGGAACTCGAAGTGCTTCGGGTACTTAGTACACTCACCTCTGTTTCAGGACGTTTCGAAACACTGCGTTCCCCATCGGGCTACACAGCTATTGTGGATTATGCCCATACTCCCGATGCGCTGAACAATGTGATAAGCACCATCAATCAGATTTTGCAGGGTCAGGGCCGCCTTATTACCGTAGTGGGCTGCGGTGGAAACCGCGATAAGGGCAAACGACCCATGATGGCTCGTGAAGCCGTACAGGGAAGCTGGAAGGCAGTGCTTACTTCGGATAATCCGCGCAATGAGGAGCCGCAGGATATTATCAATGACATGCTCGACGGACTCGATGGGCTGCAGAAAAAAGCCTGCATCGCCATAGTCGATCGGCGGGAAGCCATCAAAACTGCCTGCGCCATTGCTCAGCCGGGCGATGTGGTGCTGGTGGCCGGCAAAGGGCATGAAGATTATCAGATTATACAGGGAGTGAAGCATCACTTTGACGATAAGGAAGAAGTAAAAAAATGTTTTGAATAACAGCTAAAAATTGCAGATATGATTTATCATCTTTTCAATTATCTCGACAGGGTTTTCGATTTTCCGGGAGCTGGAATGTTTAACTACATCTCATTCCGTACAGGCTTGTCGTTTATTCTGGCGCTTCTGCTTGCAACCCTTTTCGGCAGAAAAATTATCGATTTTCTGCAACGAAAACAAATCGGGGAAACAGTAAGGGATCTCGGACTTGAAGGACAAATGGCCAAAAAAGGCACACCTACCATGGGCGGAATCATCATCATCATCGCTATTCTTATTCCAACACTTTTATTGTCGAACCTCACCAATATTTACACCATCCTGATGATTATCGCAACTGTATGGCTCGGTGCTATCGGATTTCTCGACGATTATATTAAGGTTTTCAAAAAGAACAAAGAAGGCTTAAGCGGAAAGTTCAAAATTGTGGGTCAGGTAGGACTCGGATTGATTGTAGGGCTCACCATGTACCTTAGCCCGGATATTGTAATTCGCGAGAATATTGAGGTTAAAGGCTATAAAGAACGGGTAGAAGATGTACATTATTCGAAACATGATATCAAATCAACCAAATCGACCATTCCCTTCTTCAAAAACAACAATCTGAATTATGCTGATGTGTTTAAGAGCTTAGGCGATCAGGGTCAGTTTTTTGGCTGGATGTTTTTTGTGCTGGTTGTGATTTTTATCGTTACTGCTGTTTCAAACGGAGCCAATATCACCGATGGTCTTGATGGTCTGGCAACAGGCTCTTCGGCCATTATCGGGGTTATACTCGGGATACTTGCCTATTTGTCAGGTAACATCAATTATGCGGGTTATCTCAATATCATGTATATCCCCGGAACGGGTGAATTGCTGGTTTTTGCCGGTGCTTTTATTGGTGCCACCGTAGGTTTCCTGTGGTACAATGCTTTTCCTGCCCAGGTGTTTATGGGCGATACCGGTAGTTTGATGCTTGGCGGCATCATCGCTGTATTTGCTATTGCCATACGTAAAGAACTACTGATTCCGATTTTGTGTGGAGTTTTTCTGGTAGAAAATGTTTCAGTATTGCTGCAGGTTGGTTATTTCAAATATACCAAACGAAGGTATGGCGTAGGGAAGCGCATATTCAAGATGGCACCGCTCCATCATCATTTTCAGAAAGCCGGAGATGGAAGTATTCCGGCCCTGATACAAAAACCAAACATCCCCTTGCCCGAGTCAAGAATTGTTATCAGATTCTGGATTGTGGGGTTGATACTGGCGGCACTGACTATTATTACGCTGAAAATCAGATAAACATTTTGGAAAACCAATCAACAAACAGAATCAATGAAGCGAATTGTAGTACTTGGAGCAGGAGAGAGTGGAAGCGGAGCCGCAGTATTGGCGAAACAGAAGGGATTTGACGTGTTCGTTTCAGACCTCTCGATTATTGCTGCCAACTACAAGGAGTTGCTCAATAACCACGAAATAGCCTGGGAAGAAAAACAACATACCGAAGAACTCATCCTGAAAGCCGATGAAATTATCAAAAGTCCCGGCATTCCCGATAAAGCACCCCTGATGAAGAAAATCGAAGGGACAGGCATTCCTGTAATATCAGAAATTGAGTTTGCAGGGCGATATACCGATTCCAAAATGATATGCATCACAGGGAGTAATGGTAAAACAACCACTACTTCTCTCATTTATCATATGATGCGTAAAGCGGGAGTTGATGCCGGACTGGCAGGAAATATCGGAAAAAGCCTGGCGCTGCAGGTAGCCCTCGACCCGCATCCGGTTTATGTGGTTGAACTCAGTAGTTTTCAGCTCGACCACATGTTTGATTTTAAAGCCGATGTGGCTGTATTGCTCAACATCACGCCCGATCATCTCGATCGTTACAACTATGATTTTCAGCAATATATTAATGCCAAGTTTCGCATTACCCAAAATCAGACCGGCAATGATGCTTTTATTTACTGGGAACAGGATCCGGTAATCTGCAATGAGCTGGGAAAAAGAAAAATTGAATCATCGTTGTATCCTTTTTCGTTGAATAAGGGAGAAAAAACAAAAGCATTTATCCGCGATGAATATCTTATTATTAACGTATTAAAAGATTTATTAGTTATGCCTGCAACAGAACTTTCGCTCAAAGGTATTCACAACACCTGCAACTCGATGGCAGCCGGATTGGCAGCTGCAGCAGCCGGGGTACGTAAGGAGTTTATCCGCGAATCGCTCATCGATTTTAAAGGGGTGGAGCACAGACTCGAATATGTGGCCACGGTGCGCAATGTGAAGTTTATCAACGACTCGAAAGCCACCAATGTTAATTCGTGCTGGTACGCCTTGCAAAGCATGCAAACGCCGGTGGTGCTCATTCTGGGTGGTACCGATAAAGGTAACGATTATGCTGAGATTGCCGGATTGGTCAGGGAAAAGGTGCGGGGAATGGTCTTTCTCGGTGTGGATAATTCAGGCTTACACGATTTTTTCGATGGTATAGTGGCTCAAACTGTTGATGCGCGTTCGATGGATGATGCTGTAAATCTGGCCTACAACATGGCTCAACAAGGTGATACCGTGCTGCTTTCGCCCTGCTGCGCCAGTTTCGATTTATTTGAAAACTACGAAGACAGAGGCACACAGTTCAAACTCTGTGTGAGAAAATTGTAATTTTTTATTGCCCAACAAATGACTACATTGATAAAAAAATATCTGAAAGGTGATTTCGTCATTTGGGCGGTGTTTATCCTGTTGTGTCTTGTATCAATAGTGCAGATGTACAGCGCATCGAGCACCCTTGCCTTTAAGGCGACCAACCATTCGGCACCCATGCTGCGCCATGTTTCTTTTCTGATTTTTGGAGGTGTAATTGCATTTTTGGTGCATCTGGCGCCTTACAAGGTAATACGTATTTGTGCCTATGCCGGTCTGCTGTTTTCTTTGGTTACTTTGGTGATTGTGCCATACGTTGGAGTGAAAGAAAATGATGCAGCCCGCTGGATCGAAATTTTAGGGATTCAGTTTCAGCCTTCCGAAATAGCCAAATTGTCGCTCATCATTTTTGCTGCCGATTTTATTTCACGCATCAAAAGTAGGGTACACGATGAAAACAGATATTTCCGCACATTGCTTATTATTACCGGGGTTATATGTGCGCTCATACTTCGGGAGAATTTTTCAACCGCAGTTCTTTTGTTCTCTGTTGTCTATCTGATGATGTTCATTGGCCGCATCAGCCCGAAGAAACTCGGAATACTGGCAGTGGTAATGGTTGCAGCGGCTGTGTTTGGTTACTTCTTGCTCAAGGCTATACCTGAGGAAAAATTGCCGGGCTTTCTCGACAGGGCTTCTACCTGGGTAAACCGCATCGACCGTAAGTTTGAGAAGGCCGATCCGGACCAGAAATACGTTATAAACGACGAGAATCTGCAAGTATTGCACGGTAAAATTGCAATCGCACGGGGTGGCATCACCGGTGTTATGCCCGGAAATAGTGTTCAGCGCGATTTTCTGCCGCAGGCATATTCCGATTTTATTTATGCCATCATTGTCGAAGAGACAGGTATGATTGGAGGTGTCGTGCTGATATTGTTCTACATGATTCTCTTATACAGAGCCGGCAGGATAGCAACCATGAGCAAAACAGTTTTCCCTGCGATTCTGGTAATCGGCTTGTCGCTGATGATTGCAATGCAGGCTTTAATCAGTATGGCTGTGGCAACAAGTTTGGGCCCCGTAACCGGACAGCCCCTGCCTCTCATCAGTCGGGGCGGAACTTCCATCCTCATTACCAGCATTTATTTTGGTATCCTGCTCGGGGTAACCCGTCAGATAAAAGAAGATAATCTGCCAAAAACGGAGGTGATTCTCGAAGAAGAAGATTAAATCTATTACATAAAAGCAACAACTATGGAACAGCAAAAACGGTTTATCATCAGCGGAGGCGGCACTGGAGGACATATTTTTCCGGCCATCTCCATTGCCAATGCCCTGAAGGAGCGATTCCCTCAGGCCGAAATACTGTTTGTGGGAGCACTTGGCAGGATGGAAATGGAACGTGTGCCGGCAGCCGGTTACAAGATCAAAGGACTTCCGGTAAGCGGTTTCGATCGTAAGAATATGTTTCGCAACATCGGGGTACTTTGGAACTTGTTGCGCAGTCTGCTTTTAGCACGTCGTATCATCAGGGAGTTTTGTCCTGATGTGGCTATCGGAGTCGGCGGTTATGCCAGTGCGCCAGTGCTACATGCAGCTTCGGCTTATGGCGTACCTACCATCATTCAGGAACAGAACTCATACGCAGGAGTGACCAATAAACTACTTGCCCGCAAAGCTGCCCGCATTTGTGTAGCTTACAACGGTATGGAAAAGTTTTTTCCGGCAGCAAAGATTGTTAAAACAGGCAATCCCGTGCGGCAGGATTTGCTTCGGGCGGATATCAGCAAAGAGAAAGCGCTGGCTTTTTTTGGGTTTCAGCCAGGACGGAAAACCCTGTTGGTGCTCGGGGGAAGTCTGGGAGCACGCACCATCAACCGCAGTTTGATCGTGCAGCTCAATACGCTGGCAATTTCGGGTATGCAGGTTATCTGGCAAACAGGTAAGTTTTATATTGAAGATGCCAGAAAGGCTTTGGTACCTTTCAGCAATACACCCATGTTTGTAACAGATTTTCTGAGTCGGATGGATTATGCTTATGCTGCTGCCGATTTGGTTATTTCGCGGGCTGGCGCCGCTTCCATCTCCGAACTATGCCTGTTGGGTAAGCCCGTGGTACTGGTACCTTCGCCCAATGTAGCCGAGGATCATCAGACGCGCAATGCCATGGCATTGGTCGAACACGATGCCGCAGTGATTATATCTGATGCCGACGCGATTCAGAAGTTGATACCCACAGCACTGAAACTCATGATGAATACAGATAAACTGAATGAATTAAGCAAAAATATTCGTATTTTAGCGGAACCAAATTCTGCCGGCAGAATTGTGGATGAAATCGTGCAGGTTCAGCGAAAATGAGGATAAATGGAAAAATGAATGAATAAATTTACGAAATTTTATTTTCTCGGAATTGGCGGAATTGGTATGAGTGCCATTGCCCGTTACTATAAAGCCCGCGGCTTTGCAGTGGCAGGGTACGACCGTACAGAGACGCGACTCACCGAAGATTTGATGTCGGAAGGAATTGCTGTGAATTTCGAGGAAGGGGTGGAGCATATCCCATCGTCGTTTCTGGATATGAATAAAACGTTGATAGTGCTCACTCCGGCCGTTCCTGAAGAGCATCAGCAATTGGTTTTTTTCAGGGGAAAAGGATTTAAGGTGATGAAAAGAGCCGAAGTGCTTGGCTATATAACATCTGGCAACAAAGGCATTTGCATTGCCGGCACACATGGTAAAACAAGCACATCGACCATCGCTGCACATTTGTTTTACCAATCGAAGGTCGATTGCAGCGCGTTTCTCGGTGGCATTTCCAACAACTACAAAACCAATCTGCTGCTCTCTAAGGAAAGCAATTTTGTGGTGATTGAAGCTGATGAGTACGACCGCTCCTTCCACCACTTGCGTCCCTACTTAGCTGTTATCACATCGTCTGATGCCGATCATCTCGATATTTATGGCAGTCATCAGGCCGTGAAGGAAAGTTTCGAACATTTTGCCTCGTTGGTGAAACCCGGCGGCGCTCTGATACTGAGAAAAGGCATCGAAATTGAACCCACACTGCAGAAAGGAGTAAAACTTTTTACTTATTCGATGGATGAAGGGGGCGATTTTCACGCCATGAACATCCGCAGTAAACCCGGCGAAATACGTTTCGATTTTGTGACCCCCACCGAAACTATCGCCGATGTGAGGCTCGGTGTACCGGTGCGTATTAATGTCGAAAACAGTGTAGCTGCCATGGCTTTGGCCTGGCTCAGTGGGGTGACTTCCGACGAGCTTCGTACCGGCCTGTCCTCATTCTCCGGAATTTACAGGCGCTTTAATGTCGTGTATAAGAATGATAAGATGGTGATGATCGACGATTATGCACATCACCCGAAAGAGCTGAGTGCCAGCATTATGTCGATACGGGAAATGTATCCGGGCAAGAAAATTACGGCGGTGTTTCAGCCTCATCTGTACACCCGAACCCGCGATTTTGCCGACGATTTCGCCGACGTTCTCTCTACCCTCGACGAACTCATCCTGCTCGACATTTACCCTGCCCGCGAATTGCCCATCGAAGGTGTTGATTCGGCCATGATACTGAGTAAGATGCATCTTGATAAAAAGCAACTTTGTAGCAAAAGCGGACTGATTGAAACGCTTATCGGGCGCAACGACCTCGAAGTATTGGTAACTTTCGGTGCCGGCGATATCGACGCCATGGTTCCGGAAATTGTCAAAGCATTTAAAGCCAAAAAGTTACACTGAAATGAAACGAACGGTTATCAGTATTATATTCTATAGTCTGGGAGTAGCCCTGGTACTTGCCTACCTGCTGTTGTCAGCCTTTACATTCCGCATCGATGAGCAAAACATCCGCTGCAGGGAGCTGAATATAGAGATATCCGGAAAAATTAAACTGATGAATGAAGATGAAGTCAACCAAGTGTTGGCCGATATCGGGTTGCATCCTGTCGGAAATATGATTAGCGAACTTGCTACAGAAGAGATAGAGCGTTTTCTGGAGCAAAATCCGATTGTGAAAAACACAAATTGTTATCATACGACCGATGGAAGTGCTATCCTGCAAATAGAACTTCGCCAGCCAAAGTACCTGGTTGTGGGCGATCTCGATACCTATTACGTGGACACAGAGCAGCATGTTTTGCCTGTCCCGCCCGGTGTGATTGCCTACGTGCCTGTTGTTACCGGTCGAATGACCAAAACCATGGCTGCCAAAGTATTGTACCCACTGGTTTCGTTTATCGCCGATCATCCGTTCTGGAATGCACAAATAGCACAGATATATGTAAACGACAGGGCTGAAATAGAGCTGGTTCCGCGTGTTGGAAGTACCATAATTCTGTTGGGGAAAACCGATGGTTTTGAGGAGAAATTAGAACGTTTATACGAACTTTACAGCAAAGGATTTACAGTATTCGGATGGGAATTGTATGAAAAATTAGACTTGCGCTATAAGCAACAAATAGTTGGAGTAAAAAGTAAGCAAGCAATTTGATAGGAGGGAAAATGGATAACATTATCATTGCATTTGATTTTGGAGCAAGCAACATAAGAACTGTTGCCGCCGAAGTATTGTCAGCCGATAAGATCAAAATTTTATCGGAGGAGACCAAAAAAGCTGATGGCATCAGAAACGGGGTCATTGGTCAACCTTCAGGTACTGCTTTTTCTGTTTCTACACTGATGAAAGAAGTGAACAACAGTGCAGGCCTCAGAGTGCCTGTCAGACACTTCTCATTTGCTTTGAGCGGTAAAGGTATGCGCATTGTGGAAGCTTCTATCGAGAAACGACTCAATAAATCAAAACCTGTTACCGATGTGCTGATAGATCAGCTTGCTGAAGAATGTGAAAAATCGTACCGGAAACAGGGTAAATTGGTTTATGATACCATTCCGGTGATTTATGAAGTTGATGAACGCGAATATGAAAATCCGGAAGGACAAAAAGGCAGTTATATCGTTGGTCATTATCATTTAGTTGTTGGTAGCGAAGAGATTAAATTGCAGTACGATAAATTGATGGAGCGTGTGGCACACTGCATCATCGAGTTTATGCCATTGGCTGCCGAAGCTTTTTCGATAGCTGTTACAACTGCTGAGGAGCGCCGAAAGGGTTCTGCTGTGATCAATTTGGGTGATTCATCTACTATCCTGGCGATTTATGAAAATGAAATACTCACAGGCTTGCTTGTAGTGCCACTTGGAGGAAGAACTATTACTGCCGACATAGAAGAATTGGGTATTACTGCTGAATATGCCGAGAAACTCAAATGTCGCAGGGGATTAGCCATGGAGGCGGGAGTCGATCAGGTTGTAAATATACAAGTGCCTGCAAGAGAGCCTGGCGCACCGCCGATTTTTGTCAAAAACGACTTTCTGGCAATGATTATAGAAGCCCGCCTCGACGAAATCATGTCGCCGGTTTTCGAAATGCTCGAAAGTTATGCCGGACGTATACCCGGAGGTATAATTCTTACCGGAGGAGGTTCGGAATTGCAGTTGATCAGGGAGTATGTCGAAGATCGCACCGGAATTGAAACACGATATGGCGATCACAGTCATTGGTTAAGCAACGATACTTCGCCGGTTTTTGCAAACAGTTGTTATTCGCAACTCATCGGAACCATTCTGCTCACTCATTCAAACAGGTTGCATCACAGCCCAGTAAAAAATGAGAAGAGCGGAACAAAAAAAAAATCTGAAAGAACAGGGGGAATTAAAACCCTTTTCACCCAGGGATTCATCAAATTTTTTGAGGATGATACAAATTTACAGGGAAGCAATGGATAAGTTTGGAAACCAGCTAATCATTTATTTTGGTGAGAATAAGCAAGAGAATATTATAAAAAGAAGAGAAATAACAGAGGTAGTAAATAAAACCGAAAATTCAGAACATAATGAAAGACATTAATTGGGAAAAGTTGTTACCTGTCGATTTGCCTTTGGCTGATTCCTCAATCATTAAAGTGATTGGTGTGGGCGGAGGTGGCGGAAATGCAGTCAATCACATGTACAATCAGGGAATTCGCGACGTTTCGTTCGTGGTGTGTAATACCGATAATCAGGCACTGCATCATTCGCCGGTGCCGGTAAGAATTCAGTTGGGCGAGAAAACAACCGCAGGTTTGGGTGCCGGGGGCGATCCTGCAGTTGCCCGCAGAGCTGCCGAAGAAACCATAGATAAGATTAAAGCTGTGCTTCAGGACAATACCCGCATGGTGTTCATTACTGCCGGTATGGGTGGCGGTACAGGAACCGGTGCGTCGCCGGTGGTTGCCAAGGCTGCACACGAATTAGGCATTCTCACAGTGGGCATCGTAACCATTCCTTTTGCTTTCGAAGGTAACATGAAAATACGTCAGGCACTCGAAGGTGTGGCTTCACTGAGCGAGCATGTAGATGCATTGCTGGTAATTAATAATGAGAAGTTGCGGGAGATTTTTCCCGACCTGCAGCTTTCTAACGCTTTTGCCAAGGCCGATGATGTGCTTACCAATGCAGCGAAAGGTATTGCCGAAATTATTACGGTGCCGGGTTATATCAACACCGACTTTGCCGATGTTTACACCATCCTCAACAAAGGCAATGTGGCCATCATGAATACCGGATTTGCTTCGGGTGCCAACCGCATCACCAATGCCATCAAAGATGCACTGAACTCACCGCTGCTAAACACCAACGATGTAAGCGGTGCAAGCAAGGTGTTGCTCAGCCTGTATTGCTCAAAACAGCATCAGATCAGGATGGAAGAAGTGAAGGAAATCAACGACTTTATGGCTTCTATCGGCGATGAGATTCAGGTTATCTGGGGTGCCACTTTCGACGATACCCTGGGCGAGAACGTGAAAATCACCCTTATCGCCACAGGATATCAGGTTACCGATATTCCGGGTATGCCGGCCTCTCTGGTGAATAGGATTAAAAGCAGGGAGAAGAAGTATGCTGTGGTGGATATGGATGGTGAGGTTTTGTCGAAACTGCAGGAGACGGAGGAAATCGTTGAAACAACAACAGTACCCGATATCGAAAAATCCATCAAGCAATACTATCCTGAAGCCCAGGCAGCAGTTCTTTCAAAACCGTCAACACCCGAACTTTTTCCGGTCGATGAGCCTGTATTGTTGCCTGTTGTTGAGAAACAAGTCGTAACCATCAGCATCGACGATATCGACGATGAAGAAACCATCCGCAAAGCCGAGAATATTCCGGCATGGAAAAGGAAGTTGATGGGGAAAAAATGAATTTCCCCGTGAAAT
>CAYGJI010000038.1:0-27174 GCA_964350125.1 uncultured Paludibacter sp. | reverse complement strand
GATTACTTTCTGCACATTATTTATCCAAAAAAACCAAAAATGGATTGATAGTACTCAAAAATATAGTAATTTTGTGCGAATTTTGGACGAATTTAATAACTTAATTATTTATGCAGAATTTCAAACCTTTTCATCTTGTTCTTGAAGATGGAACCGTTTTCAAAGGAAAATCGTTTGGCTACGAATCAGCTGTAGCCGGAGAAGTAGTTTTCAACACCGCCATGGTAGGTTATCCCGAGAGTTTGACCGACCCGTCGTATAAAGGTCAGATTCTGGCACTTACTTTCCCATTGGTCGGGAATTACGGTGTTCCGATCGATACTTCCCAAGACGGACTTTCAACTTATTACGAATCGGAAAAAATTCAGGCAAGCGGCCTAATTATTTCCGATTTTTCGTATGAATACAGTCATTGGAACGCTGTAAAAAGTCTGAGCGACTGGCTTAAGGAGCACAGGGTACCTGGTATTTTTGGTATTGATACCCGTGAGTTAACAAAGATGGTACGTGAAAAGGGTACTATGAGGGGTAAGCTCATTTTTCCGGATGGCGTAGATATAGATTTCATCAATCCTGATGAAGAAAATCAGGTTGCAAAAGTGAGTTGCGATGAAATAATAACGTATGGAAATGGAAAACACAAGGTTGTGATGGTGGATTGCGGTGTAAAACACAACATCATTCGCTGTTTACTGAAACGTGATACAACTGTGATCCGCGTTCCGTGGGATTATGATTTCAATCAGCTCGCATGGGATGCCCTGTTTATCTCAAACGGCCCCGGCGACCCTGCCTACTGCACGCATACTGTAAAAAACATACAAACAGCCATGCAAACCAACAAACCAATTTTTGGTATTTGCATGGGAAATCAGCTTTTATCGGTGGCTGGTGGCGCCCAAACTTACAAATTGAAGTACGGTCACCGTTCACATAATCAGCCTGTACAACTTTTTGGAACTCAAAGGGCATTTATCACATCACAGAACCATGGTTTTGCTGTAGATAACAGCACTTTAAGTAATGAATGGGAGCCTTTGTTTATTAATATGAATGATGGCACCAACGAAGGAATCCTACATAAATCCAAACCCTGGTTCTCGTGCCAGTTCCATCCCGAAGCAGCATCTGGTCCTACTGATACAGAGTTTCTGTTCGATGTATTCATCAAAACCATTACGCAAACTGTAAAAAAAGTTCCGCAACTCATTGAGGAAGAGATGGATGCCCGATTGGTAAAAAAGCAGGCATATCAGGGAGCCGAAAAGGGAGAAGTGAAAAAAGTGCTGGTACTGGGTTCTGGTGCTTTAAAAATTGGAGAGGCTGGGGAGTTCGATTATTCTGGTTCGCAGGCATTGAAAGCGCTGAAGGAGGAAAACGTTTATACCATTTTGATAAATCCTAATATTGCGACAGTGCAAACATCGGAAGGTATTGCAGACAAAGTTTATTTCCTTCCGGTATTACCCGATTTTGTTGAGCGAGTGATTGAAAAAGAGCGCCCGGATGGTGTTTTCCTTTCTTTCGGCGGACAAACCGCGTTGAATTGCGGTGTGGCATTGTACAGAGGTGGGGTTTTCGAAAAATATGGTGTAAAGGTGCTGGGTACTCCTGTTCAATCGATTATCGACACCGAAGACCGTGAGATTTTCAATCAGAAACTGTCTGAGATCAATGTAAAATATATCAAATCTAAGGCTGTTACTAATTTTGAAGATGCTAAAAGGGCTGCCAATGAATTAGAATATCCGGTCATTGTGCGGGCTGCTTTCGCGCTCGGAGGTTTAGGATCAGGTTTTTGTGATAACGATGAGGAACTTAAGGCCATCACGGAAAAAGCATTTGCATACTCGCCTCAGGTATTGGTCGAGAAATCGCTCAAAGGATGGAAAGAAATTGAGTATGAGGTGGTTCGTGACCGTTATGACAACTGTATAACAGTTTGTAATATGGAAAATTTCGACCCGCTCGGAATTCATACCGGCGAAAGTATTGTAGTGGCACCATCACAAACACTTACCAACACCGAGTATCACAAACTGCGCGAACTTGCAATTCGCATAATACGTCATATCGGTATTGTGGGTGAATGTAATGTGCAGTATGCCCTCGATCCCGCTTCTGAAGATTACAGAGTGATTGAAGTAAATGCCCGATTGAGTCGCTCCTCTGCCCTCGCCTCCAAGGCTACTGGTTATCCGCTGGCATTTGTGGCTGCCAAATTAGGACTCGGCTATGGACTTCCGGAAATGAAAAATACGGTAACCAAAAATACTTCTGCCTTCTTCGAACCTGCACTCGACTATATCGTTTGTAAAATCCCACGGTGGGATTTGGGTAAATTTCATGGCGTTAGTCAGCAGTTAGGCTCCAGCATGAAGTCGGTAGGGGAAATCATGGCTATTGGTAAAACATTCGAAGAAGTGTTTCAAAAAGGGCTGAGAATGATTGGTTTAGGAATGCATGGTTTTGTGGCAAACAAAGCTTTGTTCGTAAACGATCTCGACAATCATCTGGCCCAGCCCACCGATAAGCGGGTGTTTTACATTGCACAGGCACTCGAGATCGGTTACACGGTTGAACAGATTTATCAACTTACTAAAATTGATCATTGGTTTTTGCATAAACTGGCTAATATCAAACGGTTAGAAAAAGAGTTGTCGGCTCATAATTCACTCGAAGCACTGGGCGATGAACTGTTGCTTGAGGCGAAAAAAGCAGGTTTTTCCGATTTTCAGATTACCCGGTTGGTTCTTAAAAGCAATAATGCTAACCTGGATGATGCAATAAAACAAACACGGGCATACAGAAAATCAAGAGGTATCATTCCTGTGGTTAAACAGATAGATACGCTTGCTGCTGAATATCCTGCACAAACCAATTACCTTTATTTAACCTACAGTGGTATTGCCGGTGATATGAAGTACTTAGGCGACCATCGTTCGGTAGTTGTACTTGGTTCAGGGGCTTATCGGATTGGTTCTTCCGTGGAGTTCGACTGGTGTAGTGTAAATGCACTGATGACCATTCGTAAAGAAGGTTTACGTTCGGTGATGATCAACTACAACCCTGAAACGGTTTCGACCGACTTCGATATGTGTGATCGCCTTTATTTCGATGAACTGAGTTTCGAAAGGGTGATGGATATCATTGAAAAGGAGAATCCTATGGGTACAATTGTTTCCACAGGCGGACAAATCCCTAACAATCTGGCGCTTAAACTCGCCGGAGAACAGGTTCATATACTCGGAACACAGGCTAAGGATATCGATCGTGCCGAGGACAGGCATAAATTCTCGTCGATGTTAGATGAGCTCGGAATCGACCAGCCAAGATGGAAAGAATTGACAACACTCGAAGAAGTAAAAGATTTTACCAACAGAATTGGCTTCCCTGTGTTGGTTCGCCCTTCGTACGTACTTTCAGGAGCTGCCATGAATGTTTGTCATGATGCTTCGCAACTCGAAAATTTCCTGAATTTAGCTACCGAAGTTTCTAAAAAACATCCGGTTGTAATATCTGAATTTATCGAAAGATGTAAGGAAATTGAGATTGATGCCGTTGCCAAAGATGGGGAGATTCTGTTATATGCTATATCGGAACACGTCGAATTTGCAGGAGTACACTCTGGCGATGCAACCACCCAGTTCCCTCCACAGAAAATTTATGTGGAGTCTATCCGCAGAATTAAAAATATTGCCCGCCAAATAGCCAAATCACTGAATATTTCAGGTCCTTTCAACATTCAATTCCTCGCGAAAGATAATTATATCAAAGTAATTGAATGTAATCTGCGCTCTTCACGCTCATTCCCATTTGTATCGAAAGTGCTGAAAATCAACTTCATCGAACTGGCCACCAAAGTAATGTTGGGTTTACCGGTTGAGAAACCTGAGAAATCGGCCTTCGATCTCGATTATGTGGGAATCAAGGCATCTCAGTTCTCTTTCCACCGTTTGCAGCAAGCCGACCCTGTGTTGGGTGTGGATATGGCTTCGACCGGTGAAGTAGGTTGTATTGGCGATGATTTTTCGGAGGCAATATTGAAATCACTACTTTCGGTAGGTTTGCGTATTCCGAAGAAAAATATACTTGTGTCATCCGGTGAACCTAAATCTAAGGTTGAGTTACTTGATGCCTGTAGTTTGCTTGAAAAGCGTGGTTATCAGCTTTATGCCACAAGAGGTTCGCATCGATTCCTAAAAGAAAATGGCATCGAAAGTATTGCTGTTCAGTGGCCCGACGAAGAAGGTGAACTAAATGTTCGTGATATGTTGTCGCGCAAAGCATTCGATATGGTTATTAATATCCCGAAAAATACAACCAAACGTGAGCTTGCCAACGATTACACCATTCGCCGCGCTGCCATTGATTACAATATTCCACTGCTTACCAATGCCCGTTTAGCATCAGCCTTCATTACAGCATTCTGCACATTGTCGATTGATGATATCCGGATTAAAAGCTGGGATGAGTATTAATAACATTAATAGTTGATGGCATTACACCCGAATGCAATCTCAGGCATACTGATTAATTGGTATTCAGAACATCAGCGGGATTTGCCCTGGCGGAATATCGATGATCCCTACAAAATCGGGATATCCGAAATTATTCTGCAACAAACCAGGGTTAATCAGGGATTGAATTATTACCTTCGCTTTGTTGAGCGTTTCCCCGATGTGGCAAGTTTGGCCATGGCTCATGAAGATGAAGTGCTTAAATACTGGCAGGGACTTGGCTATTATTTACGTGCCCGTAACTTGCACAAAGCTGCACGGCAAATTATGGAAAATCACGGTGGGAGGTTTCCGGACAAGTTTCAGGATGTGTATGCTTTGCCGGGGATTGGAACATACACAGCGTCAGCAATTTGCTCTTTTGCTTATAACCAACCCTATGCGGTAGTTGATGGCAATGTGTATCGGGTGCTGGCTCGACTTTTCAACATCAATACCCCCATCGATAGCACACATGGCATAAAACAGTTTCAGGTATTGGCTGATGAACTGCTCGATGAGAAGAATCCTGGCTTACACAACCAGGCAATCATGGAATTCGGTGCTTTACAATGTATTCCTGCCAATCCTAACTGCGATAATTGTCCTTTAAAGTACCAATGTATAGCATTCGCAGAAGAAAATGTGAATCAACTTCCTGTTAAATCGCTGAAAATTAAAACTAAAACAATATATTACAACTACCTGAATATCCGATACCATGATTTTTACTTTATCAGGCAGAGAAAAGAGGGAAATATCTGGAAAAATCTCTTTGAATTCCCTCTGATTGAAGACAACCGGCTATTGAATCAGAACGATTTGCTAAATCATGCGCATTTTAGAGAAGCATTCAAAGACATAGACGATGTTTATATCCGATCTGTGTCAAAGCCAGTGAAACACATACTTACCCACCGGAAAATCATGGCTCAGGTAATTACTATCGAAATTAGAAATATGAATGATGCCCTCAAAAACTATGAAATGATCCGGATGGAAGATTTCGAACGATTTGCTGTATCAAGGCTTATGGAGATATTCATTGATAATCATCTTACTTAGCTGATTGTACAACTGCTGCCACTCCGGATGATTATTCAGTAAAGTAAGGTGTTTTTCCATAACATGGATGTCGTTTCGACGAGCCGGACCAGTTTGCGCCTCGTATGGTGTTAATTCGAGCATCTTATCTGCAGTTTCGCGAATGAGTGGTATCAACACATCAAATGGCACTGAATATTCTTTAATTTGCTGATAAGCAATACCATAGAAGTAATTGACAAAATTACAGCAAAATACAGCAGACAAATGCATTTTCATTCTTTGTTCTGAATTAAGCTCATATCGATGATTGCTGATGGTGGATGCCAGCAACAATAGTTGATCAACAACTGTACTATCATTACCTTCGACAAAAAGCGATATTTCACTGAAATTAACTGCCCTTTTTTTAGAGAAAGTCTGCAATGGGTAAATCACCCCGTAATACTTCCTATGGCCTTTGAATACATCCATTGAAACGGAACCGGCTGTATGTACATGGATAGCCTCAAGCCCAAATTTCACCTCCATCAAATCCGCTAATGCAGAGTCGATTACAGCATATATATAAAGTTCTGCTTTATCGTTTATTTTCGTTAATTCAGTTGTGTGGGAAGTCCGTATTAACGATGCGAGTGCCGATGCTGATTCTTCGGTACGGCTATAAACCTGAAGTATTTCATGACTGGCCTGATGCAAAGCCAATGCTAAGTGAGTTGCTACATTTCCGGCACCGATGATTACGATTTTCATTAGTTTTCTTTGCGTTTTTCGTAAGCTTCCACAATTCGTTGAACCAGTGGATGACGTACAATATCACCTTTATCGAAATCGATGCGGGCAATTCCCTGTACATTTTTCAGGATAGAGAGTGCATCAATCAGTCCGGATTTTTGC
Organism: uncultured Paludibacter sp.; assembly: GCA_964350125.1. Taxonomy (GTDB): domain Bacteria; phylum Bacteroidota; class Bacteroidia; order Bacteroidales; family Paludibacteraceae; genus Paludibacter. The sequence continues at coordinate 20,734 of CAYGJI010000038.1, read as the reverse complement.
GAAGGTGGCAAATCGATTTGGGTGATATCGCCCGTAATAATCATTTTGGTATTCACACCCATGCGGGTAAGGAACATCTTAATCTGCTGCGTAGTAGTATTTTGAGCTTCATCTAAGATTACCACAGCATCGCCAAGGGTTCGTCCACGCATGAAAGCCAGCGGTGCAATCTGTATCGTCCCGTTTTCGAGATACTCCTTGAGTTTCAGCGGAGTTATCATATCCTGCAGGGCATCGTAAAGCGGTTGCAGATAAGGATCGATTTTCTCTTTCATATCGCCCGGCAGAAAACCAAGCTTCTCCCCTGCTTCAACAGCCGGACGACTCAGAATTATTTTCTTCACCGATTTGTTTTTCAGCGATTTAACTGCAAGAGCAATGGCCGTATATGTTTTTCCAGAACCGGCAGGCCCAATGGCAAAAAGCATGTCGTTGGTTACATAACTTTTGACCAGCTTTTGCTGATTAGCAGTGCGGGCCATGATTGATTTTCCATTCACACCATGCAAAATCAGGTGATCATATCTGATATCTTCGGGTTTGGTTCCCTTGATGATTTCAATGATATTACTCTCATTAAGCGAATTATTATCAACACAATAGCGTTCAATTTCCTGTAGTTTTTCTGTTAGCAGTAGTACTTTGGATGGTTCGCCCTCAATTTTGATGGCATGTCCACGTGCAATGATTCTTAAATTTGGATACAGGTTTTTCAGGAGATGAATATTGCTGTTATTCACCCCAAAAAACACCAGTGAATCGGTGTGTTCAGATAATTCAAAAAGATGATCCTTCATACAAACCTTTGGTTAGCAGCAAGCTACATTACTTACTACTGTTTAATATGCAAACAACGGAAATTGTTCCATGGTTGCATTCACCCGTTTGCGAACAGCACTTATCACTTCCGCATTATCGACATTTGTGAGCACTAATTCAATCAGTTCGGCAATTTCCGCCATTAAATCTTCTTTGGCACCGCGGGTAGTGATTGCCGGTGTACCGAGGCGGATACCTGAAGTTTGAAAGGCAGAACGGCTATCGAAAGGAACCATATTTTTGTTGCAGGTGATATCGGCTTCTACGAGTGCTTTTTCGGCCACTTTACCAGTAATGTCAGGATATTTGGAGCGCAGATCAACCAGCATGGAGTGATTATCGGTTCCTCCCGAAACGATGGTGAACCCTCTGGAAATCATTGCCCCGGCCAGGGCTTTGGCGTTTTTCTGCACCTGAATCTGATACTCTTTATATTCAGGTTGCATACATTCGCCGAAAGCAACAGCCTTGGCAGCGATTACATGTTCGAGCGGACCGCCCTGTATGCCGGGAAAAACTGCCGAATCGAGCAGTGCCGACATCATTTTTACTTCGCCTTTGGGTGTTGTTTTACCCCAGGGATTGGGAAAGTCCTTACCAATCAGGATGATACCACCACGTGGACCCCGAAGAGTTTTGTGGGTAGTAGAAGTAACTATATGCGCATATTTCACCGGATTTTCGAGTAAACCTGCAGCAATGAGTCCGGCTGGGTGAGCCATATCAATCATGAGTAAAGCCCCCACTTTGTCGGCAATTTCGCGCATGCGTTTGTAATCCCATTCACGCGAATAGGCCGAACCACCACCGATGATGAGTTTAGGCAGTTCACGCAATGCCACTTCCTCCATCTGATCATAGTCGACACGACCGGTATCCTGGCGAACGTTGTATTCGCAGGGGCGATACAAAATTCCTGAGCTATTTACCAGCGAACCATGCGATAAATGTCCGCCGTGAGCCAGGTTCAGACCAAGAAATTTATCGCCGGGGTTCAGACAGGCCAGAAACACAGCAGCATTGGCCTGTGCGCCTGAGTGTGGTTGCACATTGGCCCATTCAGCGTCAAAAATCTCTTTGATACGATCAATGGCAATCTGCTCCGATTGGTCAACAACCTCACAACCACCATAATAACGTTTGCCTGGATAGCCCTCGGCATATTTGTTTGTGAGTACCGAACCCATAGCTTCCATCACCTGATCGCTCACAAAATTTTCGGATGCGATCAACTCAATACCCTTTAACTGACGCTGCTTTTCACGCGCAATAATCTCAAAAATTACTTCGTCTCTCTTCATATTTCTTTTTATATCAATTTTTTTCTTTCAATCATTTTATTCGAGAAATAAAAACACTTTGGAACTTCAATGACTTAAGTTACAGGAATAAAATAGCTATTTTTTCTGCACCGTCCAACCAAACTTCCCAATCTCCTCTCCCAGTTTATAATAATGTCCGTGCGAATACGCTATCAGTTTTGCCTTAGCCATATCAAAACCACCGGTCTCTTCATTAATATATTGTCTATCAGCCTGTATATTAAGCACTTCAGAAATAAACATATCGTGTGTACCGAGGGTAACCACTTCTTTCACCCTGCATTCGATACAAAGCGGTGATTCCTGAATGATGGGAGCTTTAACCATTTCGGCCATAACCGGTGTAAGTTTCATCTTTTTGAATTTGTTGAATTCGCGTCCGCTACGAACACCACACCAGTCGGCGGCATAGGCCAGCTCTTCGTTGGTAAGATTGATAACAAACTCCCGGTTTTTCATGATAATTTCGTACGATTTGCGTTCTCGCCTAACCGAAATATAGCACATCGGCGGACTCGAGCAAAGTGTACCCATCCAGCTGATAGTGATGATGTTAAACTCTTCAGAATTCTCTCCGCATGATATAAGTGCTGCAGGAAGCGGATAAATCATAGTACCAGGCTTCCACGAAACGTGTTTTTTATCTTCTGCTTGTTTCATACTTTTATTTTTATTCCTTTTCGGGTTGCTTGTAACCTTCGATGATTATAAAAAAAAATGATCGATTCGGGTGATATAAAACTATTTTAATCATGATGGTTTCATTTCTTCAATTTGATGTTTTGCTGTTTTACTTCCCGTTCGCAATATCGGCATTTCAGTTGTACTTCCACCCCTTCGTTCAACACATCAAAGCGCGTAGCCACAGGCTGATGGTTGGTGATACAGGCAGGGTTGGGGCAATGCATAATATCTCTGATTTCATTGCCTAACACCAAAGGACGTTTTTCGATGACTTCGTACTCACGGATGATATTGATTATGGCATTGGGTGCCACCAACGCTATCTTATGGGTTTCTTGCTCGCCGAGAAAGCGATCTGAAATTTTAATAATGCCTTTGGTGCCCATCTTTTTGCTATCGAAATTATTACCAATAGTAAGCGGATGAGCATACACCTTCAATTGAAGGATAGAAACAACCTGAAATAATTTATCGGCAGGTATGTGGTCGATTACTGTACCATTGCGTAGGGCAGCAACTTTTAATTCTTTCTCCATCTGCATATTTATTAACGAATTAGCATATTAAACACAAGTTAATGAAGAATCACTTTCGACACTATAGCCTGACGAACAAAAAGTCCGTTTTGAGCCTGTTGAAAGTAGTAGGCCTTTTCATTCTTATCCACATCTACATCTATTTCGGTTACCCTGGGAAGCGGATGCATAATTTTCAGGTTGGGTTTCGAAGCTTTGAGCATCTCATTTTTAAGCGTATAAACGTTTTTCACCCGTTCATACTCCATGAGGTCCTGAAATCTTTCCTTTTGTACGCGCGTCATGTAAAGAATATCTGCATCGTTGAAATTATCGGTAAGCTGATCCGACTCAATGTAAGTAATATCTTGTTTCCGACAGAAATGTTTATACTCTTCAGGCATTTTCAGCTCGTCGGGTGCAATGAATTTAAATGTAGGTTTAAAATGCGACATCGCCTGTATGAGCGAATGCACGGTGCGACCATATCTCAGATCACCAACCAGACAAATAGTCAGATTATCGAGGTTTCCCTGTGTTTTCCGGATCGAATATAAGTCGAGCAGGGTTTGTGAGGGATGTTGATTGGCACCGTCGCCTGCGTTGATGATAGGTACTGGTGAAATTTCCGAGGCATAACGGGCAGCACCTTCGAGCGGATGCCGCATTACAATGGCATCGGCATAGCAACTCACCATATGGATGGTATCGCTAAGTGTTTCACCCTTGGAAGAACTGGAAGTTGCAGCATCAGAAAAACCAATGATCGATCCGCCAAGACGATTAACAGCCGACTCAAAACTCAGCCGTGTGCGTGTTGAAGGCTCAAAAAACAAAGTGGCAACCACCTTCCCGTCTAAGGTTTTGCGATTCGGATTGGCTTCGAATTCGCGCGCCGAATCAAGGATGGAAAGAATTTCATCTTTGCTGTAATCGGTAATTGAAACCAGGCTGTTGTTCATATGTTTAATTTTTGTTTCAGTCGCAACAAAAAAACCAACACAAATCGAACAGATTTACATTGGTTTTCAGATAATTATATAAAATAAGCACCCGGAATCAGGGTTATTTTCGACAAATTGATATTTTTGAATTGTAACTTCCATTGATTCGCTGACAAAGGTATTAAAAATCCATCAGATACAACAGCATTTTTCAGTAAAATATATGACCACTTTCAACATCATTTATTTTTCGGTAGAAGTACTCATGTATGCATAATATTCCCTTTGTGCTTGAAAATTAACAGGGATGAAGTAATTGAGCGGGGGCAGTTCTTAATTCTTTATATCAATGCATTCAGTTGCCATACCAACATCAAACCCGGAATTTACTACAGGTTACCATACCGATAATCATACACTTTTTTAATATTTTACAGCGCAAAATTCTTTTATGTCAGAATAAAATATAACTTTGCGGTATTGTTTTCAGGATATTTTTATAATAAAATGTTGTAACTTTTAATCAGTAGATCATGTACGAATCGCTACAAGCCCTTGATCCGGTGAAGATTAACTTCAATGCTTCCGGAATGCACGCGATCAATATTGTGCTCAGTTTTGTGATGTTTGGCGTGGCACTGGGCATTCGTCCCGGACAATTTGCCGATTTATTTAAAAAGCCTAAACCTACCATACTCGGGTTAATCTCACAGTTGGTATTGCTTCCCGCACTTACATTTGTGGTTGTAATACTTGCCAGTCAATGGATCACACCGATGGTAGCCATGGGAATGATTCTGGTAGCTTCCTGTCCCGGAGGAAATATTTCCAATTTTATGTCGTCGCTTTCAAAGGCCAACACCGAATTGTCAGTAGGACTCACTGCCTTCACAACCAGCCTTGCTATAATAACCACCCCTGCCAATTTCGCTTTGTGGGGAGGCTTGTATGTGCGCTACATCAATAAACATGCGGTACATGCACTTCAACCTCTGGAGATCGATCAATGGCAAATGTTTGAAACTGTGTTTATATTGCTTGGCATTCCGATGGTTATCGGAATTTTGTTTGCCCGCTTTTTACCGGGAATTACTAACAAAATCAAAAAGCCAATTCAATATTTGTCGATTGTGTTTTTTCTGGCCATGATTGTATTGGCTTTTTCCAATAATTTGCAGTTATTCCTCCAACACATCTGGTTCGTATTCTTTATCGTTTTATTTCATAATTTTCTGGCACTTGCTACAGGTTATTCAGTTGCATCCATTTTCAAACTGGGCGATGCCAACCGCAGAACACTTACTATCGAAACTGGCATTCAAAATTCAGGACTTGGTCTGGTATTGCTTTTTAATCCTAAAATATTTCCTCCCGAATTGCAGCTTGGAGGTATGCTGTTTATTACCGCCTGGTGGGGTATATGGCATATCGTATCAGGCTTAAGCATTGCTGCAATATGGAGCAGAAAAGCACCTGTAAATTAACAAAGTAAACTAACAAAGTAAACTAACAAAGATGTCGGAGATATACGAAAGAAACAGGTTCTATGAACTTGGGCGCAAATACATCCTGTGGGTATATAAACAATATTATGATGAAATCATTGTTCAGGGCGCAGAAAATATTCCACCCGAAGGAGTTCCGGTGATTTTTGCAGCCAATCACCTGAATGCATTGATGGACTCATTGGCAGTGCTAACCCTTCCTCCTGCCCAAAAACCCAAAATTTACCTATCACGGGCCGATTTATTCAAATTGCCTGCACCAATTGTTCAATTTATACGATTTGCGAAGCTGATGCCGGCATACCGCATACGCGATGGATATGAGAACCTCGGAAAAAACAAGGAATCGTTTGAAGAAGCCGACAGGGCTTTGCTGAATAATGCCTGTCTGGTAATTATGCCCGAAGGAAATCAGGGAGAAGAAAAACGCATCCGGCCTTTGGTAAAGGGTATTTTCCGCATTGCATTCAGTGCACAACAAAAAATGCCGGAACATAAATCGGTGATGATAGTGCCGGTGGGTATCGATATGGGACATTTGATCAAATTTGGCAAACACCTGATTATCAATATAGGAAAACCCATCAATGTAGCAGATTATTTAGCAATGTATGCCGACAATCAGGCACGTGCAATTAATACCTTGCGCGAGCATCTGAAAAAATCGATGGAGGAATTGGTTCCCGTACTTGAAACAGAAAGCTATTACGAAACTTATCAGACAGCTGTCGAAGTTTGCCAGTTGGAGATGCTTCAAAAATTGCAACTGCCCGACAATACCCTGAATCGTTTTAAAGCAGAAAAATTGTTGGGAGAAAAGTTGATGGCTATCGAAAAAGAGCAGCCGGAGAAGATGGAGCAACTTAGAAGTGTTTGCAAATCGTATAAAAAAAGATTGATCAAGCGTAATCTGAGAACAGGCAATCTTGAGAAACCGATACCCAAAGCAGGCAATTTGTTTTTATCTCACTTGCTCACCGATTTATTATTGCTTGTTTCTGTGCCGGGATTTCTGTTGAATATCCTCCCATTTAAAGCTCCCGTACTTTTCCCCCGGATTTTTGGTGTTGAATATAAGGGCTTTTACAGTTCTGTTTATTATGGTGCAAGTCTGGTACTTTTTCCGCTCTTTTACACTTTGCAGGCCATTTTGTTGATTTGCTTATTGGCTTTACCCTGGTGGAGTTTTTTCGTGTTGATGCCACTGCAATACCTTGCGGGTAAACTGGCCTTTTTCAGTTACAGAAGGCTGAAATCCAATATGGCTGATCAGCGTATGTATCTGTTAGCGAAAAGGAAAAAAGAAAAATACAGACATATGAAAGAATTGCGTGCCCAAATCATCAAACTTCTTTTCACATGATCTTTGGGCAGTAAAACGCTTTGATCAACCGGTCTTTTCTTTGTTAAAATTCACCCACACAAATTATTTGTAAATGTGCTAATTTTATCTTATTTTTGCGCTCATTCAGAATCTAACAATCTATTAAATAACAATTATGAGTAACACAAAAAGAGTGTACACTTTCGGTAGTGGTAAAGCCGAAGGTAGAGCAGACATGAAAAACCTTCTCGGAGGCAAGGGAGCCAATTTGGCCGAAATGAATCTGATAGGTGTGCCGGTTCCTCCGGGCTTCACCATCACAACCGATGTATGTACTGAGTACTATCAGCTGGGTAGAGAACAAGTGGTTGAACTTCTTAAGCCTGAAGTAGAAGAGGCAATTGCAGGGGTTGAAGCACTGATGAATTCCAAATTCGGCGACATCGAGAATCCCTTGCTCGTTTCAGTTCGTTCTGGTTCACGCGCCTCGATGCCAGGTATGATGGATACCATCCTCAACTTAGGTTTGAATGATGCAGTTGTTGAAGGCCTGACCCGTAAAACAGGCAATCCCCGATTCGTATGGGATTCGTACCGCCGCTTTGTACAGATGTACGGCGACGTTGTTTTGGGAATGAAACCTGAAAACAAAAATGAGCATGATCCTTTCGAATTGATTATCGAAGAATTAAAAGAAGAAAAGGGAGTGCATCTCGATACAGATCTTACAGTAGAAGATCTGATGGAACTGGTAGCTCGTTTCAAAGCTGCTGTTAAAAATAATACCGGCAGAGATTTTCCGGATTCGGCTTATGAGCAGCTTTGGGGTGCCATTTGCTCGGTATTCGACTCATGGATGAACGACCGCGCAATTCTTTATCGTAAAATGGAGGGTATACCTTCCGAATGGGGAACTGCTGTTAACGTACAGGCCATGGTGTTTGGAAATATGGGTAACACTTCGGCTACAGGCGTTTGCTTTAGTCGTGATGCTGCTACAGGCGAAGACCAGTTTATTGGCGAATATCTGATTAATGCTCAGGGTGAAGACGTGGTAGCCGGTATTCGTACTCCGCAGCAAATAACCAAAATCGGTTCGCAGCGCTGGGCTGTTTTAGCAGAGGTTTCGGAAGAAGAGCGTTTGGCCAAATATCCTTCCATGGAAGAAGCCATGCCCGAAATCTATGCCGAACTCGACATGCTTCAACAAAAACTGGAGGATCACTATAAGGACATGCAGGACATGGAGTTCACTGTACAGGAAGGTAAACTGTGGTTCCTACAGACACGCAATGCCAAACGTACCGGTGCTGCCATGGTGAAAATTGCGATGGATCTTTATCGTCAGGGTATGATCGATGAGAAAACTGCTATCCTGCGTGTTGACCCTCTGAGATTAGATGAGTTACTTCATCCTGTATTTGATAAAAATGCACTGAAAAGTGCCAAACTGATTGCTAAAGGGCTGGCTGCATCACCTGGTGCTGCTACCGGAAAAATTGTTTTCAATGCTGATGATGCTACCGAATGGGCAGCTGCAGGCGAAAAAGTAATCATGGTTCGTGTAGAAACTTCTCCCGAAGACTTAGCTGGCATGGCTGCTGCCGAAGGAATTCTGACTGCCCGTGGTGGCATGACTTCACACGCTGCTGTGGTTGCCCGCGGTATGGGTAAATGTTGCATTTCGGGTGCTGGTGCACTGAAAATTGATTATGCTGCTAAATCAATGACCGTTGATGGTATGTTGTTGAAAGAGGGCGAATATATCTCACTGAATGGCTCAACCGGAGATATCTATCTTGGCAAAGTAGCTACGCAGGAAGCTGAACTCGACGACGATTTCGCAGCTATCATGGAACTTTCCGCGAAATACTCCAGAATGTCGGTTCGTACCAATGCTGATACGCCGCATGATGCTGAAGTTGCACGCAAGTTTGGTGCAGTTGGAATCGGTCTTTGTCGTACAGAACACATGTTCTTCGAAGGCGACAAAATCAAAGCAATGCGCGAAATGATTCTTGCTGAAAGCGTAGAAGGCCGTCGCAAAGCCCTTGTTAAGATTTTGCCTTATCAGCAGGAAGACTTCGAAGGTATCTTCACTGCCATGAACGGTTTGCCGGTAACAGTTCGTCTGCTCGATCCTCCCTTACACGAATTTGTACCTCACGATGTTAAAGGTCAGCAGGATATGGCCGATGCCATGGGTGTTCCCTTAAAAACCATCAAGGAACGTGTTGAATCGCTGCACGAAATGAACCCGATGCTTGGACATCGTGGTTGTCGTTTGGGTAACACTTTCCCCGAAATCACTGAAATGCAAACCCGCGCCATTCTGGGGGCTGCCCTCAATCTGAAAGCTAAGGGTATCGTTGCTGTTCCCGAAATCATGGTGCCGCTGGTAGGTATCAGCTATGAGTTTATCGCTCAGGAGAAAGTGATTCGTGAAACTGCTGCCAAACTGTTCGAAGAAAGAGGCGATAGTGTTGAATTCAAAGTGGGTACCATGATTGAAATTCCGCGTGCGGCACTTACTGCCGATAAAATTGCACATCACGCCGATTTCTTCTCCTTTGGCACAAACGACCTCACTCAGATGACTTTCGGTTACTCACGCGACGATATCGCTACTTTCCTTCCAATCTATTTGGATATGAAGATTCTGAAAGTGGATCCTTTCCAGGTACTCGACCGCAATGGTGTAGGTCAACTGGTGAAAATGGCTACCGAAAAAGGCCGCGCCGTTCGCCCTGATCTGAAAGTAGGTATCTGTGGCGAGCATGGTGGCGAACCCTCATCGGTTGAATTCTGCCACATGGTTGGACTTGATTATGTTAGTTGCTCGCCATACCGCGTGCCAATCGCACGCTTATCGGCCGCTCAGGCAGCAATGCGTCATGGTTGATTAGCACAGTAATCCCGGATAAAGCAAACACAGCACAAATTAATTTTTGTGCTGTGTTTTTTAATTGAAAATTTGTTGATTTGCTTCGGATAAAATTACTCGCTGCTTTTGCTGTACATGCTGTAATACCTGCCCTTCAATTGCATGAGTTCCTGATGTGTACCCTGTTCGGCAATGGCGCCGTTTTCCATGAAGAAAATGAGGTCGACCCATTGTACAGCACGAAGACGATGGCTTACAATGATGGCAGTTTTGTTGCGGGTAAGCTGATGCAACGATTGTATGATGATAGCTTCCGAATTGGCATCGAGGGCGCTGGAAGGCTCGTCGAGAAGCAGCAAATCGGCGTCGCGGAGGAAAGCCCGGGCGATAGCCATTTTTTGCCATTGTCCGATACTTAGCTCTTCGCCGCCCAAAAACTGGTTTCCCAACAGCGTATCTATACCCTGAGGCAGGGTTGTAATCATTTCTGATAAACCGCCCATACTGAGCGCATGTAATATTTCTTCCTGCGTGTACTTCCGTTTTATATTGCTGAGTTTCAGATTTTCCTGCACCGTAAGATTATAAAATGCAAAGTCCTGAAATACAGTTGATATATGCGAACATATCTCGTCCTGACCCAAAGTAGCTGTACTTAAACCATCATACAAAATCTCTCCGGATTGAGGTAGATAGAAACCGCAAAGTAATTTAATGAGTGTTGTTTTTCCTGATCCATTCTCACCTACCAGTGCTACTGTTTTCCCGGCAGGAATGATAAGACTAAGATTATTGATTGCATTGCGGGTGCTGCTGTTGTACGCAAAATGTAAATTATTGATATCAACACCTTGTTTTAGGCTGAATTGTGCCTTTTTGTGTTTTTGCGCAACCTGAGTCGATTCATCTGTATTCAGAAAATCCACAAAATCGTTGAGAAAAATATTATCTTCCAATACCCTGCTCATTGAGCGGAATAAATCATTGAGCACCGAATAACCACGCTGAAAAGCAAAGAAAAACAAAACTACGGTACCAATCGAAATGCTCCCCTGCACCATCAGGTAAGTGACCATAAACAAAGCAACAAAAATGAGTAAAACCGAAAAAAGTTGCGTGATAATGTTCCAACGCAGTTCCGATTTACGCAGGTCAATTTTCTGTTTGAAAAGCATATCCTGCAAATTTCCGAATTGATTCAGGAACCAGGAAGAAAAGCCATAAAGGCGCAATTCCTTGGCAAAAGGGGAACCAGTGAGGATGCGGTTAAAATAGTACATCCTGCGCTCACCCGGACTCTGCTTTTCTTTCAGGTGATGGTAATGCCTTGCAAAAAGCAGTCGCACAGCTACTCCGGGCAAAACGGCAACCACCAAAATCACTACCAGGTACCATTCGATTGCAAAGAAAATTCCCATCAGAAAAAGTGAAGATACGACAGAACGCAAACCGGTATGCAATTCGTTAATCAACTTTACCGGTCTGAAGGATGCTTCCTGTACAGCCCGGTGCATTTTATCCAATTTAGCCGAAATTTCGTAATGCGACAATGACAGTTCTATATGCTTGGCATGCAGCTTTTTGTACATATTGCGTGTTACCTTTTGCGTAAGCTTCTCGCCACTGAAGCTTTTTATTTCACCTGCCAGCATATTCAGCAGGTAAATGAGGGCTGTGGCACCAATATACCAATAAAGCAAGTCTGAATTGATGTTTTGTGGACCTCCGGCACTAAGCAAATCAACAATCAGCTTTACTGCCAGAATAATTCCAAATGGCAAAATCCCCTGCAAAACAGCTAAAAAGCCGTTGATACGAATCTGCTTCGTTGCTCCCTCAGACACTAAGTGATAATTTCTACGGAGCGTACTGAAATGCTTTTTCAGGGCATTAAATACTGCTAAAATACGCAGCGTTACTTTATTTCTCAGGTACATCCATTGTGGCAAATTTATCATTTTCCAACCCAACATCCTCATTTTCAGACTATTGATGTTAGTCGTCCTTCCATTTCGCTCGAAAGAAATCAGTTTACCTACAATCTCATTTTCCCTGACAGGCTTATCTTCAAAACCATTCTGATCGCCACGACAAATGTATAATGTTTCACGTGCTTTAGCTTCAATTCTGATGAGGCGGTGTGCAATCAGTTGATTGTTTTTTTTGAAAACAATGATATCACCGGGAAGAATATTGCAGGCATTGCATTTTTGAACTATCCCCTTGTCGCCGGGTTGTAGCGTGGGAAACATACTAAAACCCTGCATCCTTAGTTGCAGCTGATGATCATTGTCGATCAGAATTTCGACCAGATCGAGCAATTCGTGATGCAATTGGTCATGCTTCATGCGTGAGGATGTGATGCACTGCTGTGGCATCAGGCACAAAGCCCATATCATAAACAGGCACGGAAGTACAAAGTTCGCTGAAAAACGCCAATCGTTTGGCTATAACATCCGGGTCGTAATTATTTTGTATGCTGAAAGCCATCACTCGTGAAACAGCCATGGCGCCATCAACCCGCTTTAATATATTTTCAGGTGAATGCCTGATTAAAAAGATACCACCCAGCGGTGCCGATTTTGGTATATCGCTGTAATACATGGGTGTATTATGTACAGAATAACCCCAACGCTCTTTGCGTATAATTAAGCGGTCGTCGTTGATAATGCGGTTGCCTGCATTGGCCCAGAGTTGTGACATGGTGCTTTTGCCAACCCCTGAAAAACCGGTAAACATGCGGCTGGTTTCGCCATCATAAGCGCAAGAGGCATGCATCATTACGGCATCATGATTCAGGGTGAGGTAATGCAGCAGGATGGGTCCCATGGGATATTTCAGTGGAAAGGGATTAGCATCACCACCTTCATAGAAGAGCTTCCATTCGGTAAGTGCCTGATTCAGATAGCCTACCTGTTGAATTTCGGAATGAGTTTGCTGGTTATAAAGGAGAAAAATGTATCCTTCGGCATGCTGAAAGATGGAATAGAACTTTTGTTGCTCATTTTCGGCTTCGAAAACAGGCTTCAATCGTTCAGCACCTGTAACAGCAGGCAAACCGGCTATGCAGTGAATTGTGAGGTCAGTTATTGGATGATCATTGGTTACAAATGGAACATAGCCTTCCTCAAGCATAATTTCCCGGTCTGAGCTCAAACGAATATTGTAGCCTGCAATTCGTAAATTTTGCTGAAACTGACTCATTTTTACTTTTTGCTAAGTAGATTGTCGATTTGCTTAAGAAATTTTCTTATATCTTCCGAAGCAGTATCTACATCGATATCAAACTCGTCGGTAAGTAACTGAACCATCAATTCCTCAGAAGATTCTTCTAAAGTGTTTTCCCAGATAAACCGGGCAGTGTTATTGAGTGTAAACATCTCACTCATTTGAGCAATGTGTCCGGTAAGGGGAACTAAAATCAGGTCTTTACCAACAACACGGCTCACAAATCGGGATTTCAGCTTGAAAAGGTCTTTCAGCTCCATAAAATTCGGATTTTGGGGTTTAGGTGCAAAGATAGTTTTTTTACTGGTTTCCTGAAAGATTAATTACAAAAGGGGCAGCATTCGGAGAGGTAATTGTGAGAACAGCAGCATGAACTCCTGTGCTGACCGGCGCATAGGTGATTGTAATTTCTTCGCCCAAATTGGCTGCAGATTTAGAAATAGTGCTTCTCGTTACACTGAACATGGCAGCATTGATGCCTGTCAGTGCCAAACTTATATCACCCTGCAAATCATTACCTTTGATGCGGATTGACTGCTGAACAGCTACATTGATTTTGGTTCTGAAGTTCATGGCGGCATTGCTCGAAAGTTGATTTAGCACTGCGTTGATTACAGCACCAGTACCCGAAGAAGCATCAATATTAAATGGTATTGTCGTTTTGTTACCCCACACATGCTCAGCCAAAGCGGGATAATCCACATAGGGGTTCCGATTATTCTGAAACCCGTAAACAGCCTCATTACGGGCAATTTCTTTGGCACTCACCGGATCCTTGCGGTGCCATTCGAGCAATAAATTCTGCGCATAAGTGTTTAAAACCGGATAAGTATTGTTATTCAGCATAAAGCTTATACTCCATGAACCACTATAATTTTGATATGCAGTGACCATATAAAAATAAATGCGTGCAAAATCTCCTTTATATTCATTGGCAGGTTCGAACACCGTACCATGATAGCCTAAGTAGGTTGAAGTTCCAACTTTGCTGACCCCATTATCGAAAGTTGGAGTTGCCGTTACCACCCCGAGCGGATGATTGCTTTTGGCCGAGTTGGTACTGGCATCTGACGGACAAAGATGGTGCAGTTCCCTGTATGCAGCCACACTGGTTGAGCCGCCCCACCATGATTTAGGTAGTGCGTGTTCGATGTTCATACCACTGATTGAACTGGTACTGTTCGAACCAAAATAGCGCACAATCGACGAATACATGTCAATCACCTGATTGGTAGCAACAATGCGGTCGGTGCTGTAAAATCCCTGCCAGGTACTGTTAGTGCCCGAACCGTACGATAAGTAGCCGGTAGTATCATTAGCTATGATCTGATGTAATGCTGTTTTGAGTGCAGCTGCACTTTTACCTTCAGCATTATTATAGTATCCGGTGGGTATGGCAGCTTGTAAAAAAAAGCCCCAAAGGGCTAAGCAAAGTGTAAAAATCGCTCTTATCATATGCATATTGTTAGTTTGTCTGCAAATGTAGAGAAAATTTTACGTTTTGCGTGTTTATTTTTACGTTTTGCTTTGTGTAAATTTTGCGAAGAAAAAAAATATAGTATGGAAGAAATTGCCCTGTTTCAGTCCAAAAGTGGTTATATGATGACAAAAACAGGGCAATCTGAGAAAAATTTTACAGAGATTTCAGGAAATAACCCTGAAAAGATTCAACATTGAAAAAACACTAACACAAAACTATTCTTTTGTAAATCGCTTGGTTATCGTTCCTGCTTCGTCGCTTACAATTATCAGATATACTCCGTTTGCCAGTGAATTGACATCGATCTGACCGAAAGAAATCTGATTAACAGGCATTTGCCTGCCGGTGATATCCAACACTTTTACAATACTACGTTCGTGTATACCTTCAAGATGCAGAATATCACTTACCGGATTGGGATAAAGAATGAATTGATATTCAATCCATATAAGTTTACAGAAGTTCTGAAAACCAGTTCATTATTCAACCATTCGATGGAAATATCAGCCGGTTCTGAGTCTGAGGAAGGCATTTATCTCTCTGAGAAAGAGTAAGCAACATAGATCAGGCAGTCCAATATACAACAATTGATGTGTTTCAAAAGTTTTGCATGTGTTAACATTTTTTCAACAAATGCTATAGTTGAAGAAATAGTTAATTTTCATAGTTGCGATTTTAACATTTGCATCGACACAACACTCGGTGCAGTGTTGATGTAACACTCGGTGCAGTGTTGATGTAACACTCGGTGCAGTGTTGCTACGTTGCTGCAGCAAAAGAAAAAAGGGTTGCAGCAAACGCCACAACCCTCTCTTTAAATTAAAAATATGTTTATCAGCTACTAAGCTTTTAATGGTTCATTGTTAAAAAAATGTGGAACCTCATTATTCTTTCCTACACCGCCCTCTTCCGGACCATCGGGTGGATTAGAAACCAAAATTAATGAGATTTCGTTATCGAGCCGTACTTCGGTAATTTGCGGCGATTGGTATTTTTGTTTTTTTGAGTTCATATTGTTTTAATTTTGTTTGTTTTTATATAACCCCCGGGCTGACACCCGGGGCTACTGTGGTAACATCACTACGGGATGAATTGGCAACTTTTGTGTTCCCTTAGTCTTCCTTGTGTGGTTCAAAAAGAACTATTTCAACACAGTACGCAGCACTGTTGTACGACCAGCATTTTCTACTTTCACCAGGTACACCCCTGCACTCAGTGTTTTGTTCAGTACAGTTACTGGTGCGCTTACAGCCTGCAAATGAATGCTTTGTCCGGATGCAGCGAACACCGTTACCTTTGCATTATCAATGGCTGTGTTCAGTTGAAGTGTAAGGCGACCGTTATCGCCCGACAAATACATGCCACTTGCCACATTTGCATCTACTGAACTTGTGCCGCTTGCCGATTTAAACATCACTGCAAAACGATCTTCGGTGCTTGTGGCATCAGCACTGAAACTGTACGCTTCACCTGCGGAGAGATTGAACTGTGTATTGCTTGATTTGTCGAACAGATAAACCTGCGTGTCGTTATCGAAATTATCGAGTTGGCTGGCACGAATCGTAAAGCTGCCAACCTGGCCGGTATTGAATCCAAGCGCAATCATGGTGTTGAAGTTGTAGCCGTTCATTCCATTGATTACCAGGCGTTCATTGCCGGCGCGGGTGTAGATTTCAGGAATAGCTGCGTTGTTGTTGAACATCTTGGGAGAGTCGTAGCGATCGAAGGCATCGGAGGCATTGCCACTGAAATACAATACTGCTTCATCGTTGTTGGTGCCATTGGAGATTTCCAAACGCAGCAACTGATGCTGAGTAGCAGGTGCTTTGAAACGGTTGCCCGATTGGTCGGCATGAGAGCGCATCGTGTTGTTAACTGTGAAGTTAATCCCTTCAGTAACACCATCGTTGATTCTTACCCAGAAACCCTGCATGGGTGGAATAAACTTGGTTACTGTTGTTGATGCGTTTGGTGCAGCAACAATTGGTATTCCATCGCTCATCAGCACAGTTGCAAACATATACGCATTGGTAGCCGTTGTTGTTCTGAACCACATCGTAGACATCACATTGGGGTTGGCTGTAACCACCGACTGCCAGTCGAGATAGGATGCATACGGATTACCTACCAAATGGAACTGGCCACTGGCAACTCCATGTCGGATGATCGGATACTGAACCTGACCGTTGTTTAATGTGCCTGTGAATGTAACTACCCCTGTTTGAGCAACTTTAGCTATATATCCACGGGCGGGAGTTAAATCAGCAGTTGTGCCGGCTATTTCCGACCAACTATTACCGGCCACGTTGCGCTCCCAAAGCTGATTGCCCGCAGTGCCTTTAATTACATTGCTGGTGGCGTTGCTCACCGGCGAGGCGAAATACCAATTGCGACCGGAGGTGAGGTGTTGTTGTACGGAGGCGGTGCCGGATACAGTTAACGTACCATTATTTATTAAAGTTCCTGTTCCAACAGTACTACTTTCAAGGGTAATATTACCTGTTACTGTAAGTGTATTGACTGCATTAATGGTGAGATTTGCAGTTGGTTTCACGTTCAATGCTGAAGCGGATGCGTTGGCAGCTACAGTTATGGTGTGGCCTGATTGGATTGCAACAGAATTAGCAGAGTTACTGGTTGGTGCTTCCACATGCTGACCCCAATGGGTATTATCCGGTGATGAATCCCATAAAGTAGTACTTGCCCAGTTGCCGGTTGCTCTTGAACGGAAATGGATTGGCTCAGCAACGTATTGCTCTCCGTTGATGAGGTAGTTGATGGCGTTGTTAATCAGTGTTAATCCATTTGCAGTGACTTGATTATAATTTGCATTTGCAATAGGAATAAGAATATATCGGGAAGTAATCCCCGCGCCTCTCACCGATCCGGGCACATCATGTATTGCAGTTGCCATATCAAATGGTGTAGTTTTTGGAGCTGTTGCAACTGTTATACCTCCTGAAACAGTGACATCGACCACCTGAATACCATTTGAAGTACCATTCATCCCTGTTAAGACATCTAATGTTCCATTATTTAATGATATACCTGAGAAAATGGGGTGATTTGGTTGCTTTATTGTAACTGTACCCGTAACAAGTTGCCTGCCATTATTTGGTGTACCCCATGCCCAACGGCCAGGTGATGTATAAGTAAATGCCTTGAAACTCAAAATTGGCTTATTTACATTCTTTAACGCTAAGGCTTCAACATGATCGCCCTGAACAATTTCTGTAAGAATTATCAAATCATACGTGTCATAAACTGATGGTGCGGGTGCAGGGGAAACCACATTTCGTAATGTTACTATATAATTTGTATTTGAATTCAGGTTGGGGTATATTTGAGTATCATTGGCTGATACACCTGATACAACTAAATAACAAATCTCTTTCGCTGTAGCTGATTTCACCACCACACTTCCACTTGCAGTTACACCACCTCCACCAAAACCGGTATAAGGAGTGGCTGCAACAGTATAATTAGCAGTACCTAATGTAGCTGCATTATCAATGGTTCCTGAAATGGTAAAAGTACCGTTATCATAAGATCCGCTTAGACCTGTTGGTAAACCCGAAACTGTCGCACCGGAAGCATTAGTAACAGTATAAGTAATATTTGTAATTGCACTACCCGCCTTTCTGGTTTGAGCATTAGTGCCTGCGGCAGATGTAAATGTAACTGTAGGAGTGGGCACATTTACAGTGATTGTACCCTCAATATAATTTCCATTTGTTTCATTTACAATAATCTTATAGTAAAGCGTTCCATAAACACCATTTGTCGGTGTGCCACTTACGGTTACTGTATTTGCTTCAGCATTTCTGGTGATTGATAATCCTGAAGGTGCCGAAGTTGTTGATAAGTATGTACCATCGGTATACCATTCAGCTGACACATTGGCATCATCGCCCACATAACTGTAAGTATATACTGCCGATGTCATGGCTGCATTTACATTAACTGAAGTTGAATTTGAGCCCGAGGTTAAAGCCACTGTAGGTACTATATTATTGGTAATTATTGCACCTGAAACAGCACTGGTTGCCGTTCCGCAATCGCCTGTAACCACACAATAATAATATTTAGTCCCTGCCGAGGCTGACGAAGGAGTGAAACTGTTACTGTTGGTTCCAACGTTCACATCATCTCCGGGGGTATTTGTAGCATTATCGTCGCTGCTTTTCCATTGATAACTCAAAGTTCCGGTTCCTGAAGCTGTTACAGTCATTGGATTAAATGACTCACCTGCAAATTTTGTTTGGGTGGCTGTGGATTGAGAGGAAATGGTGGTGGCGGGATTAATTGTAATTGTTTTATTCTGACCACCTGCACTCGCGCAGCCTCCTGAAGTAGTTACAATACAATTTAAAACAACATTACCACTTGCTCCAGCTGTGTAAGTAATACTGTTTGTTCCACTACCGGATGATATGGTGCCTCCTGTAATCGACCATGCATAAGAACCACCTGCACTTACAGGTACTGAGGCAGTATTTCCAGTTGAATTAGCACAAACACTTGTCGCTGAAGTTATTGTTTGGTCGTCAGGTGTACACCCAGAAGTAATTGCAACATAAACTGGTACAGAATAATTATATGCAAGATCTCTATGAACAATTGCATATTCATCACCAACATTAAAAGTTCCTGTATTATAAGATGTTGCAGATGGAGGAACTGAAATACTTTGTATTGTCCAATTTCCAACAACATTTGAAGCGGCATAGGGTGATTGATCTTTTACAATTAAATCATTTGAATTATTTGAACCTGCTGTTCTTTTGAAAATTAATGTATTTTGAATCCCTGTTGCACCAGTTCCTGAATCAGAACCATTTAACCATGACAAACCACCTGTGTTCGTTCCTGTAGCACTTGTAACATTTCCAGGCTTGGTAACATCAACACCTACAGCACTACTAGTTAGAACTTTATATACTATAACATTATCTACTAACAAAGTTGTATTTGCAGTTAAAGTCCAAGTTGGATTTAGAGTTTTAGTCGAAGCTGATGTACCTTGATGATATTCACTAGTAACTCGAGTCCAAATGTTTGCTGTTAAATTTGTAGGATATGAACCTGCAGCAGCACCCCAACCAGTACCAAAAGTACTTGCTAAACTTGATTTAACCCAATAAATTGCGTAGTAAGTTGTATTTGCATCTGTTGTTATAGCTGGGGAAGTAAAACGTCGTCCATTACCTGAGTTACCTGTGCCATACATAGCAGAAGTTCCAGAATAAACATCAGTTGTTACAACTGCTCTACTACTTGTGTTACTCCCCCCCCAGTTAGTTTCAGAATTCTCCCAACCAATGGTATATGCATTTGTGTACTGACCATAAGATAAAGTCACAAATGATACTGTAATTGCAAATATTAACAAAATTATATTTGTCCGTCTAAATTCATTGATAAATTCATTATTTTTCATGATTGCTCCTTTTAAATATCAAATTTTTTTTCCCCTCTCATTGCCCACCAACGAGTACAGTTTCCAAAATAAATCGGTTAATTCTTGCCGCTTTCCGGCATCTGGTTGTTTGTTGTGATTTGTCATAGCTTTCATTATTAATTGTTTTGTTGTAATTATTTAATTTCTTGTAAGAAATTTAACAGCCTAATTATCCGCAACAAATTTATTCCATGCATAGCAACCCCATGTGCAACAATCACCACTTTTACCGTCACAAATCGTTATAGAATAAAAATATTTGTAAAATAATTGACAGATAAGTGGTAAAAATTGCCACTCTGCAATACAGAGCTTGCAAAATGGTGAAAAAGGTTGAAAAAAGGGGTGTGGGGATTAAAGGATGTTAAGCGAAATGAGGGAAAATAGATTTTGCATTGAAATTAAGCGATTAAACTGATGAAGTATTAGGAATTGGTGAAAAAGAAACTGCCCGGCGAGGGGCAGCAAGTCATAGTAAATTCTGAATAGATAATCGAATAATTCCCGATTATCTATCAATGTCGTTAAGTTAAGGAATCGATATAAATAGTTGAAAAATAGGTCTTTG
>CAYGJI010000037.1:26111-27551 GCA_964350125.1 uncultured Paludibacter sp. | reverse complement strand
GTAGTAATTCTTTGCAGTTGAGGTCGTCGCCAATGTAAGCTACTTCATCGAGCCCTATGCCTTCAAGTTCGCATATTTCGAGCGCAGTAGCTAATTTTCCGCCTTCGCGACTGCCCTGATACAAATAATTCAGTTTCAGTTTGTTGAATCGGTTACGCACAATTTCGGTGTTTTCTGAAGTAACAAACCCGACCTTGATTCCCCTGCGGCGGATGAGTTGCATTCCCATCCCGTCGTGTGCATTGAATTTCTTGGTTTCCATCCCATCGTTCGAGTAATACATCCCCGAATCGGTCAGCACACCATCCACATCGGTCAGGAAAAGCCTGATTTTATCTGCTTTTTCTCTGAAAACATCTTTTGAAGGAATAGTAACGGGAATTTCAGCAGGTTTATCCTGTTTCAGAATTTCTTTGGCTATCCGGTCAATGCTGATAGCCTGTTTCAGAATTTCCTCAACCGAAGAAAGATACAGTTGGTTGGGCCCATCAGAAAAGGCATGATCGGGGTCGGGATGTACTTCTGCAAATATGGCATCGACACCCACGGCCAAAGCGGCTCGCATCAGTGGCGGAACCATGGCGCGGTTACCTCCGGTCGAAGTGCCTTGTCCGCCTGGTTTTTGCACCGAATGCGTGGCATCAAACACCACCGGAAATCCAAATTGCCGCATCTCCACCAGGCCTGTCATATCTACTACCAGATTGTTGTAGCCGAAACACGTGCCACGTTCGCCAAGCATGATATTGTTGTTGCCGGCGGCAATCATTTTATTCACCACATTGCGCATATCACCTGGTGCCATGAACTGGGCTTTTTTAACATGAACCACTTTTCGGGTATGTGCTGCCGCCAGCAATAAATCGGTTTGTCGTGATAAGAAAGCCGGAATTTGCAGTATATCAGCCACTTCAGCTACTTTGGCACATTGATAACTCTCATGCACGTCGGTGATTACCGGTACCTGCAACTCGTCTTTTACCCTTTTCAGGATGCGCAAACCTTCGTCGATACCCACACCACGGGCTGCGGTAAGCGAAGTGCGGTTGGCTTTGTCAAAGGAAGATTTAAAGATGAAAGGAATGTTGAGTCGTCCACAAATAGCCTTCAGGGAAGAAGCAATTTCCATGGTCATACTCTCTGATTCGATGGCACACGGACCTGCAATCAGCACAAACGGCCGGTTGCCTCCCACAATAACATCTTTGCCGATGCTTATCTCTTTTGTCATGATTGATGCTGATAAACCCGCACCCAATCCACTTCCATTAATCCTTCGTCGCCCTGCATGTGCTGCGGGATGAAAGAGTTGAAAGCCAAATGCATCGGTTGCCAGGGAATGTTGAATGTTGTTCGGAAAATCTCGAGATTATTGATCGACCAGATCATCTCATTGCGTGTCCATTCGAGCGAATAAATATGATATTCAGCAGGATTAAT
>CAYGJI010000037.1:14272-26011 GCA_964350125.1 uncultured Paludibacter sp. | reverse complement strand
AAATGAAACCCTTCTGCGGGTGCCAGGCCAATCCCTCCGAAATCTCACGCCGGGTAAAAATCTGCATGGCACCATTGCGGAAAAAGGTGTTGTTGCCTTCATTATTCCGCTGTTTCTCATTGTGAAAGGAATAGTTGTTTTTCAGTCTTTCATCCGGGAAGTAGAAACCGGGTTTCCAGTTGCCGGTTCCCGCGTTAAATTCTTCTCTGAATGTCAGCCTGAAATCCCTGAAGCGTTTTTGATTACCGCTGTTCCCGCGGATGTATGCTTTTACATTTTCATCCCTGTAGAGTGTTTTTAGTTTTTGTTCAATGGTTTTCTTTTGCTGACTGCCGGCAAATTTCAGTTCGAGGCTGAGCTTGCGGTAATCGCTAACAGAAGATGGAAGTGCATCACCGGCACCCCGACTGCTCGCCGACAGAAAAGCAGCTTCGAGCCGCTCAAACCGCCGGGTCGGAGTAAGAATACCGAATATTTTCTTCCACTTCAAATTCATTGAACTATGTGACTTATGTGATTGAAAAATCACGCATCAATCTTGGCATAAGTAGCATTTTCCTCTATAAACTGCCTGCGGGGAGCCACATCATCGCCCATAAGCATGGAGAAAATATGGTCGGCGGTGGCTGCATTATCGATGGTTACCTGACGCAAAGTACGTTTTTCGGGATTCATGGTTGTTTCCCAAAGCTGTATTTCGTTCATCTCTCCCAAACCTTTGTAGCGTTGGGTATGAACAGAACCTTCGTTGCCACTACCATATCTGTCGATGAAAGCCTGACGCTGCTGATCGTTCCAGCAATATTCTTCAATTTTTCCTTTTTTACAAAGGTATAGTGGGGGAGTAGCGATATACAGATAACCCTGTTCGATGAGCTCTTTCATATGGCGGAAGAAAAATGTCATAATCAGGGTAGCAATATGACTGCCATCCACGTCGGCATCGGTCATGATGATTACCTTGTGATAGCGCAGTTTGGCCAAATTCAGCGCTTTGCTATCATCTTCGGTACCTATGCTAACCCCGAGTCCGGTATATATATTTCGGATTTCCTCACTTTCGAGCACTTTGTGTGGCATTGCTTTTTCTACATTCAGAATTTTTCCACGCAGGGGAAGAATTGCCTGAAACTGACGGCTGCGGCCCTGTTTGGCTGTACCGCCTGCTGAATCACCTTCGACGAGGAAAAGTTCGCATTTTGCAGGATCTCTTTCGGCACAGTCGGCCAGTTTGCCCGGCAGGCCACCACCCGACAAAGGAGATTTACGTTGTACCATTTCGCGTGCTTTGCGGGCAGCGGCACGGGCGGTTGCAGCAAGAATTACTTTTTCGACGATGATTTTGGCTGATTTGGGATTTTCTTCAAGATAATTACCAAGCGCCTCACTCACAGCCATTTCCACCGAACCCATCACTTCGTTGTTTCCGAGTTTGGTTTTTGTTTGTCCTTCGAACTGAGGTTCAGCTACTTTGATTGAAATCACAGCAGTAAGTCCTTCCCTGAAGTCGTCGCCACTTATTTCCACCTTCACTTTTTCGAGCATTTTGCTGTCTTCCGCATATTTCTTCAGCGTACGTGTCAGTCCGCGACGGAAGCCGGCTAAGTGAGTACCTCCTTCAATGGTGTTGATGTTATTCACGTACGAATGTACATTCTCGTTGTACGAAGTGTTGTAAGTCATCGCGATTTCCACGGGCGTACCATTCTTTTCGGTGGAGATGTGGATAATATTATCAATCAGTTTTTCACGTGCCTCGTCGATATATTCCACAAACTCCTTCAATCCTTCTTCCGACAGGAATGTCTCCGATTTAAAATTTCCATCTTCAAGCTGATGTCTGTTGTCGGTGAGTGTCAGGGTAATACCTGCATTGAGATATGCAAGTTCGCGCAGGCGGTTCGATAAAATTTCGTATCGGTAAACCGTTTCTGTAAAGATGGTATCGTCGGGCAGGAAAGTAACTGTAGTACCACGATTATTGGAGTTCCCTACTTCTTTTACATCATACAGTGGGGCACCTTTGGAGTATTCCTGAACGTATTGTTTTCCATTGCGGCACACCTCTACCTTCAGATTGGTCGAGAGCGCGTTTACACACGAAACACCTACACCGTGCAAACCTCCGGAAACCTTATAGCTGTCTTTGTCGAACTTGCCTCCGGCATGCAGCACGGTCATTACCACTTCAAGGGCCGAACGGCCTTCTTTTTCATGTATATCCACAGGAATTCCGCGACCATTGTCCACTACAGTAATAGAATTATCTTCGTTGATTATTACGTTAATTCTATCGCAGTGACCAGCCAGCGCCTCGTCGATGGAGTTATCAACTACCTCATACACCAGGTGGTGGAGGCCTTTCATGCTGATATCGCCGATGTACATGGCCGGGCGTTTGCGTACAGCTTCTAAACCTTCGAGTACCTGAATGCTGCTCGCACCGTACGACGCACTGCTCTGCAATTTTTCTTCTTCGCTCATCATTAGTTCAAATATTTATTTTTCAGTATTTTAGTTGATATTTTTGTGTTTCACACAGCGGCTATCAGGGTGCCATTCCTGCTTTCATAAAAAGCCTACAAATATAGTTCAAAAAAATGAGATTAAGGACTTTTTAGGTCAGTTTTTAACTGGTAAATTTACTGAAATACGCGGGTTTTTTGTAGGAAACGATTATCAACAGATAAAAACCAGAGGATATTTTTTTACTGGTATTTTTCCATGAGGCGGATTTTCTCCGGAATCAACTATTTTACCCGAAAGGTCGAGGATGCGGTATTCGTTGAATGCAGTTTCGGCGATATTCAATTGCAAGTGGTCGGTGAGTTTGATAACGGTGAGTTTGTTCTCGATACATGGTAATTCGTAGGATGTGAGGATAATGCTCTCTGATATAGCGCCATACGGCTCCCACCGGAGTAACATCAGTGCGATGGGTGTCAGCCAGCATCTGGTAGCGCTAACTGTTCAAACTGTCCATGCCCATGTAGGTACACACCACCGGCCAGTCGGCACAGCGAGTTGCCTCCAATCAAATTGCTATCGTAATAAAGCGTATCGCCGGTTGATCTTGCTAACACCCTCAGAACTTCGGGTAAACTGTACCAGGCAGTATAACTGTTGCCAACAAAAAACACCCTTTTGCTGGAAGTTTGCAATGATAAATTACAGGAGCAAAGAGCACACAATAAGATGGTTAACCAACGCATATTTTCAGAATAGAATTTAAAAACAACGTTAATGCCAAATCAAATGAAGATAATTCTATTGGCCAAATATAGAGAAATATGAGCATCTGAACAACCACATTGAAAGGTTCATAATTAAAATTTTGTATCTTTGCGCACTTTTAAAGATTGAAATTGTTAATTTCCGGAGTATTAGAAATAACATCCCTGTGCCCCTTTAACTTCAGGAAGTGCAGTATTCAATAAAGGCATAATTATTTTCAAAATGAGCGTAGTAGAAAGAATTAAATCAACCGGCCAAACGGCTTTTTCCTTCGAGTTATTGCCCCCGCTGAAAGGTAACGGCATCGAAACGGTATATCGTACCATCGACACATTGCGCGAATTTGATCCCAAATATATCAACATCACAACGCATAGAAGTGAGCTGGTGTACAGAGAGACAGCCGGAGGATTGTTTGAACGGGTAGCCGAACGACATCGTCCGGGTACTGTAGCCATCGCTGCAGCAATTCAAAACAAGTATAAAATTCCGGTGGTCCCTCACATCATTTGCAGTGGTTTTACCCGCGAAGAAATCGAGTATGCGCTTATTGACCTGCAGTTTCTGGGAATTACCGATTTGCTGCTGCTGCGTGGCGATAAAGGCAAGCACGAGAAGGAGTTTAATCCTACAGGACACCGGTTTGCCACTGAATTGCAGTTACAGGTGAATGAGTTTAACCGCGGCTTTTTTCTTGATGGCAGCGAACGAAAATCGAAAGGTGTGCCTTTCTCATACGGCATGGCTTGCTATCCTGAAAAGCACGAAGAAGCGCCAAATCTTGATTCGGATATAAAATATGCGCTTCTCAAAGTCGAGCAGGGAGCCGAATATCTCGTCACCCAAATGTTTTTCGATAACAACAAGTACTTCGATTTCGTGGAGAAATGCCGTGCTGCAGGAATTACCGTGCCCATTATACCCGGAATTAAACCCATAACGCTGATGAATCAACTGACTGTTTTGCCAAAAATATTTCATACTGATATTCCGGAAGAATTTGCTGCTGAACTGAGGGCATGTAAAAGTGATGCCGAATCGGTGGAAGTTGGGGTAGAATGGTGTACACAACAGGCTAAAGACCTGATAACACACGGGGTGCCAAGCATCCATTTTTACAGCATGATGGCCGTGCAAAGTGTTAAAAGGGTGGCAACGACTGTGTTTTAATGAACTGAGTAAATCAAATTGAAACATATTGCCCAACTAAAACAAATATCGTATATTCGCAAAAAAAATTAATGCCGGATAACATTTTCATTGAACAATTTAAAAAGGATTAGTTATGGAAGAGAAAACAAGATACACAGATGCCGAACTGGAAGAGTTCCGGAAGATAATTCTGGACAAACTAGATAAGGCACAGAAGGACTATGAGATGCTGAGAAACGGGCTGACCAATCTCGACGGAAATGATGTAATGGATACTTCGCCAACTTTCAAGGTACTTGAAGAAGGTGCAGCTACACTTTCGAAAGAGGAATCGGGACGATTGGCTCAGCGCCAGATGAAATTTATTCAGCACTTACAAGCTGCACAGATTCGTATTGAAAATAAAACCTACGGAATATGTCGTGAAACGGGTAAGCTAATCCCGAAGGAGAGATTACGAGCAGTGCCTCATGCCACATTGAGTATTGAGGCGAAAAATCAAAAGAAATAATTTGAAAACAGGCATCTAGTAACAGGAAAATAAATGTCACATTTTATAAGAATTTCAAGTAACAAAAATAAATCTTTGATACTCTTTTGAACTTCTTTTGTGCTTTCATTCGGTTGTTTAGCCCGCTAATCTCCCTCATTCAATTTCAAAATCAATTTCAAAATAGTTTTTCAAAATAACGACAATATTTTCTTCCTATAACTTAAGCAATTCGGCAAATCGGACTTTCAACGGGCTCTTTTGTCGAATTGCTGTTCAAAAACATAATACAAATGTCGGTTGCCAAAAAATCGTTGCTGCTAATTTTCCTGCTGCTTTTAGTCGATCAGGTGAGCAAATTCTACATCAAACTGAATTTCTCTCTTGGTGAGTCGGTTCATGTGTTCGACTGGTTCCAGATTTATTTTATCGAAAACAGGGGGATGGCTTTCGGCTTGGAAATTGTGGGAAAGTTGTTCCTGACAATTTTCAGAATTTTTGCAGTGTCAGGCCTTATTTGGTTTGTCATAACCCTGATCAAAAAGGGAGCAAGACAGGGATTTATCCTTTCGGTTTCGCTTTTGCTTGCCGGTGCTGCGGGAAATATTTTAGATTCGGTGTTTTATGGTGTGATATTTTCCGACAGTTGGGGGCGAGTGGCCGAATTTATGCCTGTAGAAGGTGGATACGCACCCTTGTTTTATGGTAATGTGGTGGATATGTTTTATTTTCCGCTGATTAAAAACGCTGCCGGTGAAACGTTGTTTTTTAGCCCGGTATTCAACGTTGCCGACTCAGCCATAACTGTTTCTGCAGTTATCATACTCCTGTTTTTCCGCAAGGATCTTAATGAACATCTCGAATCGAAAAAGAAAGTGAAGGATGCTGAAAATCAGGGTTCATAAACTGATTCTGTTTGCAATAACCATTTTCCTGCTGTTGCTTATTACTTCATGTCAACGCGATGAAGCAGAAATACTTGGCAGGAGTAAGATGCGCAAAGTGTTGGTTGATATTCATCTGCTCGAAGGCATTTTCAGTATTAAACAACCGCCTCTCACCGAAAGAGAGCAGGTGTATTATTACGAAGCTCTTTTTCGCAAACACCTGATCAGCCGTGCAGTTTTCGACTCCTCTCTCGTTTATTATACACGCAATCCTAAGATTTTTGAGCGTATATACAACAGGGTAATCAGCGATTTGAATGTGCTTAATCAGGAGGTGCTCGATGGTAAATACCGAAAGTATATTCCTGATTCTATACTGTATAAGCCTTATCAATATAGTATGTGGTACAGGGCCGATTCGTTGATTGTGATGCAGGATACCCTTCGCAAAAAGATGAAATTCACAATCAAAGACCCCGCCCTGATGATCCGCGATGTGTATTGGTGGCATTTCCGCATCAGAATCAGTCCTACAGATACAACTCAAAGTCCATATGCTGTATTTCGACTTCACTATGCTGATGGCAGGGTTGATACAATAGCAAGATCGTTGAAAAACGATAGTATGTTGCGTCGTTATTCGTTCCGCATACCTGCTTTCAGAGATGAACGCGTTGATTCACTTTCAGGTGTTTTTATGGCAGGGGCTGCTTACGGAAAGAAAGCGGCGGTGCGCATCGACAGCATTGGTCTTTTTCGCCAATATGTACCATTGTGGCAGGATAGTTTGAGAAACCGACTCGACAGTTTACAGTTAATGAAGGATACACTGCCCTCAAAACAGGTTCAGACCAACGATAGCATCGAAAAAGGCCGGCTGCCTGTAAGACCACGGAAAGCTATACAGTCACCCGAAAAAATGAAATCAGGCGAGTTAATTCGCTGATTATTATTCTCTGCGAAGGATAGCAGTAAATCTGCAAATTTCACCATCTTTGCCAACTCCCTCAAGCTCCACCTGATAATGATTGGCTTTGTCGGCAGTGTAGAACTGAATTCGTACATTTCCCAGCTCGTTTGTCAATACCAGGGGTTGCCAGTAAATGGTGGTTCTCAAATCGGGAGTGCTTGATTTCAACATGCTGTCCACTTCATATTTAGGAACATAAAAGAATGCAGGTTTTTGAAATCCAAGTGGCTGTATATGAGCCAGGCTCGGAGGCGTAGGTCGTTGGTTTACAGTGCCTCTTTTCAATGCAATGGCAATGACACCGTTTCCACCCCGCGAACCAAAAATGGAAGCTGAAGGACCTCTGAAAAGCGAAATATCTTCAATATCGGACACATTCAGGTATTTTACATCTTCTATGGCAGAAGTTTCGATACCGTCAATCACAAACAAAGGTGTGCCCCCTCCGCGGATCGATATTTCATCTCCATTAACCTGAACACCGGGGAAGCGAGAGATGATATCAAAAATCTGCTGGCCGGTCATTTCTTCAAGCTTTTCTCCTGAGAACTGATGATCGGCCATGCCGGAATAGAAATAATCGTTCGAAGCTGTTTTAGCTTCGGCACTCACTGTAAACTCATCAAGATTTACTACCATCATGCCTCCTTCAGTATAATACTTTTCTTTGCTGTGTTGCAGATATTCATCTCTTACCAATTTGTCGGGACGGGCCGGTTGAAGTGCTAATTTATTGTAAGGCAAAGGAAAACGATCGGGATCCGGGATAATTTCCACATCTACTACTTTGGTTTTGGATTTGGCTTTAAGGATGATGTTGGTGCTGTCGGGGAATTCAAATCCGTCGAATAAAAACTGCCCGGCAGTATCGGTTTTTGTCGTGCTGATGAAGTTTTTGTAACCGCTCAACAGGATGATATCATTGTTTTTGGCAGGTTTGTTAAACAGATTCAGCACTTTCCCAGAGATTGTTTGCCCGATTTCCATGTAAAATTCGTTTTGAGGATAGCTTGCTTTCAGTACATCAGCAGTGTTGAAACGACGCCAGCCCTGGGTCAGCATCAACACATCTGTCTTTTCACGCGTAGCCGGGCTGTTATCTTTGAAATATTCCTGTGGATTTTCAACATATCCTTTCAAGTCGGAGCTCAGAAGAAGGTAAGTCAGGATGTTATCGTTGAGTGAATCGCGCTGCACCAGTATATTGTCGGTAACACTCAACGAGAAATTTCCCACCAGCGGCGAATGGTCGGGTTTACGCAAGCTGAAATTGAGTTCAACGGCTTCGCGCTTGCCGTATGTGCTTTTGTTGGTTTGCATATCCACAGATGGCAAACTGAAGTTACGAATAAAATGGAGTCGCTCACAATAAGTGTTTCCCTGCGAATCGATCACCGAAAAGGAGCAAATTCCGGCAGGTAGAAAATTCTCAGAAAATTGTCCTTCTGCGTGAATTAGAGGTAATACAAGGTAAATCACCCCCCTCGAATGAATCATAAGATAAAGCGAATCGTTGGGTAGTGGCGATTGATTAAAAAGTTGATAAAAACTGCGTCCACGGTTTGATGTAATATGCAACACAATGCCATTGCTGCTGGTAGCGGGTAATTGCACTTTCTTCTCAAAACCCTCAGCGGTTTTTACCAGGGCATAATACGCTTCGCCCGGCAATGTCCTCAATACCAATTTACCCATGCCTTTGTGTATCGAACGGAAAAATCCCAACTCCTCATTCTGATTGTTAAATAGCTTTCCTTCGATATCGACAGAGAGACCGTTGCTTCCAATAGCTTTGAAACCAATGGTTTGTAGCTGATTGTCGAGCAATACACCGCTCTCGGGAAAGAACTGAATATCGAAACTGCCGGTTGGGTTGGGCGGTGTAATTTTTCGTTTGAAGCGGAGGCCGGGTTGATTCATCGATACTTCAATGATTTTCGACTGATTTCTTAAGGTGCTGTCAAAAGGAATTTCGATATTTATCTTTCCCGATTTATCAGTTATTTTACTCGCGGCACGGCGGCGGGCTTTAGCTCGACTGACTGATACGGGTTTTTCGCTTATCGGAAAGCCGAAAGTGTTCGTAAACGTGAGAGTCAGGGGTATCGAACCATTGGCAGGAGTTCCAAAGCTATAATCCATTTTAATGCGATCGTCGATTTGATTTCCGATCATGATTTTTTTATAAAAGAAAAAATCGAACCCCGCATTTTGCATCCAGTAAGTGTATGCCCTGAGTATATATTCGTCGGCTGCCAGTTCAGCGGGTATGGCCATTTTTCCGGCAAATCCGTTATTTTCTCTTTTCAGTTTGATGCGCGTTAGCACGGAATCGGCTCTGTCTATAAGCTCCACATACACAAAACGGCTGCGGGTATCGGGTTTGTGGGTGGTAGCATTCACCAAATGTGCACTAAACCAAATATCTTCTCCTGCGCTGTAATATGCTTTGTCGGTGTGCAGATATACTTTTTCCTGTGGTGCGTGAAACCACATTTTCGAAAAACGGGTGGCAATGGTTTTGGTCATATCCTGTGCCTGTGTATGGCACAGTGAAATTAATATTGTCAGCAAAAACAGACAATGCGGTTTCTTCATGAGGGCAACAATCATTTAAGGGTCAAAAAAAACCCGGGCAGATTTTGGAAAATCGACCCGGGAATTCAGGAAGTTTCGCAAGTTCAGACTATCAGCAAGCTGAAAGGTTTAATTGCCAATTTCAGATAAGAATTTAATGCGGACTAATCTGATTTCAATATCTTTGAAATCGTCTTCACCCAGCACTCGCAACGCTGCATCGACTTTATCGGTTTCAGCAGTTTTGAAATAATCGAAAATTTCACCAATATGATCGGGTTCCATGACCTCATTGAGGAAATAATCGATGTTAATTTTGGTCCCCGAATATACAATGGCTTCAATTTCATCGAGCAATTCATTCATATCAAGCCCTTTGGAAATGGCCACATCATCGAGTGCAATTTTCCGGTCGATGGACTGAATAATTGATACTTTCAGTTTGGATTTATTGGCTACGGTACGAACGCGCAGATCTTCGGGGCGGGTGATTTCATTTTCCCTCACATGCTCCTTAATCAGTTTCAGAAATTCCTCACCGTATCTTTTGGCTTTGCCTGCACCTACTCCCGGAATATTCTGAAGTTCATCCATGGTGATGGGGTAGGTGGTTGCCATGGCTTCGAGCGATGGGTCCTGAAAGATTACAAAGGGAGGTACTTCTAATTTCTTCGATAATTTTTTTCTTAAATCCTTTAAAATAGAGAAAAGTACATCATCGGCAGCACAGGTGCCACCGGAACTTTTAACACCCGGATCATCGTCTTCATCTTCAAAATCATTGTCTTTTACTACCGCGAAAGTGGTTGGTTTTGCCATGTATGTTCTTCCGGCAGGCGTTATCCTGAGTAGTCCGTAGTTTTCAATATCTTTGGAAATAAACCCCGCGATCATCGCCTGACGAATGATAGCCTGCAGGAAGCGTTCGTCTTCATCAGAAGCTGCTGCAAAATTCTCCTGTTCATCATGCTGATAGGATTTTACATGGGAAGTTTCGTTCCCTTTGAGAATATCCACGATATGCTCAGCCTTAAATTTTTCTCTTACGCTCAGGATAGTCTCCATAATCAGGCACAACAACTCCTGTCCTTCTACTGTCTTTTTTGGTTTCATACAATTGTCACAACTCCCACAATTATCATGTATATAATCTTCACCAAAATAGTGAAGCAATAGTTTTCTCCGGCAAACCGATGATTCGGCATAAGCTTGTGTTTCGAGCAGGAGCTGGTTGCCGATTTCCTGTTCGGCAACGGCTTTGCCCTGCATAAATTTCCGCAGTTTATCAAGGTCTTTGTACGCATAGTAGGCGATACACTGCCCTTCGCCACCATCGCGTCCGCTCCGACCAGTTTCCTGGTAGTAGCCCTCCAGGCTTTTTGGCATATCGTAATGAATCACGTAACGTACGTCGGGTTTATCGATGCCCATGCCGAATGCGATGGTAGCCACAATTACCTGTACTTTTTCCATCAGGAATCGATCCTGATTGTCGGTTCTTACTAATGAATCCATTCCAGCATGGTAAGGTAGTACCGAAATGCCATTTACTTTCAGTGTTTCGGCCAACTCTTCTACTTTTTTACGGCTCAGGCAATAAATAATGCCCGACTTTCCGTGCTGAGCCCTGATGTATTTAATAATTTCCTTTTCAACATTGTTGGATTTGTGTTTAACTTCATAATAAAGGTTTTCACGGTTAAACGATGATTTGTAAACCGTAGAACCCAGCATACCCAGATTTTTCTGGATGTCGTGCTGTACCTTGGGTGTTGCCGTAGCTGTAAGTGCTATCAGTGGTGCCGAACCTATGTCGTTGATTATTGGGCGTATGCGCCGGTATTCAGGCCTGAAGTCATGACCCCATTCAGAAATACAATGTGCTTCATCCACCGCATAAAAGGAAATTTTAATATTTTTCAGAAATTCGATATTCTCCTCTTTCGTCAGCGATTCGGGAGCCACGTACAACAATTTGGTTTTGCCCGATACAATATCGGCTTTCACAACATCGATGGCCTGCCGGTTAAGCGATGAATTCATGAAGTGTGCAATGCCGTCCTCTTCGCTGAAATTGCGCATGGCATCCACCTGATTTTTCATCAGGGCAATCAGTGGCGAAATCACAATAGCAGTGCCCTCCATCAACAGAGACGGGAGCTGGTAACACAAAGATTTACCGCCTCCTGTGGGCATTAGTACAAATGTGTCGCGCTGGTCAAGTACATTTTGAATAATAGCTTCCTGATTCCCTTTGAAGGAATCGAAACCAAAATACTTCTTCAGTTGACCAGCCAGTTCTGAATGGGTTGTCATATACAACGGCTTCTTGAATTCGGACTACGAAAGTAATACAAATAAACGTAAATACCCGATTTGTGAAAAGAGTTTTTCAATACTGTCATTTTTCATCAAGCAAAATTATAAAC
>CAYGJI010000037.1:0-14262 GCA_964350125.1 uncultured Paludibacter sp. | reverse complement strand
ATTATAAACAGATTTGTAATATGCAAGTTTTTTTTGGAAAAAAAAGGAATAAAATGATAAAATCCAGAAATTTAAGCAGTTAAAAATTGATGATATTTCATTTGTTTGACAGTTTGCTGCTTTTTTATCAATTGCTAAGGCAATGGCAGTATTTTTAACTATGTGTTTTAATCACATTGCAATATTTTTAGCATATCGATATTTGGCTGAAAACCAGCACTTAACAACGCCGGTGCAATGAATGTAAGTCTGTATTTAAAAAACATGGTGCCATTTTGCGGTTATTGGGCATTCTGATAGGTTTGGCCTGTTGGTGCTAAAAGATGAAGAAAAGGTATGCCCAACAGAAAGAAATATTTACTCAAGCCAAAAGCTTTTCAAAACCCAACGTTAACCTTGGTCAAGGTCCAAATTAACTGGCTGAGAAGTTTTATCAGGGCTAAATTCATATTTTTTTATGAATAGTTCCTTTTAAAACTGAGGTAAATTCATTACTTTTGCAGAAGACCCCGGAATACATTGTTTTCATTGTAACTGATTGTATGTCAGCTTTAAAGATATACTGTTTCATGGTCATAGCCGAATAATAACGCAACTGTTTTGATGATTGTCAAATGATTATTACGCTAAGTATTTTTATGACATGTGTTAAACTGATTCGACCATAATTACACTCAAAATAAATGAAAAGGAAGAAAAAAAGGAAAAAGCGAATTGAGTGGTGGGTGTTTGTGGCCGGATTGGTGTTGGTTTTATTGATGGGTTTGTATG
Organism: uncultured Paludibacter sp.; assembly: GCA_964350125.1. Classification (GTDB taxonomy): domain Bacteria; phylum Bacteroidota; class Bacteroidia; order Bacteroidales; family Paludibacteraceae; genus Paludibacter. Next base: position 13,491 of record CAYGJI010000037.1, on the reverse strand, counting down.
TGATTAAAAATCACAGTGGATGGTGGTGCCGCTTTTTTGAAACTCAGAAGTATCCGGAGTATGTAATCATCATACCTGAACCCCGCAAACTACGCAACGACCATCCCTATTCGTTGCATCTTGAGGCCTCAGAACATAAAATTCCGGGTGGTATCAATGACGATGAGGAGTTGGAACGACTTAAAAGTCTCGGTCGTTTGGTGCAGGTAAAAAATGCCAAAGGTTACATACTAAGGGATCAGCAACACGGAACGCCTTATTTGCTGCCCGAAGCCGCACAAATTCTGATAGAAATCGGACTCACTTTCGATTATGTAACCCAATCGAAGCATTTTTTTACGGTCACTTCAACCACCCGCACCATCGAAAGTCAGAAAAAGCTGCAACGAACCAATATCAATGCCACTACCCTTAGTGCACACAGCTTCGGAAATGCCTTTGATATATCCTACATCCGTTTCGATGGCGTAAAAGATTTCAATTATGAGCTGAAAAAGCAGCTCGAACTGGTGCTCGCCGATTTTCAGTTTCGTAAGAAGATTCTCGTTGTCAAAGAGAGAAAGCAGAGTTGCTATCACATCACATGCCTATGAAAACTTCTGCGATTATTCATTCGGCCATGGCCATGCTCGGACTCAAGGAGAAAATGGAGAAGATGATTCTTGAAAACAGTTTCAGCAAGGAAGCAAATAAAATTCCGGCTTCGATGTTGAAGCAGTTTCGAATACAGACAACGCTGATTAATGAGAGAAATGTTTGGTCGATTGCAGCTCAAAATCCAGTGCCCGGAAAAGTGATTCTCTACCTGCACGGTGGCGCATATTGCTTCAATATCAATCGGCAGCAATGGCGTCTTGTAGAGCAAATTGTGCTGAAAACCGGTGTCGAAGTGATTGTGCCCGATTATCCCCTCGCACCCGAAAATACAGTTGTCGACACCTTTGCTTTTATGGAGGAGCTGTACAGTACGATGCTTGATAAAGATAACTTCAGACAGGTATATTTTATCGGCGATTCGGCCGGAGGAGGTTTAGCACTGGCATTTGCACAGCATATCGTGCAACAACAAACCCTGCAACCTTCACATATCTTCCTGATTTCTGCCTGGCTGGATGTGTCGATGACAAATCCCGACCAGTTGCAGTACGAAAAAAAGGATCATATCCTGAGTCGCAAAGGCTTAACTATTGCAGGATCAAATTACGCCGGTAACATTGATCTGCAAGATTACCGTGTCAGTCCGCTATACGGCGACCTGCACTTTTCCGCAACCATCAGCATTTTCACAGGCACCAACGACTTGTTGCATCCCGAGGCCAAAGCATTGAACCTGAAGTTGCTTAGCCAAAACATCCCTCATCATTATTTCGAATATCCCGACATGTTTCACGACTGGGTGATTGTGCCGGCCCTCAAGGAGTCGAAGGAAGTAATCAATTGGATAGTGGAGCAGACGGGGGAGTGAAGTGTATATTGTTGAAACATCTTGAATCGTGGATTCGGAGGAAACCATGGTGTTGCAGGCCCAAACAAATGTAAACGGGCAATTACATTACAACAGTTCCTGAAAAGCAGGGATGTTGAGGCCCTGCAAAGCTGGATATTGGCACTTTCCGGAATCGGGCATTGGCGCAAATCGGGTTGTCGGTAATAGGGACCATGATCGATTTACGATACCATCCAACTCCGCCAGGGAAATAACCACCATCATTGCCCGAAGGATTAACTGCAGCAATTTTGCCTTCAATGCTCCAGGCGTGAGGGGGAGTTGTACCTTTTTCCAGTCAGAGTCATCACACTCACTGTTGTATAACCTTAGCAAGTCATTGTATGTCAGGTTTTCTTTCAGAGAAAATTTCCAGTCAAAATTAAATAATTGTTTTAATGTGTTGAAAACGAATCAGCTACATTTTGATTTGTTCACCCAAACAGAATAAAACTCAAGAGCAATATTGTTGGTCGAATTAATATTACCATCAAAGGAGTTTTGTGAAATTATTAATGGCAACCTATTCAACTTTTCAGATATTTTGATGGTGAACATCCGAACTGTGCCTTAAAGCACTTGCTGAAATAGAAAGGATCATTGATACCGACCATATACGATACTTCCGAAACGTTGTATTTGTATGTTTTGAGTAGTTCGGCCGCTTTTTGCATCCTGCGCATCCTTATAAACTCGTTGGGAGAAAAACCGGTGAGCGATTTTATTTTCTTAAAAAACAGGGTGCGGCCTGTATTCAGCAATTTTGCAAAATCATCGACGGTGAATTCAGCATCGGTGAGATGTCTTGCCAGAATTTCTTCTACCTGTTTCAGAAAATGGTGATCTTTTTCGGGCAACATGGGTTTGTCGTCGACCTCCGTAACTGTATTTTCTTCAGGATGCTGCCATTCTGTATTTTTTGAATTGCCCGGATTCAAAGCATAGTGCTTGTGTAGCATTTCCCTTTTCTCGAGCAGTTTGTTGATTTGCAACATCAGGTGTTTCAGGCTGAAGGGTTTGGTGATGTAAGCATCAGCTCCTGCTTCGACTCCTTCGTTTTCGTGCTCATCGGAGAGGTACGCGGTGAGTAAAACGACCGGAATATGGCAGGTTTCGAAATCATCCTTCAGTTTGCGGGTAAGATCAAAGCCATTCATTCCGGGCATCATCACGTCGCAGATAATCAGGTCAGGATCATCGTCCATACTTCGTTTAATGCCAATATCGCCATCTGTAGCAGTGATAATTTCGAAATACGGACTGAGTTTTTCTTCCAGAAAATCACGGATGTCATCGTTGTCGTCGATAACCAGCACTTTGTATTTTTTTCCGGCTACCGGATAAATGGGTACCAGATCGATGAGTAAGTCAGATGTTTGGTCGGTAATAAACTCTGAGAAATGGTACACTTCCTTTTTATCTTCATTTTCAACCGTAATTTGCTCAGTAACAAAGTCATCAGCCGAATAAATGCTGCTGTCGAGCGAAAAGGATACTGCAAAGACAGATCCGCCTGTTTCATTTTCACGATAATCAACTTTGCCCTGATGCAGGGTTGTAAATTCTTTTACAAGATGAAGTCCGATGCCAGTGCCTTGCTGCGAAAAATTGATTTGCATGAATCGGCTGAACAGCAGTTCTTGTTTATCTTTGGGAATGCCAATGCCATTGTCGGTAACCGTAATCACCAGCATGTGCGATTCTTCTTCAATCTCAACCAACAGTGTAATTTTCCCGCCCCTTGGTGTAAATTTAAAGGCATTCGAAATCAGGTTGAAAATAATTTTATCCACCTTATTTTTATCAAAGAATACAGGTACACTGGTTTCTGAGCATATAAATTGATAATCAATATTTGTTTTTGTGGCAACATTCTCGAAACTATTAAATATATCTTTCAGAAAAGATACCGCCTCAACCCTTTGCAAGTTGAGCTTTTGTTTGTTATTCTGCAGTTTTCTGAATTCGAGTAATTGTTCGATCAGTCGCATCATGTGATTGGTGTTTTTATCGATATCGTCGACCAGCTTCTGAATTGCACCCGGAAGCCGGTCTTTCACTTCGGTAAGCGAATCGATGCTGCCCTTGATGAGGGTTAGCGGTGTACGGAATTCATGGCTGATATTGGTAAAAAACCGCAGTTTATAATCAGTCAATTGGCGTTCAACACGCACTGCATTGTCGAGTTTGTAAAAATTCAGCGCTATTCTTACTCCGAAATAAATCAGCACAATGGCCAGTATGAAGTACAAAATGTAAGCGATGTTTGATTTCCAATATGGTGGTTTGATAACAATTGCGAGCGTACGTTCGTTTTCGTCCCAAACACCATCACTATTGATGCTTTTCACTTTAAAAACATAATTACCCGGTGGTACATTTCGGTAGGTTGCCATATGGAAGCCATCAGTAGTAGTGTTCCATCTTTTCTCATAATTTTCGAGGATAAACATGAACTGATTGGCCTTCGGATCTTTGAAGTTGAGGGTTGAAAACTCAATATTGAAAACCTGGTCGGAATGTTTAAGTTTAATTTTGTCTGCAAAAGTAGCCGATACTTTGAGCGGCGCGTTTTTGTGTCCTATGGCGGCATCGGTATTGAAAATGGAGAAACCGGTGAAAATTACCTTGTTGCTTTCCTTGTTTTGTGATTCGAGATTGGAGGGGTCGAAAACAAAGAAACCATTGAGCGACCCCCACATCATGCGGCCATCGCGACATTTAATTCCGGTAGTTTCAGAGAAAATATTGGCCGAAAAATCGTTGGAGAAACGGTAATACTGAAAAATACCTGTAAATGGATTGAATTTCTGCATTCCATTTTCAGTACTTAACCAAAGGTTTTTGGAGTTATCTTCCTGTATGGCCATAATGTTATCATTGACAATTCCCTGCCGATTTTTAAATACCCTGAATTTTCCGTTCCCAGACGCTGTTTCGCCTGTGAAAAGATTTAATCCGCCGCCTGAAGTCGCCATCCAGATATTTTTGTCTGAATCTTCAAAAATATAACGAACTTCGGGCGTACTCAGACTTGTTTCGCTCTGACTGTCGAATGAATAATATCGGTATGCTTTTCGGTTATTCAGCAATGAGTCGGGGTTGAAACGACGAACACCATAGCTTGTGGCTACCCAGATATCGCCATTGCTGTCGGTCATGATATGCCTGGTAAAGCGCATCCACTCATCTTCGTCGAAAAAAGTTCTGAAACCTTCGGTGCCTTCAGCGTTGGTTTTAACACTAATGCCACCGCCAAAAGTAGCAGCCCAGATACGGCCTTTCCGGTCTTTTATCAGATCAAAAACATTGTTATCGCTCAAACTGCCGGTGCTATCAGATTGCTTATAGTTAATCATTTTATCGGTACGTCCGTCGGGAAGTTCCAGAATTCCGTTTCCGCGAGTTCCGAGCCAGATGGTTCCGTGATTATCTTCGTAAATCGAATATACCTTATAGTTTTTTTCAAGAACAGTTGTGCGGTTCTCTAATGTGCTGTTGTATTTGTACAAATTGCCGGCTTTGGTCCCCACCCATATGTTTCCCTTTCGATCTTCGAGCATCGACCTGACGATATTTCCGTTGATAGACCTGTTATCAGGATCGGTAAGTATTTGTTGCACATGTCTCGACGAAATTGATATCTTGTTAACCCCCATATTTTCAGTGCCAATCCAAATGTGGTCGTTGCGGTCGGCCAGAATTGAAAGCAAGTAATTGGTGCCCATTTCTTCGAGAAAACGATTGTCGTTGAAGTGTTTTAATTCGTCTTTCTCAATATTGTATCTGAAAAGTCCGTTGCCATATGTGCTAATCCAGATATTGCCATATTTATCGGCTTTAAACTGATACCTTTCTTCGTCGATGAGTAGCAGTACTGATGCCGGTATCAGTTGTAGTTTTTTTACTTCAGCTTTGGTATTAATGCGCCAGGCATGACCACTCAGATTGTACACCCAAACCCCTCCCAGCTCATCAGTCGCAAAGTAGATATTACCCCGAATGTGATCCCTTGTGAGAGCATCTCCGTTCGAAAATTGCTCTGTTTTGGTGTTAAGCAGCAAAATGCCTTGTTCCGGATTGCTGAGCAGAATCATATCATTTCCCAGAGCTGCCGTCCGCAGTATTCTGTTGGTGCGGGTTTTTAGTTCACGTTCAAACTGCTGCTTCTGAAGATTATACACGAAAATAACGCCTGGTTCGGTTATAAAAAAAACCTTGTTGTTTTGTTCGTAGGCTTTTATGAACGACATATTTCTACGGTCTTTGAGCATCGACTCGGTTTTGTCGCCGGTTGCTACCCGGCACAAACCACCTGCTGTCAGTATCCAGGTGTTTTTGCGACTGTCCTGAAAAATATCATTGACCAGATTCGAGGGTAAGCGCGATATTTCATCATTGGCATGAAACTGCCTGCTATACAATTGATTGTTTTCGAAAGTATATCGCACACAACCGTTGTCTGCACTTCCTAACCACACATTTCCAATCTTATCTTCATAAAAATAGTTGTGTTTGATAAAATAATCCTCAGTTTTGTTGAAGATAGGCAAAAAACTCTCGGTTCGCGGGTTGTAGCAATGAAAGATATCGCTATAGGTACGCACCCAAATATGACCGTGCGAATCTTCGTATAATTCCTTGATTTTTCCACTTGTCAGCGAGTTGGGATTGCGTCTGTCCGGAATAATGGTTTTTATCCTGATGCCATCATAACGATTCAGCCCGTTGAGCGTTGCAAACCAGATGAAACCGGTTTTGTCCTGCAACATGCTTCGCACGGTATTATTTGATAATCCCTGATTGGAAGTGATATGTTCGATGGTTGGGAGGGTTTCGTTGCCGTAAGCTAAAGAAGATAGAAAAACGGCAATTCCCAGGAATATTTTTCGCATGGCATGTTTTTTTTTTGACAGTGCGAATATATCTAAATTATTTCATTTAACGGACTTTTGTCTGTTGAATTGAACGTAAATACATGGGAAAATCTATTTATTTATTGTTTTTTTGTATGCTGATTTTGACAGAACGTAACACTGAATTATTGTAAACCATCATATCATGAAGTATTTCTCATTCATTATTGTTTTTTTAATTGCAACGCTGAAACTGAGTTCACAGAACATTTCCATTGCTGGTGAATGGCAGTTTTCGCTCGATGAGCAGCAGCAGGGAGAACCGGAGCGTTGGTACAGCCGCAGTTTAGCCGATCGGTTTTTATTGCCTGGATCCAATGTCGAAAATCTGAAGGGTAACGACATTTCGCTGAAAACACGTTTTACCGGAAGCATCTACGACAGTTCATGGTATTTCAATCCGCATCTTGAGCGCTATCGTATCGAAGGAAATATCAAAGTGCCTTTCTGGCTGACCCAGAACAAGTATTATGTTGGATATGCGTGGTACAGCCGCAATATTCAGGTGCCTTCGTCGTGGAAGGGGAAGCAGCTATTTTTATTTCTCGAAAGGCCACATTTTATCACCCGCATCTGGATCGATAATCAGGAAGTGGGCACCTTCAATTCGTTGAATACACCGCATGTGTTCGATATCACATCCTTTGTGAAACCGGCCAAACAACACAAATTGACCATCAGAATAGATAACAGTCTGAAAGATATTGATGTGGGATCCAATTCCCACTCGGTTACCGACCATACCCAGGGCAATTGGAACGGAATTGTGGGACGTATTGAGTTGCACGCACGCAATCCTGTTTATGCTGAAGAAATTCAGGTTTTTCCTGACCTGAAAAACAAAAAGGCCATCGCAAAGATTAAGCTTGTGAACAGGACCGGAAGAGCTGTTCAGGGCAGTATTTCGCTGAACGCTTCAGCTTTTAACACCAATAAATCGTCGAACGCAAGTGTAAATGCGGCTTTTTCGCTGTTAAAAGATGAGGGAAACAAAGAAATCGCCATAGAACTTCCCCTGGGCGATAACATGCTTACCTGGTGCGAGTTCGATCCTGCGCTTTACAAACTCGAAGCTGTTGTTCAGAGCAAACAGGGCAGAGATACTTCGGTTGTGAGTTTTGGGATGCGCGAAGTGAGCATCGAAGGCAAATGGATTTATATCAATGGCCGTAAAACACTCATGCGCGGCACTGTTGAAAATGCCCTTTTCCCGCTCACCGGTTATCCTCCCATGGATGTGCCTTCATGGGAACGTATTTTCCGTATTTGCAAAGCCTGGGGTTTAAATCATGTGCGTTTCCATTCGTGGGGGCCTCCCGAAGCAGCATTTAAAGCGGCTGATCTGGTAGGCATTTATCTGCAGCCTGAAGGACCAAGCTGGCCGAATCACAGTACACAGTTGGGGCGTGGATTGGTAATCGACACCTACCTGATGGAGGAAACAAAACGCATGGTAAAACATTATGGCAATTATGCCTCTTTTGTAATGCTGGCTGCCGGCAATGAACCACGCGGCAATTGGGTACCCTGGGTTAGCAATTTTGTTAATTATTGGAAGAAAACCGATTCGCGACGTATTTACACCGGGGCTTCGGTGGGTGGTAGCTGGTCGTGGCAACCTGCCAATCAGTTTCACGTAAAAGCCGGAGCACGCGGACTCAACTGGAGTCGTACTATGCCCGAATCGCTCACCGATTTTAGTAACTGGATTGATACGGTGCGCCAGCCATTTATTTCACACGAAACGGGTCAATGGTGCGCCTTCCCCAATTTCGATGAAATAAAAAAATACACCGGAACCACCCGCGCACGCAATTTTGAATTGTTTCAGGAAGAATTGGAGCGCAGTGGAATGGGCGATATGAACAGTGAGTTTCTGATGGCCTCGGGAAATTTGCAGGTATTGTGTTATAAACATGAGATAGAGAAAACACTGCGTACCCCCGATTATGCTGGTTTTCAACTGCTGAGTCTGAACGATTTCTCAGGGCAGGGCACTGCACTGGTGGGGGTACTCGATGCTTTTTGGGATGAGAAGGGATATGTGAAAGCTCCTGAATTCCGCAGATTTTGTAATACTACCGTGCCACTGTTGCGTACTTCAAAGTTTGTGTATCGTAACAATGAGATGTTTAATGCCGATGCTGAAATAGCACATTTTGGCAAAGAGGATATGCAAAATGCACGGGTTGTCTGGCGAATCAGAGATGCGTACGGGTTGGTACTCGAAGAACATAAGCTGTCGCAGCAGGATATTCCCATTGGCAGTAAAATTCAGTTGGGAAAAATTTCTTTCAATCTTTCAAAGTATAATACTCCGGTAAAGCTGAATCTCGAGATTGCAGTAGCAGGGACAGACTTTGCCAACGACTGGGATTTCTGGGTTTATCCGGCGCAACAACCTGCACCATCGACCGATGGAATTTATATTACTAAATCATTCGATGATCAGGCCCGTAAGGTGCTCGAAACCGGAGGTAAAGTGCTTGTAATGGCAGCAGGCAAAGTGGAATATGGAAAAGATGTGGTACAATATTACTCACCGGTTTTCTGGAATACTTCCTGGTTTAAAATGCGCCCACCACATACCACAGGTGTTTTTATCAACCATTATCATCCTGTTTTTAAAGGTTTTGTAACTGAAAACTGGGCAAATATGCAATGGTGGGAATTGGTTAACCGCGCCCAAACCATGCTCCTCAACGATTTTCCCCGCGAGCTGAAACCCATTGTGCAACCCATCGATACCTGGTTTATTAACCGCAGATTAGGTATGCTTTTCGAAGCAAGGGTTGGGAAAGGCAGGCTCATGATGACTTCCATGGATTTGGAAAATCTGACAAACCGACCCGTAGCCGAGTGTTTGTATCAATCGATTATCAGCTACATGCAATCGGGTAATTTCCGACCCGAAACCGAAGTGACAATGCAGCAGATTCAGGATATTTTTCAAAAAACTGCCCCGCCTATCAATTCGTTCAGCAGGAGCAGTCCCGACGAATTGAGGCAGGGTGCAATATAAAAGAATGGGGGGAGATAAGGGTGTGTAATCACTTTATCCGAAAGAAACAAGATGACAAAGGCGTTGTAAAATCAGCATTGTAAACATGAATTTTGCTAAAGAATGAAAAATCAATTATTTTTGTTGAAATAATTCGAATAGTTACAATCTCTGGTTCTCACAATGAAGTTTATGAAAAGAAGTTTATTGCTCTTATTCAGTTTTAGCTTGTTTTTCATTTTAAATGCACAGGAAAGAAAAATTGAAATTATTAATCTCAAAACTGAGTACGCCACCAAACCTCTCGGAATAGATGTTATAGCACCGCGCTTCAGTTGGATGATCCATTCCAACAGGCAGGGCGCTGCTCAAAAGGCTTTTCAAATAGTGGTAACCGATGAACATGGAAATCTTGCATGGAATTCAGGCCGGATTGTAAGCGATGTTTCCTTAAATATCCGGTATGCCGGAAATGTTCTGAGTGCCCGAACCCGCTATCATTGGGAATTGTCGGTATGGGATGATAAAAACAAGAAAACAAAAGCATCCTCCTGGTTCGAAACCGGACTGATGAATACCGGCATCGAAGCCTGGAAGGGCGCTACCTGGATAGGTGGTGGCGATGATGATATGCCCTTCTATACATATTATCTGCCGGTGTTTAAAATTAACTACAAACTTCAGTTTGATAAAGCAAGTGCTTCGACTAAGGCAGGGTTTGTTTATGGTGCCAATGATAATCGGCTGATGGGCCCGAACATGAATATCTTCCAGCTTGAAAATGCCGGAGATGAATCGTATATCATGCTTGAACTTGATATTGCTACGTTGAATAATGAAAAGGAAGCTAAGCTCAATATTTACAGGGTTGGATATCATCCCAACGATAAAAAGGATAAGCCGATCCGGAGTTTTCATATTCCACTTACGCTGATTAATAACGGGAATAAGTACGACGCACATCAGATTAATGTCAGCAGTAATCTTGGGCACACAACTATATACGTGAATAACGAAGAGATTGGCCGTCATGGACTGAACCCGCTTGGTCAGGGTGGCGATTTTATTGCATTTCCCGTGTTGGGCGATATCGGTTTTCAGGTATCATCACAGCAAAAAGTACGATTCTCCGATATTGAAATTCGCAATTATCGTTCTCCATCCAATTTGCTTTATCAATATGACTTCAAAGAGATGAACGGTGAAAATACAGCCGAATTTGAAACCTTCAATCCAAGTCGGAATTCGATGCCGATGTTGCGTACAACTTTCAATGTTGAAAGAAAAATAGCTAAGGCTCGTTTGTATGCCACTGCCAGAGGGATTTACGATATATATATCAATGGAGAACGACTTGGAGATGATTTCTTTAATCCGGGAAAAACTCAGTACAATAAGACTCAAATGTACCAGACTTTTGATGTGACGGGTCTGGTTGTGTCGGGTAAAAATGCATTGGGTGCAATGCTCGCCGAAGGTTGGTGGAGCGGTGCTGCCACCTATATGGGTGAATACTGGAACTTTTTTGGCGACCGACAGTCATTGCTGGCAAAGTTGGTTGTTACCTATGCTGATGGTAAAGAAGACTTTATCGTAACTTATCCCGAAACCTGGCAATATTTTAACGATGGACCCGTTGTGTCGGGCAGTTTCTTTCAGGGCGAAGTGTATGATGCCCGAAAAGAATCACTAATTGAAGGGTGGAGTACTGCAAACTACAATGCATCTGCATGGAAAAAGGCTCACGAAATCCCGTTAAAAGGTACTGTTAGTTTTAATGAGGAGGATTACAGCGAGTTGAAATTCACAGGTCAATACGATCAATCAGTTAGGCCGATCAAAAAACTTACAGCGCAATCTGTTAGCGAAGTCCGACCGGGTGTGTTTGTATATGATATGGGGCAGAACATGGTCGGTGTTCCGAAAATTGCACTCAACGACATGAAACCCGGTCAACGGATAATACTCCGTTTTGCTGAAGTTAAATATCCCGATTTGCCTGAGTATAAAAACAATGTTGGAATGATAATGCTCGAGAATATCAGGGCAGCCATGGCACAGGACATTTATTTTGCCAAAGGAGGAACTGAAACCATTCAGCCCCGCTTCACATTTCACGGGTATCGGTTTATTGAAATCACAGGAATTGATCAGGCTCTTCCGTTGGAATCGGTACAAGGTAATGTGCTGAGTTCGGTACATAAGCTATCCTCTTCTTACGAAACCTCAAACGAAAAAGTGAATAAGCTTTGGGAGAATATCACCTGGTCGATGTACGGCAATTTCCTGTCGATACCCACTGATTGTCCGCAACGTAACGAACGCTTGGGGTGGAGTGGCGATATCTCGGTATTTGCACGGGCTGCAAGCTATCTGGCTGATGTCCCACAGTTTTTACGCAAGCATATGCTTGCAATGCGTGATACTCAACACGAAAACGGAAGATTTCCTGATGTTGCACCTTTAGATGTAGGTTTTGGCGGAATCCTTTGGGGAAGTGCCGGAATTACTGTTCCCTGGGAATTGTATCTGCAATATCATGATGTGGTTTTGCTTGCGGAGCATTACGATGCGATGAAGAAATACATACATTTCATCTTGAATGAAACTATGGATCCAACAACTGGAATTATTGTACAGAACAGGGCCTGGGGCGATTTGGCCGACTGGCTTGGGCCCGAAGATGGTCGCAACGACAGATCTTTGTTATGGGAAGCTTATTTTATTTACAATCTGGACATCATGCAAAAGGTAGCCACGGTTTTAGCTAAATCAGATGATGCGCGATGGTTTTCGTATTTACGTGAAAAGCGTAAGAAATTCTTCTCAGATACCTATCTTGAGAAAGAAACTGCTAAAACGATTTTTTCAGCATTCGATCAAGCAAAAAAGGGCATGGTTGTGGATACGCAAACATCGTATGTGTTGCCCCTGGTTTTTGATGTGTTGAATGAGGATGAAAAGGAAAAAGTTATCGCCAATCTTGTTGAAGCGATAAAACGCGAAAATATAGTAGATAATAAGCAGGTTCCACCTTACTCACTTATGACAGGATTTATAGGTACGGCGTGGATCGGCAAAGCTTTATCTGATAATGGATATACGGATGTGGCTTACAGGCTGCTGCAACAAACAACTTATCCCTCCTGGTTGTATTCGGTGGAACAGGGAGCAACCACCATTTGGGAGCGCCTGAACTCCTACACCCACAACGAAGGATTTGCCGGGGGTACACGCATGAACTCGTTCAATCATTATTCGTTTGGAGCAGTTGCTGCCTGGATGTACAATTATTCCTTAGGAATTGAACGCGACGAGCAAAATCCGGGTTTTAAGCACTTTTATCTGAAGCCCGAAGTTGATCCATCTGGTCAGATGACTTTCGCCCGGGGTCATTATGATTCCATGTACGGACGAATTGAGTCGGGCTGGCAGGTAGAAGGAAATAAAACCAAATACCGGTTTGTTGTGCCGGCCAATACTACTGCCACACTGATGCTAAAAGCCTCTTCTTTAAAGGATATTACAGCCATTGGCAAGCCTGTTTCATCGAATAAAAATGTTCGTTTTCTCAAAGAGGAAAATGGAAAATTGCAGTTTAATCTGCAACCGGGGATATATGATTTTGTTGTGGTTAGTTTTAGAGAAGAAAGTGCAAGCCGAAAGTGAGGACTGGGAAATGGATACTTTGTAACCTGACAATTTTGGAGAAAAACAATATAAGCTGTTGTTAACTAGCTGACATTAAGCCACGAGCTGAAGATGAAAAAGCCAAATGAGCAAAAAATCAAATACTCGACTAATGATATAAAAAAAATCTTTTGTGGACTTTTTTTGTCCATTTCAAAAATAGTTCTTATCTCTGGACAAAATTTGTCCTAAATGGGAGCTCTGAAAAAACATACAACATTTGGAGAACAACTCAGGCTTCTGAGAGAAACTGCCGGAATGACTTTGAGAGAAGTTGCTGTAAATATTGAAATTGACCCTTCTCTACTTGCCAAAATTGAGCGTAACCAAAGACAGCCGACAAAGCATTTAATCAAAAATATCGCTGATTTTTTTGAAGTTAACGAAAAGGAATTGCT
>CAYGJI010000036.1:0-28254 GCA_964350125.1 uncultured Paludibacter sp. | reverse complement strand
TGTACTAAACTATCAAATCACGACTTGAGTTTTACGACAGGTCAGGAGTTCTGAACTTAACGACATTGATTAATAAAAAAGGAAAAGATTTACTGAAAGTATAGTCGCAATCTTTCAGAAGTTCTCACAGCTCCCGACGGCATTTTCTCGCCCTTAATTCCAAATGAAAGCATATTTTCAGTGGGTTCAACTGTTATGAGCTTTTCATCGATTCGTTTTGAATCAAGTTTAAAAGTTTCGGCAAAAAACTGATAAACAGCTTTGCGTTTGTTGGGGCCGAAATCGTGTTTTTCGGTGGGAAGATGCACATTGCTGAGTTGATTTCCGGCATTGTAGAACTGCCAGATTCTTTGCAGATAGGGATATTCGAGTTCGGGTACCGAAGCTGTCCAGTCGCCGCCATCCGAAATTACACACACCGGTTTGGGGGCGAAAAGCGCCAGTTGTTCGGCATTGTTGGTGCCTCCGCAGGCCAATTGTATGGGCATCCCACTTTCGCACGGGCAGCCACCATCGAAATGCGAGGCTAAGTTTACTGTTGGGCATGCAGCACTGAAACGCTCGTCGAGTACAGTAAGAAGTATTACCTGCGAACCACCGCCCGATCCACCATTGGCCCCGATGCGCGCCGGATCGGTATCTTTGCGGGTAAGCATGTAGTCGAGAATGCTTAAACCGTTCATAATCTGTATAATGTGTGCTTCCGGAGTGCGGTGTGCTGCTGTTCCCACCTGCAGTTCCGATTCGCCCCATCCGAAAAGGTCGTACGAAACACAAATGGCTCCCATCCGGGCTAAAGTGGCGAAGCGTGTTTGCTCATCGCTGTTGTAGCGCCCGCCACTCCAGTGCCCGTTCGGGCAAAGTATAAGTGCATGTTTGCCTTTGCTATCGGGCATGTAAATGGAGCCATTTACAAAAAGTCCGGGAAGTGTTTCGAGTGCAAAGTTTTGTACGTTGTAGCCATTGTATTTGCGAACTTTGGAAAGTATTGGTTTTACGTTTTTCACACGTTGAGCCATTATTTGGTCGATTTGCAGCTTCTCTCTGATTTCCTTTTTCAAGCAGGCGCGGCGGTTTTCCCAACTAATTGAATCGGGATACAATCCGTTGAGCCAGGCCAGCATCTTTGCTCCGTCGGCAGGAGTTCGGCGCATGTACTCATAACTACGCAATTTGTACGAATTGTTGTTTTGCTTAACAAATTTGTAATCGAAAAGAGCCAAAACATTGTTGAGCGACTCTTCCACCGAATAGGGCCTGATGCGAAAATCAGCATATGGTACCACTTTCCCCACCGTGTCGATATCGTAGCTGAGTTTAATGTTAAACTGATTCGAAATCTCCTGCAAAACCTGTCCGAGTGGTTTACTGAAACGGGTTTCGTAACTTTGTGAACCAAGCGATTGCAGCAACACAAGCATAACAATGAAGGTGGCGACAAGTGCTTTCATCTGCTGAGATGTTTCAATTTTTACCCGGCATTTAAGGAATTTTGACTATTTCCTGATCATTGATAATCACATCCTTCAGAATTACCCTTTTAGTGTTCTCGAAATAAGGTTCCTGTTTACTTTGTATGTTAATGTCGGATAGGGTGATGTCGGTGATCGGCGCTTCTTCAAGACCGCGGATGTAAATAGGGGTATGCACATCGACTCCGGTGAGGTTGCTGATATGTATGTTTCTGAACACCGGAGTGCGCTCGCTTACAGGCTCTTCGGGCATACTACTGTATTTTTGGTCGAGAATTATCGCTTCACGGCGGATATTGCGCATCACAATATTGCTTACCCGAATGTTTTCGACTACACCGCCTCGACCGCGCGACGATTTCAGGCGGATCCCGCGGTCGGTCCCATCAAATATGCAATTGGAAATGACCACATTTCGCACGCTTCCGCTCATTTCACTTCCGATAACCACACCGCCATGACCCGAAAGCATGATACAGTTTGTAATGGTGATATTCTCGCTGGCGATACCGTAACGCCTCCCCTGACCATCGCGACCACTCTTGATTGTGATGCAATCGTCGCCCACTGAAATATAACAATCGGAGATGAGCACATTGCGGCACGAAGATGGATTGATACCGTCGGTATTAGGTGATTTGGGATTAATGATAGTTACGCCAATTATTTTTACGTTTTCACAAAATTCGGGATTGATAGTCCAGAATGGCGAATTGACAATCGTAACACCTTGTATGCGAACATTTTTACAGCGAAAAGGCTGAATGAATGGTGGCCTGAAAAAACGCCGCTGGAGGGTGGCTACATAATCTTCGTTGGTTTCGTTGTATAAAGCCTCCACGTTGTTGGCCTTGTCCCACATTGGTTGGTATTTGTTGATATCGCGTACCCCGTTTTCCTTCAAATCTATCATCACCCGAAACAATTCATTCCACCATTTTTTGCCCTGTCCATCCAGTTTGCCCTCCCCTTTGATGGTAATATTTTCAGCATCAACAGCATATATCAGTGGATGAAAACTGTTCATCACAACACCTTCGTACCGCATTTCGACAAAAGGCAGATAATCGTCGAAATTGTCGGAGAACAACAAAGTTGCACCAGCGGATAGTTCGATGGTGATATTGCTTTTCATGCGGATGCCGCCGGTCAGGTATTTTCCGGTAGGGAAATAAAGTGTTCCACCACCTTGTGCATGGAGCTTGTCGATGGTTTTGTTAATTAATTTGGCGTTGTTTTTTTTGCCTGATGTATCAGCACCGGCTTTACGCATGTCAACAGTGCCTGAAAAAGCAATTCCGGTGGATAGAATGAGCATTAAAATGCCTGTAAAGATTTTTTGGGTTATCATTTTGGTAATAGTTTTTCGAATTGATAGCGGCCACTCAACACTGCTACAGGGGTTGATTCGCCTGGTAAATAAATTTTGGCACTGCAATTTACAGGAATTTCCACATTCAGCAAGAATTTATGATCGTGTTTTTTCCAATTTACTGCGATTCTGCCGTACGCTGAATGGTGACTCGCCCTTACATAAGTCAAATCTCCCACAGGCTCAGGTCGTATGATGATTTCTTTGAATCCCGGTTTTCCCGGTCGGATGCCTGCTAAGGAAGCGAAAAACCACTCGTCGATCTGACCCATCATGAAATGGTTCCACGATGATCCCATGCGTGGGTCCCATTGTTCGGTGAGGGTAGTGGCTCCGAATTTCAGTTGAAATCCGTAACCGGGAGCTTCTTCGTGGTTATGCATCCTGTACATCACTTCATTCTGCCCGTTGTTGGCCAGGGTTTGAAACAAATACCGGTTGCCTACATCGCCGGTTGTGAGTCGTGTTCCCCGCTTTTCGATGTCGTAGAGTAACTGCTGCAGTACCTTCCCCCTGAAAGCTTCATCAACCATGTTAAGATAAAGCGGAATGGCTTGCGAAGCCTGACTGCCAGTGCCATAAATGCCGTCCTCCGGATTAAAAAATCGCTGATTAAAAGCCTGCCGTACATTTTCTGCAAGATGTGTGAAGTAAATTTCATCAGATTTATTTCCCATCATGCGTGCAGCTCGTGTGAGCAAAGTAATATCGTAGTAATAATATGCAGTTGCAACCAAAGGAACTGGCGTATTCCGGGAAAAGCCGGCTTTGAAATTTCCGTAGTCGTACCAATCGCCAAGGCCGTGAGTCAGAATGTGTCCGGAAGCTTTGGTGCTCAGATACTGCACGTATTTCTTCATCGCATCGTAATAATGAACTATCAGCGTTGAATCGCCATAAAAATCATAATACATCCATGGAAGGATGATGAATGTGCTACCCCATTCGGGAGAATCGCCGAAGTCATCGAAACCATCTTTGTTTCCGAAGATATTATACATGGGTGCAATGGTGGGTATCATGCCGTTGTGCAATTGCGCATCTGCCATGTCCTGCATCACTTTGGGCATGAGTAGCGACAGGTCGAAGTTGTACATCAATCCGGGGCCATTGAGATGTACCTGTTCGAGCCAGCCGAGTTTCTCGCGGTGAGGGCAGTCAGTAAATACTGCTTGCATATTGCTTTTCACCGCATTGCGTATGAGCACATGCGCCTGATTGAAAATTCTGTTGGAACTCTCAAATTCTGAAACAAAGTTTGCAGAATTATGTACAAAACAGGACTTGATGTTTTTCAACACCGGAAGATTGCGTGGATTGGTTTCGCCGGGCATTACTGCTCCTTCTACCTGAATATATCTGAAACCGTAATAGGAAAAACGGGGATGCCAGGTTTCATCGGAACCACCTTTCAGCGTGTAGTGATACAGGTGTTGTCTGCCTGTTTGTCGCTGGTCGGGAGCACCTTCGGGCGTGAGTGCTTCTGCCACGACCAAAGTGATGCGGTCGCCTGCCTTGCCACTGACAGTTATTTCGGGAAATCCGGAGAGATTTTGTCCCATATCGAAGACCATGGCCGAAGGATCAACTTCCCGGCGGGTTCGAATCGTTGTACTGTCGGTTTCAGCTAAAGTCAAACGCTTCACCGATTGATGTTGGTAACGTCGCATGATTTTCACCGGATTGGCCTGTTGCGGAGTAAGTGTTCCTTTTGGAGCTGTTTGCATAACGACCGGCTTCCAGTTGTTGGCGGTAAATCCGGGTTTATTCCAACCGGGGATTTCGAACCGTGCATCATAATCTTCGCCCCCGTAAATGTCGTTGAAGGTAATCGGACTCAGATGCCATTGCCAACTTTCGTCGGTACGGATAATTTGCTTGCTGCCATCAGCATACCGTATTTCGGTTACCATCCAAAGGGTGGGGGCGCCAAAAGAAACACGTAGTTTGAAATAGCGACCTCCCTGCACATTGTAAAAACCATTACCCAGCATCACCCCGAATACGTTTTCGCCACGTTTCAAAAAGGAACTGATGTCGTAGCTGTTGAAATACACTGTTTTATCGTAGTCGGTCCAAAGTGGAGCAAACTCACTGTCGCCCACTTTCCTTCCATTGATGCTAAATTCGTAATGACCCAAACCGCTGATATGGGTCACAGCTTCTAATATTTTTTTGCCTTTTGGTTGAAACGATTTGCGTAAAATAATGCTCCTGCGCGACAGGGTATCCACTGCATACCAAATAGCTCTTGTTTCGGAGGTTCGCATTTCTGAAGAAAGGAATCGCTTCCCTGCTGGTATCCGTGCATCTTCGGTGCGGATGGCGCCTATCCACTTGGCACGCATCATTTCGGTGCCGGGAGCCATGCGGAAGTTGGCATATTTCGACCATCCGGAGCGTTTGCCCTGCTCGTCCCATACCCTTACACGCCAGCGATACGACTGCCCCTGTTTCAACGCTTTACCATTGTACCGAACAAGCTGACTCTCAGCACTATTGATTCTACCGCTTGCCCAAAACAAGTCATGTTTATCCTGTCCCGAAACTTCTATCTCGTATGCCGTTTGCATGCTGTTGTTTTTGTCTGAACTCATTTCCCATCCGAAACGCGGAGTTATTGTATGCAATGCGATGGGCGATTCCTGAAATTCGCAGGTTGTTCGCACAATTTTCAAAGCGAATGTCTGTGAGAACAGAAGGGAAAATAGAGTTAACAGGCTAATTTTCAGCATTACATCGGTGGTTGTAAAATTTATTGTTTCATAAGAATATTCTGAAAATCACCTCAACACATTTTCAATGACCAATTTCTTTAAATCCGGGGCATAACCCACTTCGATACCATCCACAAACACCCTGAATCCTTTACCAAGGCGGTATTTTTCGCCGGTTTTATCCCAAAGGATGGTGATGTTGCGGCCATGGTAGTGCACATTGTCAAGACAAAACCAGTCCCATTGATCAGCCGGTATAAGCGGATTGATTTCAAGCACATTATCTGCGCGGGGACGTAAACCAACAAGACCAGTGATTATCAGGTCGTTGAAAGTAGAGTGGTTGTAAAATCTTGCCCGTTCCTGATCCCCTTTAATCCAATATCCGGTTACTTCATCGAGGTATTCGCCGATATAAGGCCTGCCACGTTTATACTGCGATTCAACCAGCAGCTCGAGTTGTCGGTAATAATCTTTTCGGCTCACCACATCCTGCGGATAGTGATTCATGAAATTGGCCATGGCTGTGAGGGTTTGTGAGGTGGCAAAAGGCCATACAGCTCCGTCCCATTCACATTTGCCCACGCCGCGGGTACGAAATTCAGGATGTCTGCGTTCGGCTGTGGTATGTCCGAAAGGCGCCAGAAAACCCTGCACATCCATCAGTTGCTTCCAGGCAACATCATATTTACGGGCATCAGGCAGGTTGAAATACCACGGAATGAAACCAATAGCTTCGCGGGCATTTGCCATACTGTCGATGCGCGATGTTTCAAAAAACTGGTGTCGGGGATTCCACAAATGTGTCAGAACCAATTGTTTGATGGAATCTGCCTTTGATTTGTAGCGAGAAGCCATTTCCTTTTTACCTGCAATGAGAGCCACTTCGCTGAGAGCCATTGCATTGCCAAACATATAACTATTGATGGTCGGTCGGGCATATTTTTTCCGGCGACCGCCACTGATCGACTCTTCCATTCCATCCTGTACATCGCCCTGCCAGTATAAACCTCCGGGGAGGCGGTGGGCTTGATCCCAGCGGATAAACTCAGCTTCGAGATCAGTCAACATGTCGAGCAAATAGGTGGTATCCCGGTTCACTTTGTATCTATTGTAAAGCGCATCGATATTCCAGGAACTGAAACTCATCATTTTGGCCATGGGTTTTCCTTCATTACCCCTATACCAGGTGTGTATGATCTGATCGAGCCAAAAAGGATTCCGAAGCCAGCGACTTTCATAAATATGATGACCGAGAGCACATGAAATCAGGTTGTATTTATCTGCATAAGACCGGTTTACCAGAAATTCAGTCATACCATAACCTACTGGTGTTTCTTTGATATGCTTGCGCAATGACCACCAACGGAAATAGTAAATTTCCTCGAAACTTTTCTGTGGACATTCAAATAATGGAATGTTTTCCTCCAACCATGCTGATGATGCTGCATTGGGTATGGCCTGCACGATGTTTTCATCTTCCATCGTATTGAAATAATGCACATAATGTGCAAAATCATCGTATTTCAGTACAGCTGCACCCGTAATTTTTTCCATTGTGGAAGTGTGCAAATCAGCAATTCTGAAGATAGCCCAGGGTTCGGAGTTGCCTGCGCCGGGTACATCATAGTCCTGATCGGCCGGAGTGTCGGGTGTCGGGTAAACGCGGGTTTCACCAGTATAAAAAGCGATGCGACTGATAGATTCGACGGGTGCAAAGAACATGCGGGTGCCTACTTTCTTACCATTTGCGTATATCTGAACTGAGCGATTTGCAACAGATAATTCTGCTTCTATAAGATAAACCACTCCGGGTTCGTATTTCATCAAATTCGCCCAGCGGGCTCCCCCTTTTGCCCTGAAAGTACCATCGGCAGTAAATTCGAGACGTGTACAGGCCTGACCCTGAGCATTCAGAAATTCAATGCGAAACACTCCCTGAGTTTTTTGTTCTGCCCTGAAAAGGAAGGATGTTTTCAATTCTTTTGTTTCCGGTATGATGCGTTCGGCCCGTGCATAATCGAAGGGATCGCGATCGGCTAAAGTAAGCCAACCCTTTCCGGCAACACGATTTACCGACACAGGGGCATGCAGCGGAGAATACAGATTCCACTCACTCAGTTTGCTGATATGCTGATACCTGCCAAAATCTTCTGCTATGTGGGCAGTTTCCTTTGTTTTCACCGGAACTGGCACTTTCGATACCCACATATCTTCTTTATTCATGCTGTAGGTCAACCACATGGCACCATCAGGAGGTGTTCCGTTGCCTTCCTGAATACCGCGCACATATTGCGGGCCGTTTGATTTATAGTTACCACCATAGCGCATGCGTGTAATTTCGCCGTGAACCAGATTGAGTGTTTTGTAATTCAACCCATCTGAGGAAAGTGAAATGGCTAAAGGCCAACGAAACTCGGATGGATTATAAACAGTAGCATAGGTTCCATCGCTGAGTTTTTGTCCCCAGATTTTAGCATTGCTGTTTACGAAACCGCGGGCACGCAGCACGGGTTCCAACCAGGTTTTTCCTCCGTCGGCACTCACCGAAGTCAGGGCGTGCTTCCACAAGGCAGCTTTTTTTCCATCGGGTAAAGTATAGTAACAAAAAGCTTTGTATGGTTTGTGCAACGGAATGAGCGGGTCGTTACGATCAGCTTCCTCTACCCATTGCATCATGTACAACGGATTCGCTAAAATTTCGCGACAGGCTTCAACAAAACCTTTATCATTACTCGTTACGAAATGCGGATACAGAGTGTTTTTCGCACTAAAACCGTGATTATAATAAATGAAGAAAATTGGTCCGAAGCTTCCATCTTTGTATATTTCGCGAACTACACGGCCAATGCCGTTACCGTCATTCGGGTCGTCTTTGGCATCGAGTGCTACACAGTAATGCGCCATCGTTATCAGGCGTCCCGACCTGGAAACATAAAAGCCAACACGCTGATGCATAATAGCAGTCAGGTTTTTGGCTATACCCGGATAATTCGGTTTGGTAAAACCATCCGGCACAGGATAAATCGGAAAAATCACCTGCGGATCGGTCCAGCGATAACCATCGTTCGATGTTTGGAGGAAAGTTTGCGATGGAGGGATATGTTCGCCAACCTCGCCGCTCAGATATTGCAGAAAGAATTTACCGTTCCAGTAAGCCAACATAGGTTGATGATGATATGTCCATCCATTGCAGTTCGATACATGCGGTAGTTCTCGGTTGGCACGCATCACCTGAATATTGTGTGTGCCAATTACCGGTGCAAGCTGACCATGGTGGTAATCGGGGTTTGATAAAGTGTTTCCACTGTAGTGAATCAACTCCTGCGCAGAAAGCAAGAATCCCGCAAAAAGTAAAATGGTGGTAAGAAATGGACGAAATTTCATGATAATTATTTTGAAACTGAACGGAATAACTGATTCAGAATTTTTTCAGATGCTTTGAAAATGGTGCCATGCTTATGTTTTTGAGGTATCGAAACGCTGTCGGTTACGTCGGTAAAGGTAATAAAATCGCGTGTACGGGCAGCACCATAAATCATTTGGCGGTACGAATCATAATATATATAGTAGTACTCGCCATTTTTCAACACAGTAGGGCCTTCGGTAAAGCTGTCGGTAAAAGCTTGGGAGGATTCAGACCAGGGGCCGGTGGGCGACTTACCGAATGCTATTTTCAGATTGCGATTGGGACGGGTATTGTCTTTGAAAACATTGACATAATCGCCCGGTCCTCTTTTAACAATCGTGGCATCAATAGCACTATAACCGGGGTCATAAAATAGCTCCGCTTTCGAAAAAGTTTCAAAATCGCTGGTGCGAACATAATACAAACGATGGTTATTGTATTCATCTTCAATGCCTTTTTCGAATTTGAAAGGAACAGTCGAAGCCCAAACCACCATGAATTCCTGTTTTTCATCATCATAGTATAACTCGGGAGCCCATACATTCACTGTGCTTGTGTCGAAAGCCATCACTGGAATATGCTTTTGATCCGACCAGCGAATCAGATCTTTAGAATTGGCGTACCCAAACCCGTGATCTCCTTTCCAACTGGTGGTCCAAACCAGATGGAAGATACCATCCGGTCCACGCACAATAGAAGGGTCGCGCATCACCTGTTGTGTTCCTACTTCGGGTTTCAGCCAAACTCCGGGGATGGTGTCCCAATGTATCCCGTCTTCACTGTAAATAAACCTCAAACCGTCAGTGGCAGGTTCGTGAAACGATGTAGAAAAGTAATACTCCTTTTCGGGAGTACAGGAGATAATAACTAAAATAGCAAATATGACTGTTAGGATGAATTTCATAAATGTTCTGATTACTGCATTTTGACGAAATCGTCGGTAAAAAGTACTCATTTCGTAAAGGTGGAAATATTTTTTTTGAAAAATGAGTACAATGGTTTTGTGGGTTACGTCAGTTTTTCAATTCAATTCACTTTCATTATTAATTGTTTAAATTTAATCTTATGAAAAAAATTATTCCCTTTTTTCTTTCAATGCTGGTTGCCACAGTGGCATTTGGTCAGTTGAATTTTACCAACAACACCAACATTGGTTTAACACACAGCAATGTGAACAACAGAGACAAAGACACTTTGTTGTTGCATTTCAACACAATTCATCCCTCTGCTTCGTGGTCTTTTAATCAAACAACACAGGCGTACACAATCGTTCAACGTAAATGTCAGACCCAGCGTGGTATGCAGGTAAATGTATATGGTGATGCCGTAGCAACAGGCAATGGTATCATTAATCCCGATTTCGAGTGTCGCGATTATGGTGCAAACAGAAACCCGCAACATGTACAGAGCCTTGACTCACTCTTGGGGGTGCTTCGCGCTTTCGAACTGCAGGCAACTACTCTGAATGCCCGCAATAGGCCGGCTGCATGTTTGTTTGATGTTGCAGGTAATCCTGCAAATCAGGCGTTTGGGGCATATCCAGCACATTATAAAAGGGTTGAGTATGGTTTTCGTTTCAATTTCGTTGGAAGGGCTTTCACCGAAGATGTTAGCATGGAAGTTGAAACATATGCCCTTGGAAATACCGGAAAAACAGCAACTTATAAACTTGAAGTTTACAGAAGCAGTGTTTCTGAAGCAAACAAATTGGGTGAGGTGAGCAATATTTATGTTACAGGAGAACCAAAAAAAACAATCAATATAGCTCAGGCAATAGGACTCAGCCCATCTGTATTCACTAACCAGAACATCTTTGTTTTCCTGAAAACCATGGGAACAACCAATGCTGAAGGAGTTGCCGATGCAGTGCCAAATGCTGAAGGTGTTATGGATCCTTTTATTGTAATTGATAATGTAAATATGTTTTTTGGTAACCCACGTTGGGAGTCTCCCGTTGGTGTAGTTGGTAATGCTGTTTTTAATCACAACAGTGGTCAGCCTGTTCTCACTGTAAGTTCCGATTGGTCAGGTGGCACTCCGGTTCCCGTAGCAGCAAGCTTAAACCGTCCGGTGAAACTGTATTTTTCAAGTGTCGACCGTGTTGGAACTATTGTAATCACTGAAGCCAATGATGGAGGCGGACATGCTGCTGCTTACAGCTTCGAAGAAACAGGAGCAATTAAGAGGAAAAGCATAAGTGGCATGTATGATCAGGATGTGGCTTATACCAGAACAATCAATGCAGTATCGGGTGTTTATACACTGACAGTAGCTGCACCTGCTTCCGGCTCAGTAAATGATGATATCGAAGTTACACTGATGGCCAATGTGCCTCTTGCTGCTACGCGTACAGTTCGTCTTGAGCTTAATAATGGTATTCGTTTCTGGTACAATGTTTCGGCCATCGGTATGGAAGATATAGGCACTTCAGTTGATCAGGCTAATGCTGCAAAATTTGCATTTGTACTTGGCCGCTCAATTGTATCGGAAGCCGGCGCTCTTCAGATTTTCAATGTCAACGGACAACTCCTGAAATCGGTGAATGCTTCTGCTGCCAATGCAGGAGTTAGCGTTGAGCCTGGCATCTACATTGTAAAATCGGATGGCAAAGTTCAGAAAGTGGTTGTAAGATAATTGATTTTTAATAAATAAAAGAATCCTGAGATTCCGTTGGTACGGAGTTTCAGGATTTTTTTTGCAGGTAGATGGGGGGAGTTAGGGAAGTTAGAGGGTTTCTCATTATGATGAACAAATCCTCCAAAACGAACTCTTTGAAGGGCGTAGCCCTGATTTCTTTGTAGAAATGACAATGTCCTCAAGCCCCCCTGAGCCGCGTAGCGGTGATTTCTAAATGGCTGGTTCGGGACGAAAAAACTCACATATTGCGCCCTATCCGGACAATTAAATATAATTGTTTTTTTCAGTACAAAAACACTTTCTCTGCGTCATAGATTAGTCAAAAACATATGCGTTTAAATATCTGAATATCAACTTCAATCCATAATATCGTTACAATGAAGAAGACAACTTTTTTGATTTTCCTGCTCCCTGTGTTCCTTTTGAACGCTCAGAACCGTGGACTGACGCGCACCGCTGAAAGTAAATTTGCAATCATGCAAAGTACCGATATTGATGCTGTAAAATGGACCGGTGGATTCTGGAAAAACAGGTTTGATGTGTTTGCCGGCACCATGATTCCCTCAATGTGGAAGACGCTCAGCAGTGCCGAAATAAGTCATGCGTACCGCAATTTTGAGATCGCAGGCGGATTGTATAGTGGGGTGCATTGCGGACCTCCGTTTCACGATGGCGATTTTTATAAGTTTTTCGAAGGAATGGCTTCGGTGTATGCTCAAACCCGCAATCCAGAACTCGATAAACTGATGGATGAGATTATTGCGCTGATTACCAAAGTGCAACGCGAGGATGGCTATATCCACACGCCGGTTATCATCTCGGAAATAAACAGGGGCATTGATACGCATAAGGTAAAAACGCTTCAAATTAAGTCTGATAGTGTGGAAGTTGCATTCAACGATCGACTCAATTTCGAAACCTATAATCTGGGCCATTTGATGATGGCCGGAATCATTCATCAGCGTGCAACAGGTAAAAATGCTTTGCTGAAAGTGGCTGAACGTGCCACCGATTTTCTGTGTCATTTCTACGAAACGGCTACTGCCGAACTGGCACGCAATGCCATTTGTCCTTCGCATTACATGGGTGTGGTGGAAATGTACCGCGAAACCCGCAATCCCCGTTATCTCGAATTGGCTAAAAACCTGATTGATATCCGCGGAATGGTTGAAAATGGGACCGATGATAATCAGGATCGCGTTCCTTTCCGCAAGCAAACAACGGCCATGGGTCATGCTGTACGTGCCAATTATCTCTATGCAGGCGTTGCCGATGTGTATGCCGAAACGGGAGAGAAACTGCTGCTCAGCAATCTGGAAAGTATCTGGAAAGATATTGTTTACCGCAAAATGTATGTCACGGGAGCCTGTGGCGCCCTGTACGATGGTACTTCGCCAGATGGAACGCACTACAAACCCGATTCTATTCAGAAGGTGCACCAAAGTTACGGAAGGGCCTATCAGCTACCCAATACTACAGCACATAATGAAACCTGTGCCAATATCGGCAATGTGTTGTTCAACTGGCGCATGTTGCAGGTTACCGGCGATGCCAAATATGCTGATGTGCTCGAAACAGCCATGTACAACAGCGTACTGAGTGGCATCAGTCTCGATGGGAAACGGTATTTTTATACCAACCCCCTGCGGGTAGCTGCCGATTTTCCGTATGTTTTGCGTTGGTCGAAGGAGCGCGAAGAATACATCAGTTATTGCAATTGCTGTCCACCTAACACATTGCGTACCCTGAGTCAGGTGCAGAATTATGCCTACTCCACTGCAAAGGATGCTATCTATTGCAATCTGTATGGAAACAGCGAATTTGTTGCTTTGCTTGACGGGCAAAGCGTAAAGTTGAAGCAAACAACCGATTATCCCTGGGACGGAAAAATCAGGATTGATGTTGTTGAAGTGCCAAGACGCAAAGAATTTACCCTTTTTCTCCGTATCCCTGAATGGTGCGATAAAACTGCATTGAAGATTAACGGAAAGACGGTCGCTGTAACTACCGGACCGAATTCTTATTTCCCTGTGACGAGAGCCTGGAGAAAGGGCGATAAGGTAGAACTCGATCTGGAGATGAGGGTCAAATTGCTTGAGTCGAATCCGCTGGTTGAGGAAATCCGTAACGAGACGGCTGTGAAACGCGGACCAATTGTTTACTGCCTCGAAGGAATGGATGTGCAGGGCGGTCAGAAAATGGACAATGTGCTGATTCCGTCCGACATCAAACTTACACCGCGGAAAATGACTATTGATGGCGCCGAATTGGTGGTGCTCGATGGTACAGCCCGACTTGCCGAAGATGTGTCGTGGAAGGAAGCCCTTTACCGCGAAATACGTCCGGCTAAAAGCAAAGTGAATATCATACTGGTGCCTTACTTTGCCTGGGGAAACCGCGGAAAAAGCGAAATGACGGTCTGGATGCCGTTGGCTAAATGATAATTAATTACAAATTGATTAAAATACCTCATAACATGCTGTTTAAACGAATCACTATTATTTGCCTCTTAGTATTTTGCGCTTTCGGTGGTTTTGCTGTTGAAATATACGTTTCTCCCGAAGGCAGCGACCGCAATCCTGGTACCGCTTTACAACCCAAAGCTACGCTACATATGGCACTTCGCCAGGCACGGGAACTCAGGCGGATCAACGATCCTGCTGTTGAAGGCGGTGTGCATATTATCCTTAAATCAGGAACTTATGCGCTGACCGAGCCTGTTTTTATACGCTCCGAAGACAGCGGCACCGATACTTCTCCAACCATCATCCGTTCCGAAAATGCCGGAGTTGCAGTCATCAGCGGTGGAATCAGCATTTCGAACTGGAAAAAAAGCGGGAAATGGTGGGTGGCCGATATGCCGGAATTTAATGGCCGACCGCTGGAATTCAGGCAGATGTGGGTGAATGGCCGTAAGGCAGTAAGAGCACGTGATGTAGCCGATTTTGAGTTGATGAACAAGATTTTGGGTGTGGATAATCAGCGAAAAGTGGTGAAAGTAACAGCATCTTCGGTAAAAGATATTTTACGTTCGCCCCGTGCCGAAATGGTGATGCACCAAATGTGGGAAATTGCTGTTTTGCGTATTAAGTCCATCCACCTGAATAAAGATACCGCGGAGCTCAGTTTCCACGAACCCGAAAGCCGTTTAGTGTTCGAAAGGCCCTGGCCGCGCCCGGTAACCTGGGGCAATAAATCGGCTTTTTACCTTACGAATGCTTCGTCGTTGCTCGACCAGCCCGGCGAGTGGTTCCTCGATATCGATCAGCGTAAAGTATTCTATTATCCGCTGAAGGATGAGAAAATGTCTGAATTGGCAGTAACAGCGCCCGCACTCGATAATCTCATTCAAATCGAAGGTACAGCCGATCGTCCTGTGCAAAACGTAAAAATAGCCGGTTTACAGTTTGCATATGCAGCCTGGAGCCGTCCGTTAACGCACGGACATGTGCCCCTGCAAGCCGGAATGTACCTCATTGATGGTTACCGGATGAATCCGCAGCAGGTTCGTGTCAACAATCACAAACTCGATAACCAGGGATGGTTGGGGCGTCCTGTGGCTGCCGTATCTGTAAGCTATGCACGCGATCTGGAATTCAGCCGTTGTCGATTTCAAAATTCCGGTTCAACAGGCCTCGACTTTGTTGCGGGCGTGAAAAATGTATTGGTAGAAAATTCAGTTTTTACCGATTTGGGTGGGAATGGGTTGCTGGCCGGCAGTTTCTCGCCCAAAGCATTGGAGACACATTTGCCTTACCAACCGGCAGATTTCAGGGAAGTATGTTCGCATTTGACTATCCACAACAATCTTTTCGAAGATGTGAGCAATGAAGAATGGGGTGCAGTAGCCATTGGCGCAGGATATGTACACGATGTACGGATAACGCACAACGACATCAGCAATGTTTCGTATTCGGGCATCAGTGTAGGCTGGGGCTGGCACCGCGACATCACCGTAATGAAGAATAACCTCATCAGCAACAACCACATACGCAAATACGCAAAACATATGTATGATGTAGCCGGTATTTACACCCTTGGCGCACAACCCGGCACCCTCATCACTGAAAATTACGTTCACAGCATTTACAAACCGACCTACGTACACGATCCCAATCACTGGTTTTACCTGTACACCGACGAAGGTTCGTCATTCATCCGAGTCATCAACAACTACACCGAAGGCGAAAAGTTCCTCCAAAACGCCAACGGCCCCGGGAATGTTTGGGAAAACAACGGACCGATGGTGAATGATAGTGTAAGGGTGAAAGCCGGGAGGAGGTAGAGTTTACTGATTTATACAAAAACTGAAATAAAAATTGCTACATCGGGCAACTGTTTTTGACTTTCAAAACCACTTCTTCCTCCTGAAAAATATCAGCATTACCACCGCTATCAGCAGCATAACACCCCACATCATGAAATAACCGTAATCCCAGTGCAACTCTGGTAGAAAATCGAAATTGGTGCCGTAAACACCTACGATAAAAGTTAAAGGGATGAAGATTACGGAGAACATGGTGAGGGTTCGCATGATGTCGTTCAGGCGACTACTTACAACGGTGTGGTAAATAGAAATCTGATCGAAAAGTATTTCGCGATAACTATCTGTCATATCTGCAGCTTCATGAATATTGTATTGTAACTCTCTGAAATGTAGTCGGTTGTTATCTGATATGAAGTCTGAGTCGGATTTCACCAAAGAGAGAATCATCTCTTTGGCCGGTAGAATGCTTTTTCTCATGAAGCTGATTTCGCGTTTAAAAATATTAATTTCCTCAAGTAATTCCTTGCGTGGGTCGATGGTCATTTTTTCATCCAGATTCTCGATTTTCTCGCCGAGTATCCCCATAATATAAATATAATTATCGACCACTACATCCAACAGTGCAAATGCCAGGTAGTCGGAGCCGGATGTGCGTATCTTGTTGTTGTACTTGCGGATACGCTCACGCACAGGTTCGAAAACGGGGCCGGCTTCTTCCCTGAATGAGATCAGGGTGTTTTTAGTGATTATCAGACTCAGATTCTCAATCGAAACCTGATCTGATTGCTCTTGATATTGCATCAGTTTCAGGGTAATGAATATCCCCTGATCGAATATTTCCAACTTTGGCCGCAGCGATGGGTTGAGTATGTCGGAAAGGATGTTGTTGGGAATCTCAAATGTCCGCGCAATTTCTTCGAGTCTGGTTGTGTCGTGTATTCCATTCACAAATATCCAGCTCAGACTATCACTTTCATGCAACATTTTCAACTGACTTCCTTGTGTTATTTCAATCTCTCGAACTTCATCGGGGTCGAAATCCATCGCATTAATGAGCGTTTTTTCAATTTTTCGCTCACCCCTGAATATCACAGCATAAGGAGATAGTCCGATTTCTTCCTTTTTCTTTCTCAGGGCTTTTGATTTTACAAAATGCTTTGTTGGTAACTTTTTCATGGGTCGAATTTGTTGATTTGCTTACAATTTCAGATACCGCCCCGTATAGGATGCACTGCAGTTTATCATCTCTTCCGGGGTGCCTTCAAAAAGGATGGTGCCACCGTTTTCGCCTCCGTCGGGCCCAATGTCGATGATATGATCAGCACATTTTATCACTTCGGGATTGTGTTCGATGATGATGACGGTGTGTCCTTTGCTAATGAGGGCATCAAAAGCCTTTAGCAATGTTTTGATGTCGTGGAAGTGCAAACCGGTAGTAGGCTCATCGAATACAAATATGGTTGGATCCGACTTCTCGTTGGCCAAAAAAGAAGCTAATTTGACTCGCTGACTTTCACCGCCCGACAGGGTGCTCGACGACTGACCGAGTTTTACATATCCGATACCCACATCCTGCAACGGTTTCAGCCGTTTTACAATTTTCTTTTCGTTGTGCTCGCCAAAGAATTCGATGGCCTGATTAACAGTCATTTCGAGTACATCGTGAATATTAGCATCTTTAAACTGAACTTCGAGTACATCCTGTTTGAATCGCTTCCCATTACAATGCTCGCATTCAAGTACCAGGTCGGCCATAAACTGCATTTCTACGGTTACCGTACCTTCGCCCTGACATTCCTCGCACCTGCCTCCCGGAGTATTGAACGAAAAATGTGAGGCGGTATAACCCATTTGTCTGGAGAATTGCTGATCGGCGAAAAGTTTCCTGATTTCGTCGTAGGCTTTGATATAAGTAACCGGATTAGAGCGCGACGAACGTCCGATGGGATTCTGATCGACCAGCTCCACATCTTTGGCCAGATTCATGGAGCCTTTAAGCGCCCCGAATTGTCCGGTGCGGTCGGCTACGCCTCCGTAGTATTTTTTCAGCGCAGCATAATATACATTTTTCACCAACGATGATTTTCCTGAACCACTGACCCCTGTTACCACAGTCATCACATTGAGCGGAAAACGCACATTCACTCCTTTCAGGTTGTTTTCACGCGCTCCCAGCACTTCGATGTAGTTGTTCCAACGACGTCGTTGTGTCGGCACATCAATTTGCTCGGTGCCGGTCAGGTATTGCAACGTGAATGACTCAGCCGCAGTGGCTTCACCCGCCTGCAGTGCCTCTTTCAGTGTGCCTGCAAAAACCACTTTTCCACCGCGGCGACCCGCATGTGGCCCCATATCGATGATGTAATCGGCTGCACGCATAATTTCCTCGTCGTGCTCAACCACCACCACCGTATTGCCCAAATCGCGCAACTGCCTGAGCACTCTTATGAGGCGACCGGTGTCGCGCGGATGCAACCCGATGCTGGGCTCATCGAGGATGTATAGGGATCCTACAAGACTGCTGCCCAGCGATGTGGCTAAGTTGATGCGCTGGCTCTCACCGCCCGATAAGGTGTTCGACAAACGATTGAGGGAGAGATAACCCAGGCCCACATCGAGCAAAAACTGAAGGCGGTTGTTGATTTCGACCAGCAAACGGCGGGCAATCGAAGCATCATGTTCGTCGGGTTCGATGGTGTCAAAAAAATGTTTCAGCCTTTCAATCGGCATCAAAACCAGTTCGTTAATCGACTTGCCGGATACTTTGATGTAGGAGGCTTCTTTTTTCAAACGACTGCCCTTGCAGTCGGGGCAGGTGGTTTTGCCGCGGTACCGGGCCAACATTACCCTGTATTGTATTTTGTACTGATTCGACTCTAAATGTTTGAAAAACTCGTTCAGCCCGCCAAAATGACTGTTGCCGCTCCATAGTAACTCGCGCTGTTCGTCGGTGAGTTCGTAGTAAGGTTTATGAATCGGGAAGTTAAACTTGTCGGCCGACCTGATGAGTTCGTGTTTCCATTCGCTCATTACTTCACCTTTCCAACATACAACAGCATCTTCATAAATGGAAAGGGCTTTGTTGGGCACCACCAAATCTTCGTCGATGCCAATGATTCGACCAAACCCTTCGCAGCGCGGACAAGCACCGATGGGTGAATTAAAACTGAAAGTATGTTCGGTGGGCGATTCAAAAGTGATACCATCAGCCTCAAAACTCTTTGAAAAACGAAGCAGTTTGGTTTTCTCTCCGACAAAAACCTTCAGCAAACAAGCGCCTTTCCCCTCGAAAAAGGCTGTCTCCACTGAGTCGGTGAAGCGGCTGATACTCTCGCGACTGTGATCAACAGTAAGTCGGTCGACGAGCAGGTAAACATGCCCTTTCAGGGGAGTAGCAGCACCAAGCAAATCGTCAATTGTTGTTATGCTGCCTGCATGTTCTGCACGACTGAACCCCTGTTGCAGCAGGCTTTTCAGCTCTTCGTTCATGGTTCTGCCAGCATCCGGAGCAATTTGGCTGAGTATCAGCATGCGCGTGCCTTCGGGAAATTGCAGAGCAGCCTCTACCACATCTTCGGCCTCGTGTTTTTTGACCAATGCTCCCGAAACAGGCGAGTATGTTTTTCCGATGCGAGCAAAAAGCAATTTCAGATATTCGTAAATTTCGGTAGAAGTGCCAACGGTGGAGCGCGGATTGCGTGTATTTACCTTTTGCTCGATGGCAATGGCCGGTGGAATGCCTTTGATATAATCGACTTCAGGCTTGCTCATCCTACCAAGAAATTGCCGTGCGTAGGATGATAAACTCTCAACATAACGACGCTGGCCTTCGGCATACAAAGTGTCGAAGGCCAGTGAAGTTTTTCCTGAACCCGACAAACCAGTGATTACCACCAGTTTGTTGCGTGGAATTTCTATATCTATATTTTTGAGGTTGTGAACCCTGGCACCTTTTACAATGATATTTCCCTGAACCGACATAAGCTGTTTTTTGAATAACCCGCAAAAGTAATCAAAATCCGGGGAAAATCAACGACATACGCTCTTTCGTCGCCACCAATGGGCAGGAAAATGCTAAATTTTTATTCCAATGTCACACCATTGACAACAACATTCTTCAAAGTCACTCCATCGATATAGGACTTGTTGAAATTGCCGTTCTGAGCTTCAATTTGTAGATTTTCGAAAGTGAAATTGCTGAGCGAATAATCTTTTGGCGTGGCAACATCATAAAAAACATTGCATTTGAATCGGATATTGCGCATAGTGATATTTCTGCCCACTGACAACGGAATGTCCTGGCGTCCTTTCAGATCGAAAAACTGTGTCCAGGGTTTGATAAAAATGAAACTTCGTGCATTACCTTCAATATTCTCAATGGTGATGTATTCGTAAAGTTGTGGGGTGTCGGGGCGCATTTTCAACCAGAAAAGTCGCTGTGCGTTATTTACTTTGCAGTTGCGCATGATGATATTGCGGTTGTGTACCGATTCACTCCCGCAGGTTAAAGCTGAATGACAGAAACCAAATTCAGTATCTTCAATAATGATGTTTGTATTTTTACCATTGTTAGGGTCCTGATCGGCCCATGGTCCTTTTCCTCCCTTGATGGCTATGGCATCGTCGTTTACCGACAAGTAACAACCCTTTACCAAAAAATTATTACATACATCAATATCGATGGCGTCGGTGCTCGGTGCCTTTACCGGAGTGTGCGGTGAGAAAATGTACAAATCCAGCAATTTTACGTTGTTGCATTTGTAAAAATGGGTTGTCCAGAAGCCAGAATTCACCAGTTTCACATCCTGTAATTGTACATCATTGCTGTTCCATATAAAAACCAAACGGGGTCGGGAAACTTCAAGGTTAGTGCACTGTGGGTTTTCTCTTCTTCTTTGCCAGAAGGCTTCCCAGAATTTAAGTCCATTGCCATTGATGGTACCTGTGCCGGAAATTGTGAATCCATTCACGCCGTAAGCATTCACCAAAGCCGGGAAATAATCGAGATTCTGACCTTCCATGCGCGAAGGCATGATTGGGTAATTGGCAATATCATCGGAACCTTTTAGTACCGCACCTTTTTCGAGATGTAAATGCGTGTTGGGTTTGAAGAAGAGCGCGCCACTCAGGTAAACGCCTTTGGGAATGACCACCACACCACCTCCCTTAGCCGATGCTTTATCAATGATTTTTTGAATAGCTACAGTCTGAATGAGAGTGCTGTCTTTCTTCACACCATGTTTGGTGATGACATATTTTTTACCTAAGTCTTTCAGTTTTACCTTATTATTATTGTAAAACCACTCAGGAATAGGTGTTCCATCAGGGAAATACTCGGTTTTTCCGGTTTGAGCGAAAATCAAACACGAAATGCCTACCAGCAGACATGCTAAAGCCAATTTTTTCTTCATTTTTTTTCCTTATACTGTGAAATGCAAATGTAAAAAAAAGGAGAGAACTTTGCTAAGTATCTCTCCCCGAAATCATGGAAAATTGTACAAATACCTGTGTAATTAGTACGGTTTGCTTAAGCTTTGCCTGCACTACCCAATACCTTCTCGGTTTTGTGCATATAAAGCTTCTTCAGCTCTTCTCTAGCCGGGCCTAAGTATTTGCGTGGATCGAACTCAGCCGGGTTCTTTGCCATTCCCTCACGAATTGCGGCTGTCATTGCCAAACGACCATCAGAGTCGATATTCACTTTGCAAACAGCCGATTTAGCAGCTCTGCGGAGTTGCTCCTCAGGAATACCAATCGAATCTTTCAGCGCTCCACCGTTTGCGTTGATGGTTTGTACATATTCCTGTGGTACAGATGAAGCTCCGTGCAGTACGATGGGGAATCCGGGGATTTGTTTCTCAATTTCCTCGAGGATATCGAAGCGCAACGGGGGAGGTATAAGAATTCCGTTTTCGTCGCGGGTACATTGTGCAGGAGTGAACTTGTTGGCTCCGTGAGAAGTGCCAATCGAAATAGCCAGTGAGTCAACACCAGTTCGGGTTACGAAGTCGATCACTTCTTCAGGACGGGTGTAAGTGTGATGTTCAGCAACCACATCATCTTCGACACCGGCCAATATACCCAACTCGCCTTCTACGGTAACATCATGTGCATGTGCATATTCAACTACCCTGCGGGTGAGTGCGATATTGTCTTCGTAAGCATGGTGCGAACCATCGATCATTACTGATGAAAAACCCATATCGATACATTCCTTGCAAAGTTCGAAAGTATCGCCATGATCCAGGTGCAGCGCGATGGGAATTGCATAACCAAGTTCTTTGGCATACTCAACAGCTCCCTGTGCCATATAACGTAACAAGGTTTGATTGGCATACTTGCGTGCGCCGCTCGAAACCTGAAGAATTACCGGAGATTTGGTTGCAACACAGGCAGAAATAATTGCCTGAAGCTGCTCAAGATTGTTAAAATTGAATGCAGGAATGGCATATCCGCCCTCTACTGCGTTTTTGAATAACTCCCTGGTGTTAACTAATCCAAGCTCTTTGTAACTTAACATACTCTGTTGATTTTTAAAGTTTGATTCTGACCGCAAAAGTAGTCATTTTTTATCAAATACGGCATTTTTTTTTCGATTTATTACCCTAATAACAATGTTGTTGAATATTTAGTTTTTCAGTGATTGTTAAGATGATGGTTGCTTGACAAAAGATAACATTCAGTAATAATTTTCGGGAATTTGAACAGAATGTGTTTCGTGGTGGAGTCAAAGGACTTTTTTTCAATTGCGATGTGAAAAAAAACTTTAAATGTTGCACAAGTTTTTTCAACCGGACATTAAGTAACAGGAAGAAAATAATGTCATATTTTAAACGCATTTGAAAATTAAACAAAAATATATAATTCAACGTAACAGAATCCTAATATAACAGAAACTATATAAAAGAACCTCTCCATTTTTCCACGCAAAGTGTAAAAATCAAAGTTTCTTTGTACTTTTGCAGGCTATTCGCATTTTTATTCAGAAAAACATGAAATTACAGAAATTACATATATCGGTTTGGATGCTGTTTGTTGTAGTATTTCTGACAATTGCGCAACCACCAACTGGATACTATCAGACAGCCACCGGAAAAAACGGGGCGCTACTGAAAACAACTTTGTATGGGATTATTACGGATGGTTATAAACAACAGAGCTACGATTTTCTCTACACTATTTTCAGAGAGAGTGATATCACTGCCGATGGCAAAGTTTGGGACATGTATTCGTTTTGCTCCTGGACTTATGGTACCAGGCAGTGTGGGAATTACAGTACAGTCTGCGACTGCTATAACAGGGAACATTCAATTCCGGCCAGTTGGTTCAATGATCGTTATCCAATGTATTCTGATGCTTTTCATTTGTATCCAACCGATGGTAGGGTCAATGGACAGCGATCCAATTTTCCCTTTGGCGAATGTGCAGGAGGTTCAACGCTGAATAATGGAAGGGGACGTCTGGGCACCTCTACTTTTCCCAATTATTCAGGTACCGTTTTCGAACCCGTTGACGAATTTAAAGGCGATTTTGCGCGCACTTATTTTTATTTTGCCACACGCTACGAGAACATCATGGTTTCGGGCATCAACGGAGCTTCTTTCAACAACACTACTTATCCGGCATTTTCCAACTGGAGCAGGGAGATGTTTCTCAAATGGCACCGAAACGACCCCGTGAGTCAGAAGGAAATTACCCGCAACAATGTGATTTATAAGTATCAGGAAAACCGGAATCCATTTGTCGATCATCCCGAACTGGCTGAACACATCTGGGGGAATC
Source organism: uncultured Paludibacter sp. (assembly GCA_964350125.1). Lineage (GTDB taxonomy): Bacteria > Bacteroidota > Bacteroidia > Bacteroidales > Paludibacteraceae > Paludibacter. The sequence continues at coordinate 4,598 of CAYGJI010000036.1, read as the reverse complement.
TTGTTTCAAGTCCCTGGACCATCGCCGCGGTGGGCAGCACCAGGGAGCTTTCGGATCGTTTTCAGTTCAATGCTGTACAAAGAACTTTTGAGTTTTCGGCAGGCGCTCCGGTGCAATACCGCATTTTAAATGTAAGCGGACAAACCATTCGCAGTGGTCGGGTGGCGGCTTCACAGGCAGTTTCAGTGTCCGACCTTACTTCGGGTATGTATCTGGTACGTTTCGAAACAGAACAAACCCGTGCAGTCCGCAAATTTGTTATACCCTGATAATTGTGTTGATAATGAGACGTTATACCGGTTTATGGTTAATGCTTGCCCTTGGAATATGTCTGCTTCAGGCACAAATCCCTGCCGGTTACTATTATCAGGCCAGGGGTAAAACCAAAAATACGCTGAAAACCGCTTTGCATGAGTTGGCACAACCTCAAAAAGTGCTCAAATACGGTAGCGGCGAAGGTGCAACCTGGGAAGGTTTTTTCAGCACCGATCAAAAGCCCGATGGTTCGGTTTACGATATGTACTCGAATATCGTGCGCTATTTCAATGGATTCAACAGCGTTTCGGGCATGCACATAGAGCATTCGTTCCCAAAAAGCTGGTGGGGGGGCACCAATAATTTTGCTTACCGCGATTTGTATCATTTGTTCCCTTCAGATGGCATTACCAATTCGACCAAGAACAACTTCCCTCTGGGTGTGGTGGGGGCTAATCCCCGGCTTAACAATGGTGTAAGCAAGGTTGGCAACAATGTGTTCGGTACAGTTTATACCGGTTTGTGTTTCGAACCCGCCGATGCATATAAAGGCGATTTTGCCCGGGCTTACCTGTATATGTCAACCGTTTATCAAAATTTAGCACCTTTATGGGTTTCTCCCATGTTGCAGAAAAATACTTATCCGGTTTGGAACCGATGGGCAATCGACCTTTTGCTTCAGTGGCACAAACAAGATCCGGTAAGTATCAAAGAAAGGGTGAGGCAGGAAAAGGTTTTCAGTATTCAGCAGAACCGCAATCCTTTTATCGATTATCCCGCTTTGGCCGATTATATCTGGGGCAAAGACAGCTTGTCAGTCTTCCCTTTTCCCGAAGATACAGAAGCTTTTTTGGTAAGTCCGCGCTCTGGACAAAACATCGTTTTCGACCTGATTCTGCAAGGCGATAGCTTAGAAAGAAATCTGTGGATTCAGGGGGTGAATGTAAATAGCACCACAACTTTAGAACTTAAAAACAGGAGCAGCCACTTTTTTTTTGAATCCGCTTCACTGTCACAGTCCGAATTAGAAACCGGCAAATCAATTCGATTGGTATTTACTCCGAAAAGTTCAGGATTGTTTCGCGATACCCTGGTTATCAGCGGGGGAGGTCTCGAAAATAATTTTCAGATACCACTGCAGGGGAGGTCTGCACCTGAATTTATGACACTGAATGCCGATGATATCACTCCCGTTGGTGCGCGACTGAACTGGATGCACGATCCCGGTGCTGAAGCTTACCGGGTAAGTCTGCAACAGGGTACTACTTCTGCAGGTAATCTGATTATTGCTACATATATTGAGTGGACAGGACAAGATAAGGCCGTAGGTATTTTTAACGGAACCGGACGGTCGGTTAATCTGGAGGATTATAGCTTGCAAAAACAGTCGAATGGTACCGGTTCATTCGAATCGACTTACCGCCTGCGGGGAACTCTTGAACACGGACAAACACACCTGTTGGTGCACAGACTTTCGTCGAATACGGCCCTGAAACAACTTGCACATGCCGTGACCGACTCGGTGCTCAATTTCAACGGAAATGATGCCGTTGCTTTACTCCATCATGGTTTAATGATTGATATGGTTGGCGTTGCCGATGGAGGAGAAACACTTGTTTGGGGTCTCGATCGAACATTGCGTCGCAAAAGCACTGTCACTCATCCACGACTTAATTATCTTCCTGATGAGTGGAATGTGTTTCCTGTGGATCAACTTTCCTTAATCGGAACTCATCAAATGCAGTTCGACCAAACAGTTGTGCCAGTGGCAAATTACGAAATCGCTCAGGGTAGTTCGTTGCTGGTTACCGACCTTGTTCCTGAATCAAATTATAACTACCGGGTCGAATCTCGCCGAAATAATACATGGAAAGCAACAAGCAATAGCGTCAGTTTCAGTACAATAACACTCGAAACACCTGTTGTGATGGATGCAGTAGGCATTGCAGAGAATGCTTTTGTGGCAAACTGGGAGCAGGATTTATACGTTAATACTTTCGAACTGGATGTATATACACTCAGAGGAACTGCCGATATTACCATTTTTGAAGGCTTTGATCAGTTAGGCTCGGGTGGAAAACCTCTGCCTTCGGGATGGACAGGCACTGCATCAGGCACTTACACAACCACTGCCAGCTCAGGAACAGCTATCCCCTCATTGCAGCTTGCCAATACAGGTGAATTTGTGCAAACATCAGAATATCCGCATGCAGTTACTGCATTCAGCTTTATGTACCGTTTCCCTTCCGGAGCAACAGGCTCCTATTTTTTTGTTGAGGTTCAGAAAGGCGGTTCGTGGATGCGAATCGACAGCATCAGGTATGTGAATACATCGAAATACATTATGAATTACACTTTTGCTCCTAATGATCATGTACGTTCTTTACGGATTTCATACAAACTGAAAGTAACCGGCAATATAGCACTCGACGACTTCAGGGTAACATATGGTAATCAAACAGCCGAATACCTGATGAAGGAATTGCCTGTTACAGGTATTGAATGGTTGGTTGATAATCTGCTGCCCGAAAATACTTATTTTTACAGGGTTCGTGCAACCCATCTCGGAAAATTCTCCCAATGGTCGGATCCGGTGCAAGTCAACACCTTGCGTCCTTCCTCTGTGAATAATCCGGAGTCTCAAATCAGGATAGTGAATTTACATGGGGTTGTCAGAGTCAGTGGTCTGAGTGGTGGTGAATGGCTGAGCATGTATAATCTTGCAGGTGTTTGTGTCGGACGACTTCAGGTGCAGGGCAGCAAGGCTGATATAAGAACCGGCCAAAAAGGGATGTTTGTACTCGTTATACAACATCCTGATTACCTGATTACCCGGAAAATATTGCTATAATTGGTCGTATGTTGAAATGTAGAATTTTACTTATTTTAATGTTGGTTTGGGTTGTTGCCCTGACCGCACAGATTCCTTCAGGATACTACAATCAGGCTGAAGACAAAAGGGATGCTGCTCTCAAAACAGCTCTACATCAGATTATTAAAAATCATACACAGTTGGAGTATTATTCCACTGCCGGACATTTCAGAAACACCGACTGGCATCCGAACGGATATTACTGGGATATGTATTCGAGTCATAAACGCACCAGCTGGAGTGGAATGAACCGGGAACATAGTATGCCTAAAAGCTGGTTTGGAATTTCAGGTGGACAGGAAAATACAGCTGCCATTGCCACCGATCTTCATAATTTGTATCCATCTGATGTTACTGCCAATTCTGCTAAGTCGAATTATCCCCTGGGTGAAAACAACGGAAATGAATTTGATAACGGTGTTTCCAAAGTAGGCAATAGCACCTTTACAGGTTACCATGGTGTAGTTTTCGAACCTGCCGATGTTTATAAAGGCGATTTTGCCCGAACATACATGTATATGGTAACTTGTTACGAAGATTATGCATCGGTTTGGAGAAGTACAGGAACAGCAAGCATGTTGTATCAGAATACTTACCCTACATTCAGACCCTATGCGGTTAATTTGCTGCTTAAGTGGCACCGCAACGATCCGGTGAGTGAAAAGGAAATTAACCGCAACAATGAAGTGTATAAGGTGCAGCGAAACCGCAATCCATATATCGACCATCCAGTGCTTGCCGAGTACATCTGGGGATATCATAAGGGTGAAAACTGGGATACGTCGAAAAGCACAACTGGCGGACCGGAATTCTTCAGCGTTCATTATCAGTATCAAACCAGGAAGATGCTAATAAGACTTACACCTGCACAAGCAGCTACTTACCGCATTGCAGCTATCAATGGTCAGGTGGTTGAAACCGGATTATTGTCAACTTCCATAACCACCACTATTCCTGTTGGACATTTGTCGGGTGGTTCGTACATCGTGATGGTGGAAACGGCAATTAACAGGTTCTCGCACATTTTACTCATTCACTGAGAGTTTATTGTTTGTTGTCGGTGTCGGTCGGAGCCTCATCTTCTTCCTTGATTCCCCTTTTAAACTGACTGATTCCCTTGCCAATCCCCTTCAATAGTTCCGGAATTTTTTTTCCTCCGAAAATCAGCAGTAATACCAGAGCTATCAATATGATTTCGCCGGTTCCAATCATTAAAATGAATGTGTTTATCATGTTTGCTGCGTGTTTTGTTGCGACAAAGATAAAATAAAAAATGAAAACTTCTGATTGTTGTTAAACCGATTATAAACGAATAATTTTAAAGGTCTGTGTTTTTGCATTTTTTTCTTATATATTTGCAAAGAATTGCACAACGAATCATTAGGTTTATTCATGTTTTTTGACAAAACAAATTCACCCTGCGCTTGTTATATAACTATAAATCAAAATATTAAAACGATGAAAAAACAAG
>CAYGJI010000035.1:0-28394 GCA_964350125.1 uncultured Paludibacter sp. | reverse complement strand
GTAACCCCTTTTTTTTGAGTTTGTGTATCTTTGCAACATGATGATGTATTTTGCATATGGTTCCAATATGAATCCGGCACGCATGATAGCCCGGAATATGCGATTCACCCGGCGCGAATTTGCATTATTACGCGATTATCGTTTGTTGTTCAACAAGAAAGCCACCGATGGAAATTATTCCTTTGCTAATATTGAACCAGCACCGGGATCAATAGTTGAAGGGGTAATATATGAATTCCCCGAGGAAGACATCATTCATCTCGACATAGCTGAAAGCTGGCCAGAACAGTACATTAAGTCCAAAGTGCAGGTTATCAGCGAGGTAGGAGAGCCCATAGAAGCTGTTGTTTATATAGCTCATCCCCAGCGCACTGCCGAAGGTTTTCTGCCTACAGCTGAATATATGCACCACCTGCTCGCCGGGAGTGATTTGTTGAGCGCCGGTTATGTGCAAAAACTGCTGAAACAAAACACCCTGCAATGAATTGTCGGCGCTGATTTCAAAGAACTGATCAGGCTGAATATTAAGCCCATGCAACTTAAAAACTCCTTGAAACTGTATTTTGCCGACATTCAATCAGGCTGAGAAATAATGAAAGTGCTGCTTCAGTAGAAAATTTGTTGATGTCAGTTGTGTTGAAAGCAACATTCAATCAAAGAGAATATGTCAAAAAATCATGTATTGTAAAAGCAAATACTAATTTAAAACAAACACCCGCAAAATAACTCTTGCAGGTGTTTGTTTTTAAATTTGCTCTCCCTCTTGGACTTGAACCAAGGACCCTCTGATTAACAGTCAGATGCTCTAACCAACTGAGCTAAGGAAGAGTATGTCATTTTTTCAAATGCGTTGCAAAAGTAATAGGTTTTTCTGAATTATACAATATCTTTGTAAAAAAAACCGAATAAATAAAGAAGTTTAAAATGAAGAAAATCCTTGGTATGGGTAATGCCCTGACAGACATTTTATTGCAGCTGAAAGATGAACGAGTACTCGATGAGTTGGGGTACCCGAAAGGTAGTATGCAATTGATCAATCCGGATCAGGTAGCCGGAATAAGATCGAAAATGGATTTTAGCAATGCCGTGATGGCTGCAGGAGGATCAGCTTCGAACACGGTAAACGGTATAGCCCGACTGGGTGGTAAGGCAGGGTTTTTTGGTCGTGTTGGTCGCGACGAAGTAGGAGCGTTTTTCGAGCAGGATATGCGCAATAACGGCGTGGAACCACATCTGGCATATAGTGAAAGTATATCAGGAACATGCACTGTGCTTGTTTCGCCCGATGGTGAACGCACAATGTGTACGCATTTGGGTGCTGCTTCCGAGATTGAAGCATCCGATTTGCATCCCGATATGTTTGCAGGTTATGACTTTTTCCATATCGAAGGCTATCTGGTGCAGAATCATGAACTGATTGAGACGGCTGTGAAAATGGCTAAGATTGCCGGCCTGACAGTTTCGATCGACCTCGCAAGCTTTAATGTGGTGGAAGCTCACTTTGATTTTATTCAGTCGATAGTGCGCGATTATGTTGATATTGTATTTGCCAATGAAGAGGAAGCCCGCTCATTCACCAACATGCAACCCGGAGATGCGCTGATTCATATGGATCACTTTTGTGATATTGCCATAGTGAAAATAGGCAAAGACGGTTCGATGATCAGAACCAACAAAAAGAATCATTTTGTGGATCCTTTCAAAGCTGATTGTGTCGACACCACCGGAGCCGGCGATTTATATGCCGCTGGATTTCTGTATGGAATGGCATTGGATTACCCACTTGCAACATGTGGTATGATCGCTTCTTATGTTTCGGCCCGTGTTGTGGAAGTTATCGGAGCCAAAATGTCCGACGATGTCTGGAATAATATAAACAGCAAAGTAGCTAAGATGTTATAAGCAAAACAACAATTAGCATGCTGCAATACGTAAAAATGTACGGCTCGATAGTACTCGCAATGGTCTTCTGGTCGTTTTCATTTATCTGGACAAAGGTGGCCATGGAGTCCTTCGAGCCAGTTACATTGGTTACCCTTCGTTTGGTTTTTGCTTCTTTGCTGCTTTTTCTTTATGCAAAAATAACAGGAAAAGCACAGAAGATTAAAAGGGAAGATTATAAGTGGTTTTTGCTGCTGGCCCTCTTCGAGCCCTATCTTTACTATATGGGAGAGACTTACGGTCTTCAGTATATGAGTGCCACAACAGCATCGGTCATTATTGCCACCATCCCGCTTTTTGCACCTGTTTTGGCCTTTTTTATGCTTAAAGAGCGTATTACATGGACCAATATTCTCGGAATCATCGTGTCGATATCAGGGGTAATTCTGGTAATTTATGTCCCGGGAAGTGGCATGGAAGCCGAATTCAGAGGCATTTTTCTGATGTTTATGGCTGTTTTTTCTGCAGTATTTTACACGGCTACATTACGCCGCATTTCCATGCACTATCATACCATTAATGTAATACTTTATCAGAGCCTGATAGGTCTTGTTTTCTTTGTGCCCACTTTTTTTGTTACAGATTTTTCTCAGATTAGCCAGTTGAAAATTTCATTAAAATCATTGGAAGCTTTAATAATGTTGTCTATTTTTGCTTCGGTTTTGGCTTTTGTGTTGTTTGCCTGGGTAGTAAGAAAGATAGGAATTGCCAAAACCAATGTTTTTGTGAATTTGATTCCGGTATTTACTGCGATTTTTTCTTGGTTATTGCTTAAGCAGCTCCTCTCTTTTACGCAATGGACGGGAATTGTTGTAGTAGTAGCTGGATTGTTTGTGAGTCAGCTCGGTAGAATGAAAAAACAATCGGTTAAAGTAGTGGAACTAACTAAAGCAACAGAATTCTGACAGTTTGCAGGGCGAAAAACCAATAAATCATCAAATATGAAAAAACCAATATTTTTCATTATCTATCAGTGGTTGATAGCGTTACCTGTACTCCTGATAATCACTCCACTGGTTGCAATAGCAACCATGATTCTTTCACCCATTTTGCCAAATAGCTCTGTTTCCTATTTTCCCGCCTGTTGGTGGGGGAGAATCATCTGCCACCTGCTTTTTATTAAAGTAAAACTGATTAATGTTGACAAATTAGATACGCGCCAGTCATCAATCATTATCGCCAATCATCAATCAGCATTTGATGTTTTTGCCATTTACGGATGGTATCCGGGGGTTTTTAAATGGATTATGAAGGCCGAACTGAGGAGAATCCCACTTGTTGGAAAAGCCTGTGAGGCTGCAGGGCATGTTTTTATCGACCGTTCGAACCCCATAGCTGCCATCAAAAGTCTTAAAAGAGCAGAACAACAATTGATGGATGGAGTATCGGTGGTTATTTTTCCGGAAGGCACCCGAACACGCGACGGGAAAATGGGTATGTTTAAAAGAGGTGCATTCAGGCTTGCCGCCGATTTATCACTTCCGGTTGTGCCTGTTACAATAAGAGGCAGTTTCGAACGTATGCCACGCAAGGCGTTGTATGTGAAACCTGGTACCATCGAAATGATATTTCACAACCCCATCGGTATCGCCCCTTATTTGCCTGATAATATCCACCAATTCATACAGGTTTGTCGCGATGAAATTGAAAAAGACCTCTGAAAGCTTGACCTTTAGTGTTAAAAAAATATAATAATCTATTTTTTTATTTCTTTTAATCTGTTGAATATCAGTTAGAAAGTAAATATTGACTGTTATTTATTCTATTTTATAAGGTACTATGTATTGCAAGGTACTTTATAAACATTTAAATTTGCAGCGTACATTTCAGTATCATACATCGGGATGGTTTAAAAGCAGTTTTTATGATAGATATCAGCAACATACATAAAACGTACTATACTGAAGCAACATCGCTTCATGTACTCAAGGGAATAGATTTGCACATTGGTGAAGGTGAGCTGGTATCCATCATGGGTGTTTCCGGATCCGGGAAATCGACATTATTGAATATACTTGGGATCCTGGATAACTATGATCAGGGCGAATATCATTTAAACAACATTCTGATTCGTGATTTATCGGAGCGACAGGCATCGCGTTACCGGAATGAAATGATTGGTTTTGTATTTCAGTCGTTTAATCTGATCAATTTTAAGAATGCCATGGAAAATGTGGCTTTACCACTGTATTACAGAAAAGTAAGTCGCAAGAAAAGAAATATTCTGGCGATGGAATACCTCGACAGGATGGGGCTTCGTGATTGGGCTCACCATTTACCCAGCGAATTGTCGGGTGGTCAGAAACAACGTGTTGCCATTGCACGAGCCATTATTTCGGAACCAAAAGTTTTATTGGCCGATGAGCCTACCGGTGCTCTCGATAGTAAAACATCTGAAGAAGTTATGCAGGTATTGAAGGGTTTAAACGAAACAGGAATAACCACCATACTCGTTACCCATGAACGCTCAGTGGCAGACATCACGAATAAAATCATCCATATTAAGGATGGTATGATTGAGAATATTGAAATGCGCTGAACATGGATATACTGCAGGAAATATGGTCGGGTCTGAGGCGCAACAAGCTTCGTACAATTCTAACCGGGCTGTCGGTATCGTGGGGCATTTTTATTCTCATTGTATTGCTGGGTGCCGGTAACGGACTAAAGAATGGAGTTACTTCCAACTTTTCGGAAAGAGCCACTAATACCGTGCAAATGTGGCCGGGACGAACCTCTGTTCCTTACAAGGGATATCAGTCAGGTCGCTCACTTAGCTTTAGCGACCGCGAACTGGAACTAACAGAAAAGGAAGTGCCTGAAATGTCGGGACAAACACCTATCGTGGAGAGAAATCTAACCCTGACTTTTCAGTCGGAATATGGTAATTATCAGGTCAGGGGAGTTGTACCATACTATTACAACATCTTTAATCTGAAAATTGCTGAAGGAGATGGTAGATTTATCAACGAAAAAGACCTGAGCGACGAACGCAAGGTAATAGTGATTGATCAGAAAATTGCAGAAGTGCTTTTCAAAAATAAAGAAGCAGTGGGACAGTTTATTAAGCTTGATCAATCCATGTTTCAGATAGTGGGTGTAAATACCAAAAAGGAACGCTGGGGAGATGGAAATGCTTATATTCCATACACTACAGCTCAGGTAATTTTCAATCCCGACAGGAAAATCAGAAGTATAGCCATGTTGGTGGAAGGCATGGAGACCAGGGAAGAAAATGAAGCTTTCAATGAAAGACTTAAAAGTACCATGTCGCAAACCATGACATTCGACCCGGAAGATACCCAGGCACTTGGTTTGTGGAATTCACAACGTGACTATGTTGAAACAATGAAAATCATGAAAAGTATCTCGATGTTTGTGATGGTAATCGGTATTTTCACGCTGATAGCAGGAGTCGTTGGAGTTAGCAATATCATGCTGGTAACTGTTAAGGAGAGAACCCGCGAAATCGGTATTCGCAAAGCCCTTGGAGCACCCCCGGCTCACATTCTGTTTTCCATCATCATCGAATCGATACTGATAACCGCATTCTTCGGATATCTCGGTATGTTGGCAGGAATTGGATTAACAGAGGTGGTTAATTTTATCATGAATCAATCCGCCGCTGCCAATCCCTCCGAAACGGGAATGTCGGTTTTCAAGAATCCGACGGTAGATTTGGGGCTGGTGTACGCTTCGACTACACTTTTGATAATTGCCGGAATCATTGCAGGGTATATGCCTGCTTATAAGGCAGTTAAAATTAAGCCCATAGAGGCAATGAGAGATGAAAACTAAAACACCCGGAAATAGAATAATATGTTTGATTTAGACCGTTTTCAGGAAATATGGATCACCATCACACACAACAAATCGAGAAGTGTGCTGACCGCTTTCGGGGTATTCTGGGGAATGTTCATGTTGGTGGTGATGGTGGGAGCCGGAGTAGCGCTCGAAAGGGGGATGTCGTCGCAAATAGAGGGCTTTGCCACCAATTCATGTTTTGTGTGGAGCAACCGAACTACCGAACCATATAAAGGGTTCAGAAAAGGGCGTCAGTGGAATATGGAAAACAAAGACCTGATACTTTTACAGCGCAAAGTGGCTGAAATACAGTACATTGCACCGGTTATTTTCGGAGGAAATTCGCCCAACAATGTGAACCGGAACGACAAATCAGGAAGTTTCAACATCAAAGGTAATTTTCCATCCTATAATTTGATTGATAATCAGAAACTCATCGCAGGAAGATACATCAACGACATTGATATTGCCGAAAAACGCAAGGTTTGTGTGCTTGGTGAGCGCGTTTATGAGGTATTGTTCCCGCATGGTGAAGACCCGATAGCTAAGAATATCAGGGTAAACGGTATTTACTTTCAGGTGGTGGGAGTTACAAGAAGTACCTCCAATATTAATATAGGCGGAGACAGCAAGGAAACAGTGATTTTGCCATTCACTACCATGCAACAGGCGTTTAATATGGGAAATGCCATTCATTTTATGGCAATTACAGCAAAACCAGGCGTAAAAGTGAGTGTTGTGGAAGAGAAAGTAAGAGCCCTGATTAAAGAAGCCCATGATATCTCACCCGACGATCAGGCTGCTGTAGGCGGAATGAATATCGAAGATCAGTTTACCATGTTTTTGTATCTTGGAATAGGTATAGGAGCTTTGATATGGATTGTGGGGTTAGGAACCCTGCTTGCGGGTGCTGTTGGAGTTTCGAACATCATGCTGGTAACAGTGCGTGAACGTACACGCGAAATCGGAATACGCAGAGCTTTGGGAGCAACACCTAATAACATTGTAGGACAAATACTTACCGAAAGCATCTTACTGACCTTATTGGCCGGTATGGCTGGATTGATGTTCGGTGTCGGATTGTTATCCATTGTTGGTATGTTACTCGAAAACAGCGAAGGTTTTTTCAAAGACCCGCAAATCAGTTTCGGAGTTGGTGTAGGTGCCCTGGTGGTTATATTGGTAATTGGAACCCTGGCAGGTTTTATTCCGGCCAATCGGGCTATGAAAATTAAAGCGATTGAAGCAATCAGAGAAGAATAAAAAATTGAAAAAAAGTTGTATGAAAAAAGCATTCAAATTCATCATCATTGGTTTTTTGGCAGTCGGACTCATCAGTACCTTTGTGTTTCTGTGGAAAAAATCAAGACCTGTAGAAAAAAAATACGAACTTGTAGAAGTAATTACAGGCAATATTGAAAGAAAAACAGTAGCAACAGGAAAGGTTGAGCCAAGAAATGAAATTCTCATCAAACCACAACTCTCTGGCATTATATCAGAAATTTACAAAGAAGCAGGCGATCAGGTGAAATCTGGTGATGTGATTGCCAAAATTAAACTGATTCCTGATATGGTAACACTGAATGCAGCCGAAGCCCGGGTTATTCGTGCCCAACTCACATTCGAACAATCGGAACGAAATTATCAGCGCGATCAAAAGCTTTACAAAGATAAAGTTATTTCGCGGGAAGACTTTGAACGCACCACCCTACAGTACAACAGCGACAGGGCTGAATTGAAAACAGCAGAAGATAATCTGAGTCTGACACGTGATGGTATTACTTCTGATAAAACCTTGCTAAGCAATACTTTAGTTCGCTCCACCATCAACGGAACCATCCTCGATATTCCGGTAAAGGTTGGTAATTCTGTGATTCAATCGAATAATTTCAACGATGGAACTACCATTGCCTCAGTAGCCAACATGGCCGACATGTTGTTTGTGGGTAAACTTGATGAAACTGAAGTAGGCAGAATAAAGACAGGAATGCCGATGCTGATTACAATAGGTGCTTTACAAGGAACTCATCTCGATGCAACACTGGAATATATCGCACCTAAAGGCGTTGAAACCGGAGGCGCCATCATGTTTGATATGAAAGCTGCGGTCAAAGTACCCGACAGCATTTTCGTCAGAGCTGGTTACAGCGCCAATGCCGAAATTATTTTCGAAAGAGCCAACAAGGTTAAATTGATTCCGGAAAGTTGTGTGGAATTTTCGAACGATTCGGCCTTTGTATATTTGCTGACTAAAAGCGATCCTCTGACTTATGAGAGAAAACATGTAAAAACCGGACTTTCCGATGGTATCAATATCGAAATTAAAAGCGGATTGAAACCGAAGGATAAGGTGAGGGGCAGCGAGATTGTTGAAAAGAAGAAAAGTTAAAGGGTAGATAGGAAAAGTGTTAGAAGTTAGGGTTTGAAGTAGCTAATAATGAGAAATATTGATGTTTGGTTTAATTTTTAATGATGAAATTTATGAAGAAATTAGTTTTAGTCCTTTTAGCCGGCATGATGGTTCAACTTGCAGATGCTCAACGGGTATTGTCGCTGCAACAATGCGTTGACACGGCACTACAGCGTAATAGGAATGTGAAACAACAGGCAATTGCCAGGCAGGCGCGTCAGATAGATTACGAGCAGGCGCGTCAGAATTTATTGCCCAATCTGAATGCTTCGGTGAGTCAGAATTACACTTTTGGCCGATCGCTTACGGCCGACAATACATATCAGAGTGCCAATTCGTCGAGGTCGTCGTTCAGTATCAGCAGTTCGGTTACATTATTCGATGGTTTAAGGATGAAATATAATATTGATGCACGCCTGGCAGATGTAAATGCATCCGAAGCTGAGTTGGCTAAGATTAGAAAAGATATTGAGCTCAATGTAACTGTGGCTTATTTACAGGCGCTGATGTACAAGGAAAACGAATTAACAGCCCGCAATCAGACTGCCATGTCGGAGTTGAAAATTGAACAGAAAAAAATACTTGTTGATGCAGGTAAAGTGCCCGAGGGTGAGCTTTTTGAATTGAAGGCGCAACTGGCACGTGAAGAGCTGAGCCTGACACAGGCAAGTAATAATTATCAGTTGGCATTGCTGGATTTAGCCCAGATTATTGAACTTGAAGATTATCAAAATCTGGATGTGGAACTACCTGCGGAGTTGATGGACTCAGAACTCACCTTGTTGCCCGAAGGCAGCAATCTCGATCTGGTATTGCAAAACCGGCCCGAGATGCAAGCAGCAAGGTACAGGCTGAATAGTATTGAGAAAAATGTGGATATCGCGAGATCTGCATTGTATCCAACGCTAAGCATGGGAGCGCAAATGGGTACCGGTTATTACAATTTGCAGGGAACAGTTAACAAACCATTCGAAAAGCAAATGGGTGATAATCTGAGTTCAGGTGTGGGCCTGAGTGTACAGATTCCTGTTTTCAATAAATTTGAAGTAAAAAACAGGATTTCAGGCTCGAAACTCGCTGTGGAAAACAGCAAACTTGAAATGGAGAATGTGCGCATGCAGTTGCGTAAAAACATTCAGCAGGCTTATCAGAGTGCACTGGCTGCACAGAGCAGACTGAAAGCTGCCCGAAAATCTGAGGAAGCATCCCGGGAAGCTTACCGGTATGCCGAACAGAAGTATGAATCAGGAAGAGCAACCGTATATGAACTGTATCAGGCTAAAACCAACCTGGCACAGGTAATCTCGGAACTCTCACAGGCAAAATATGAATTAACATTAAGAATCAAAGCAATTGAATTATTACAATGAACGCCGATAACATCAAATCGCAAATGCGGAAAGGTTATCTTGAGTATTGCATTTTGCTGACACTCAGGCATAAGCCTTCCTATGCACCCGACATCATTGCAACCCTGAAGGATGCGAAAATGATTGTGGTTGAAGGAACGCTCTATCCTCTGTTGACCAGACTAAAAAATGCAGAATTACTCGATTATCGCTGGGAAGAATCGACCCAGGGACCACCGCGTAAGTATTACGAAATGACCCCCCGGGGAGAACAATTCCTCGAAGAACTTGAAAAAGCCTGGGAAGAAGTAAATCAGGTAATCCATAAACTCAAAAATGTTTCAACTGTAAACGAATAAATAACACATTAAACCATTTTTAAAAATGAAACGTACATTCACAATCAATTTAAATAATGTGGTATATCACATTGATAATGACGCATTTGATTTGTTGCACGGCTATCTCGATGAGGTTGAAGCACGCCTCTCGCCTGAAGAAAAAAAGGAAGTGATGGCCGACATTGAAGCCCGCATCTCAGAACTTTTTACCGAAAAACTACAAAAAGGAAAAGATGTAATTAATATAAACGATGTTGAAGAAGTGATTGCAATTCTCGGAAAGCCAAATCAGTTCACTGAAGACGATGAGGAAACACAATCAACAACGCCTCCGGCGGGAAGTAAAAAAACAAGGAAGAAGTTTTACCGCGATGTGGATAATGCTGTTTTGGGCGGTGTAGCTGCTGGTTTGGCAGCATTGCTCGGCTGGGATGTGGTATTGGTTCGTATCCTGCTGGTAGTCATTCTGTTCCTGGGCTATGGAACCATCATACCCATTTATCTGATAGTGTGGCTGATAACACCCCCGGCACGCACCATTGCACAAAAGCTTGAAATGCAGGGAGTTGAAGCTACTGCCGAAAGAATCAAACAGGAGTTTAACAATGTGAAGAACTATGTTGAAAGTGACAAATTTCGCGAATCAGCAGGCAATGTAGGCAATCGCCTCAGCGAAGTGTTTGCTGCCATCTTCAAAGCCATTTTTGTGGTGTTCGGAGCCATCATGGGTTTTGTGGGGTTCATTTTGCTCGGAATACTGCTGTTGGTTTTATCTTTCTTTATTTTCGAACCTGCTTTTATGAGTGGCTATTTGCCTGAAATACAGGTTGTAACTAGTAGCGGATTGAGCATTGCTCTATTCGTCACACTGATTTTGATGATTGGCATTCCCATTTTTGCGCTCATTGTCGGAGCTATCAGAATTCTTTCAGGGAAAAAAGGTTATTCAATAGGTTCATTTAGCTGGATACTCACCATCATTTGGTTCCTCAGCTTGTTTGTGTTTGCTGGTTTGAGTGCCCGTATGCTTACCAGGGTAGATAATATTTCAATCAATAACATGGACATTAATTGGTCTTTCGAAAATGATCATACTCCTGCTATACACGAAACGAGAGTTGTTGAGCCATTTTCAGAAATTGAAGTAACTGGTAACATCAAACTTGATTTAACTCAGGATTCGGTTTCAAATCTGCAAATTCGTTGTCAGCCATCAGTTTTACCTTATGTAATCACAGAAACTGAAAATGGTGTACTGAAAATATACACCCGCAAATTGTTTGTCAACCGCGAAATCAAGGTGCATGTGATGAATCCGGACTTCAACAGAATCAAAGCTGCAGGTGCCACTGAAATACGCTCATTTGGAAAAATTCGCAGCGAAAACCTGGATGTTCAGGTAAGTGGAATAAGCAAAGCCGACCTTGATGTTCAGGTAAGCAGAGATATAAATCTGAGTTTGAGTGGCGCTTCGCATCTTGAAATTCAGGGACTCGCTTATTCGCTCACCAGCAGTTCGGGTGGTACAACCCAAATTGAAGCCGATAAGCTGTTGGTACGTAATGCACGTGTGAATGCATCATGTGCTTCTGATGTTGAGTTAAATGTTACCGACTCGCTGTTTGCCGACCTAACAGGTGCTTCCAGTTTTTCCTATATAAACAGGCCCATGTTTGTTAATGAGCGATCAATGGGCTTTTCCAAAGTAGAGAGAAGATAAAAAAAAAGTATGCTTAATATTTTCCTTTCCATAAAGCTCTGAGCCAGTCTCCGAGCTTTTTTTCTGCCGGAGTGTCCTGTACATGCCAAATTCTGTGGTTTTTAATTTGGTCGGGCAGGTATTGCTGATCCACAAAATGATTTTCGAAACTGTGGGCATAGGCATAATTTTTTCCATAATCCAATTCCTTCATGAGTTTGGTTGGTGCATTGCGCAGATGCAAAGGTACTGGCAAATTGCCGGTCTCGCCGACCAATGCCAGAGCATCATCAATTGCCTTATAGGCCGAATTACTTTTGGCAGATGCTGCTAAAAAAATAGCTGTTTCTGATAGAATGATGCGACCTTCGGGCCACCCGATTTTGTGCAGGGCATCGAAACAGGCATTAGCCAACAATAGTGCATTCGGGTTGGCCAAACCAATATCTTCAGCTGCCAGAATAACCAGTCTTCGTGCAATAAACTTGGGATCTTCTCCTCCGGCTATCATGCGGGCAAGCCAGTAAACAGCTGCGTCGGGGTCGCTGCCACGTACCGATTTAATAAAGGCTGATATGATATCGTAGTGGATCTCACCATCTTTGTCGTATGCCATCGGATTTTGCTGTAGCAAATCGGTTACAAGATTGTTGGTTATGTGAATGACTTCCGATTCTGAAGCATGTGTTATCAGTTCGATGATATTGAGCAGTTTGCGGGCATCTCCTCCGGAAAATCTCAGCAACGCATCTTTTTGATCAAGGATGTATTCTTTCTTCTTTAGCTCCGAATCGGAAGTAGTAGCACGATGAAATAGCTCCAGCAAGTCATCATTTTCGAGCGGTTTCAGTACATAAACCTGACAGCGGGAGAGGAGAGGTGTGATCACCTCAAAGGAAGGATTTTCGGTGGTTGCGCCAATAAGGGTTACAGTGCCATTTTCAACTGCCCCGAGCAGAGAATCCTGCTGCGATTTGCTGAAACGATGAATTTCATCAATGAATAAAACTGGACTTTTCCCTTGTGCGAACATGCGGTTCGATTTGGCTTTTTCAATCACCTCACGCACGTCTTTTACCCCTGAAGTTACAGCGCTCAAAGTGTAAAAAGGTCTTTCGAGCTGATGTGCAATGATTTTTGCTAAAGTTGTTTTGCCTACGCCCGGCGGGCCCCATAGAATAAAAGATGCCAGATTGCCGCTTTCAATCATTTGTCGTAAAATGGCTTTTGCACCAACCAAGTGTTTCTGTCCTATGTAATTGTCGAGTCGGTTCGGGCGGAGTCGTTCGGCTAATGGTTGCATATGTTTATTCTCTTAATGGGCAAAAGTAAT
This sequence comes from uncultured Paludibacter sp., assembly GCA_964350125.1. GTDB lineage: Bacteria > Bacteroidota > Bacteroidia > Bacteroidales > Paludibacteraceae > Paludibacter. The sequence goes on along the minus strand of CAYGJI010000035.1, from coordinate 15,517 downwards.
GAAATACTTTTAAACAGAATTACAATTTTGTTGATTTAATGATATTACAATTGTAAAACGAAATCGTCTTGAGTTTGAAGTTAACCGTAGATATTTAAGGATAATACTTCACGCAATCAATTTCAAACAAAGACAGCAAGGTTTTTTTGCAAATAACGCAAAGACAATATTGAAATTCGTAACAATCTTTGAGTTAACTTTTTGCAAGTTGTTTCGTGAAATCTTTCGCTATTAGCGTGAAATATTGCATTAAAATTAGTCTTTTCAGAAAAAAATATGAGAAACACAATTACCAGTATAATTGCATTCATACTATTATTCAATTCATGTCGGCAATCACCTGCAAACGAATACAGCATCGTTGAAATTATTGATATGCATTACCGTTTCTCTGGCACACAACTCGTTCAAATATGCCACGAGAACGGAATAGACCAAACTTCGGTGTACGAATACAACCAGCATTGGGTAGTTTTTGATCAGAAAACAAAAGTTGCTCAATTAACCAAATCGATATCGGAAAAATATCCGTCGTTGTGTGTAAAGCATTACGATACGCCATTTTATGTGTTCGATAGAGAAGAACATTGCGGTCAAAAAGTTAAAAGCAAGTCAAATCACATCCTTATGACAGCATCTTTGGTAGCAGATACTGTGAAGCAACGAGAATACATGGACTATCATCGACTTCAGCCCGAACTGTTTCCCGAAGTTGTGAATGGCTTTTGCAAGGCCGGTTTTCATCAGTTATTATTGTATAGGTCGGGCCGGCAGTTGATGTTGGTAATCAGCATTCCGGCTGACAGTAAACTCGACGAAATAAATCATCTTACAACAGAAAATAATCCGCGTGTAACTTTGTGGAACGAATTGATGAGTCAGTACCAGGAAGGTATTGAAGATGCTCCCGAAGGTCAGGTATGGATAACATTCGAAACAATTAAATTATGAAGCAAACCAATTATCAGTTGTACGATTTTCTGGACGTTGATCCCAAAAATGAGAACGCAGCATCGCTTTGGAGAGCATGTAAGCCCGTAAAAATGGAGTTGGTCGATGGAGATTTACAACTGAGCATACCCTTTCAAAAGCAAATACAGGGAAATGAAATAAAACCGGATATTCATGTACCGAAAATAATTAAACAATTGAATATCAGAGCTTATGGAGTTGATATTCTGCGTGTTTCTCTGGCCATGGAAGGAAAGATACAGGAAACTTCGCCCATGTTACAGCTACATGAAGCTGTTGAAGTACAGCCATTATGTATCATCCAAGAAGATGAGAGGTGGCTTGTTACTGACGAATCCGGAAAGAAAAGGGTGGAAGTGATTTTTGATGAAATACAGCTCGATACCTGGAGTGATTTGGTACCTGCTCCTGAAGAATCAGTGCGCATCATTTTTTATCCGGATGGAGAAAAAGCGGTACAACTTACTGATTGGGATATGTTTTCGCCTGCCCGGCATGATGCCTTTGCATTGGCTGCCGTTTTCGATGCTGATAAAAAACGTTTTCGAAATCTTAGTTTCTCGCTTAAAACACAACCCGACGAGTGTTTTTATGGTACTGGTGAACGATTCGGAAAAATTGATTTGTCGGGCAAAACGGTACAGTTGTTTAATCAGGATGCCCAGGGTGTTAATAACCGGAGAGCATACAAGAATATTCCTTTCTATCTGTCTTCTGAAAATTATGGTTTGTTCTTGCATACAAGTTATTTCAGTAAGTTTTCTTTTGCCGATCATTCGACCCGTTCGGTGCAGCTAATGACAGAAGATTCGGTGCTGGATTTTTTTCTGATTGGAGGAGTTAATCCCGCAAAAGTATTGCATGGATACCGTTGTTTAACCGGATTTCCAGAAGTTCCACCGCTATGGAGTTTTGGAGTGTGGATGAGTCGGATGTCTTATTTTTCGGAAAAAGAAGTAAAAGAGATTTGCTACAGATTGCGGGAAGAGCATTATCCATGTGATGTAATCCATTTAGACACCGGTTGGTTCGAGACCGACTGGTTGTGCGAATGGAAATTTAATCAAAAGCGTTTTCCCGATCCTGCACGTTTCATTGCTGATTTGAAGGATAAAGGTTATCGGGTAAGTTTGTGGCAATTGCCCTATATATCATATCAGGCTGAGCAATATAATGAAGCAAATGCTAATAATTATATCAGCAAAAGTGAACGCAAAATAACAAGTGGTTCCAACTTTAGCGTACAGGATTATGCCGGAACCATCGATTTTACATATACTCAGGCTGTAAATTGGTATAAGCAGCTACTTCGTAAGTTGCTCGAGTTGGGGGTTGCCTGCATCAAAACCGATTTTGGGGAGGATATCCACATGGATGCTGAATATCATGCAATGGCACCTGCGCAACTTCACAATTTGTACCCTTTGCTGTATCAGAAAGCAGCTTTTGAAGTTACCAAAGAGGTCACTGGTGAAGGAATCATCTGGGCACGCGCCGGATGGGCTGGTTGCCAACGCTATCCTTTACACTGGGGAGGCGATGCAGCATGTTCGTGGGATGGAATGGCAGGTAGCCTGCGTGGCGGACTGCAACTTGGGTTGTCAGGCTTCGCATTCTGGAGTCACGATGTACCCGGTTTCCACGGTGTACCCAATTTTATGAATTCGGTTGTGCCCGACGATTTGTATGTACGCTGGACCCAATTCGGTGTTTTCAGTTCGCATATCCGATATCATGGTACAAGTAAAAGGGAACCCTGGCATTTTCCGGCCATCAGCCATATCATCAGGAAATACTGGAATTTACGATACCGGCTAATCCCCTACATCAAGGCACAAAGTGTAAACTCAGTAGAAAACGGCATGCCTTTGCTGAGGGCGCTCATCCTGCATCACCCCAATGATCCGGTGTGTAAACATATCGATAATCAGTATTATTTCGGTGATTCGTTGTTGATTGCACCTGTAATGAATGCTGCCGGGGTCAGGGATATTTATCTTCCTGAAGGACAGTGGGTCCATTTTTTCAGCAAAAAAAAATACGAAGGTGGAAGTTGGCTTTACAAACAGGCAATACCTCTGGATGAAATTCCTGTTTTTGTGAAAGCAGGGTCAGCCATTCAAGTTTATCCCGAAGAAGTAAACTGTACTGATGAGATGGATATGAACAAGGTGATAATTGAAAAATATTAAACGCATGTATGTGGAAAACGAACTTTGAAGAAACCAAACAGCATTATATCAATTGGTGGAACCAGCGCGACCTGGTACTTAGCATGTGGGAACATCTGCCTAAAAGCGGGGAGCCTTATGAATCTGTTTCAGAGCCAGCTCATCCTGAAAATTTACATCAGTACTGGTTCGAGCCGCAAATCAGAGCTACGCGCCTGCATTTCGAAATGTCACGCAATTCGTACAAAGCCGATATTTTACCAGTTGCCAATACGCAATTAGGTCCCGGGTCGTTGGCTGCTATACTGGGCTCTGAACTGGAGGGCAGAGAAGACACCATCTGGATACATCCTGATCCCCAATTCGACGGAAATTTACGTTTTGATGACAACAATCGTTGGTGGCAGTTGCATCTTGACTTACTGAAAGCCTGCAAATCGAAGTCGGAAGGCCATTATTTGGTGGGTTGTCCTGATTTAGTCGAAGGATTAGATGTGTTGGCAAGTTTAAAAGGTTCGGATAATGCGCTGATAGATTTAATGTTAGATTCGGAGAAAACCTTAGAACAGCTCCGGGAGCTAAACAGAATATACTTCGAAGTATTGGATCGTATTTACGATATTATTCAGGTTAACGGAGAAATGACCTGGTGTTATTTTTCGCTTTGGGCACCGGGCAAAGTAGCAAAACTGCAGGTCGATTTATCAATAATGATATCGGAAGATGATTTTCGTACGTTTTGCATGCCCTTTCTCAGGGAGCAATGCGAGCGGATTCCTTATACTTTATATCACCTCGATGGTGTTGATGCCATTCGCCATCTCGATGCACTGTTGGAAATAAAAGATTTGAAGGCAATACAATGGACTCCGGGTTACGGTCAGCCACAGGGAGGCGATCCCCAATGGTATGATTTATATGGAAAGATATTAAATGCAGGCAAATCGGTGATGATTAACTGGATACAGATGGATGAACTTGAACCACTGATTCAGGCTTTGGGTAACGACGGTCTGCATCTGAATGTTGATTTTAGGAACGAAGAAGAGATCGATCAGGCATTAGAGATTGTAAACAGATACAGAAAATCATGAAGGAAATTATTCAACTGGGAACCCTGGATATCGGTGTAATCATAAGCTATGTTGTGGTATTGATAGGCGTTGCTGCCTGGGCAAGTTATGGCGGAAAAAAGCAGGGAGGAAATTTGTTTCTGGCAAATAAATCGCTGGGTTGGTTTGCCATTGGGCTTACCATGTGGGGAACAAATGTGGGTCCTTCCATGCTCATTGCCAATGCAAGCAGTGGTTACGAAAGTGGCATTGTGGCAGGAAACTTCTCTTGGTATGCTTTTCCGTTCATCATGTTGCTGGCATTTGTATTTGCTCCCCGCTATCTTGGAGCAAAGGTAACAACTCTGCCTGAGTATATGGGCAAACGTTTTGGCAATTCAACCCGTCAGTATATCGCCTGGTATACTCTTATCACTATACTTATCTCCTGGTTGGGTCTTACGCTTTTCTCAGGAGGTGTTTTTATGGCTCAGATACTGAATCTGCCTCTGTGGCTGTGTATTGTAATTCTGGTGTTGTTTGCAGCTTCCTTTGCCATGGCAGGAGGGCTCAAAGCCATTGCCTTTACCAATGTATTTCAAATGCTATTACTGATAGCTGTTTCAGCCCTTCTGCTGGTGATGGCTGTGGTCAAAGCCGGTGGGCCCGCAGAAATTATCAGCAGTACTCCGCCTTCCTATTGGAAACTGTTTCAGCCACTCGATCATCCCGACTTTCCCTGGCTGGCTATTTTGCTCGGATATCCGATCATGGGTGTATGGTTTTGGTGTACCGACCAGTCGATGGTGCAATCGGTATTGGGAGCAAAAGACTTACGGCAGGGACAAAAAGGTGCCAACTTTGTGGCCTGGCTCAAACTGATTGATATTCCACTGTTCATCATTCCCGGTATCCTGGCATTTGTGCTTTTGCCGGGCTTGCAAAATTCAACCGATTCGTATTTGAAACTGGTTGAACATGTTTTTCCAACCGGACTCATTGGTTTGGTGGTTGTAGTAATGACTGCCAGTCTGATAAGTACAATTGGTTCGGCACTGAACTCGCTGAGTGCTGTATTTACCATGGATATATATGTGCGTTATTTCGATCGAGATGCAGATAATAAACGCATCAGGAGCGTGGGTAGATTAACTGTACTCACAGGCGCTGTAATTGCTGTTTTTTTGGCTATTGGTATCACCAAAATTCAGGGACTCAGCTTCTTTAATATTTTTCAATCGGTGTTGGGTTTCATTGCTCCACCCATGTCGGTTGCTTTTCTTTTTGCTGTGCTTTGGAAAAAAACATCGCGTGAAGCCGTGAATCTGGTGCTTTCACTCGGCACGATTTTCAGTTTGGGGACTGGCATTATGTATTACAACCAATTGATATTGAGTGGAATACATTTTCTGTATGTGTCCTTCCTGATTTTTGTTGTATTGTCGGTTTTTGTGTTTATCTACTCTTTGATCAAACAAAAAGTTAGCACAACTGAAGAAAATCTGCCAACATTCGAAGCCATTCGTCCGGGTAAGCAGGTAATCATTGCCTGGTTTTTACTCATGATCGTTATGATAATCATGTATCTGATATTTAACTAAATAGCTGTTATGAATCACCACGAACGATTTTTAGCTACCATTCGCAATCAGCCGGTCGACAGGCCTGCCACCTGGCTCGGACTGCCTGTACCTGCAGCCGAACCAGCATTGCTGAAACATTTCGGAGTAGGTACAATGGATCAACTCAGGGTAAAACTCGATGATGATATCTATCCCATCGAAGTACCTTTTCATGATCCTCCGTCGAATCACATCGCCTGTGCTTTCCGGTTTGCAAAGCTGAAACACGATGATACACCCGATGAGCGTACCTTAACCGCACCCGGTTTTTTCGAGGATTATGATAATCCGGCAGATGTGGATAAGTTCCCCTGGCCCGAACCATCCAATCATATTGATCCCGACGAAGTGCGCCGTGTTGTACAAGCTGTTGATCCTGCTTATGTGAGGATGGGAGTGATGTGGAGTGCCCATTTTCAGGATGTTTGCGCCGCATTCGGCATGAAACAGGCCTTGATAACAATGATGATTAATCCAGACATGTTCAAAGCTGTAATCGACAGAATAACCGAGTTTTATCTGAAGGCTAATGCCATTTTTTACGAAGCTTCCAAAGGTTATCTCGATGCAGTGCTTATCGGAAACGACTTTGGCAGTCAACAGGGGCTCATGGTTGCACCCGAAAATCTGCGTGAACTCGTTTTTCCCGGGACACGAAAACTGGTGGAGCAAGCGAAGGACTATGGCCTCACCGTAATACATCATTCCTGCGGGTCGATATTCCCCATCATCGGCGATTTGGTTGAACTCGGTGTAGATGTGATTCATCCCATTCAGGCATTGGCCAATGAAATGGATGCCCCAAATCTGAAAGCACATTTCGGCAGAAAAACAGCTTTTTGTGGAGGTGTAGATGCCCAACATTTGCTCGTAAACGGTAGTCCGGACGCCGTTTTTCAGAAAGTGACCGAACTTATACATATTTTCCCGACCGGACTCATCATTTCGCCCAGTCATGAAGCCATTTTGCCCGATATTCCTCCGGCGAATATAGAGGCAATGTATTCAGCAGTAAACGGTAGCATTCGGTTGTGAATTGAGCGGTCATGAAGTGCGAAACAATTCGCAGTTGCGAACTCACAATCCGAATGCAAACAAGGTATGTATATTGAAAATTAAATCATTGAAGTTAATGAAGTTAACCCGAAGTTAAAATGATGAACATATGAAACGATTTGCGCAAACAATTCAGTTAAAGCCGGAAGGTGCTGATGAATACATCAGGCAGCATGCAGCAGTGTGGCCGCCTGTTCTTCAGATGATTACACAATGTAATATCCGGAATTACAGTATTTTTATGAAGGATATGACGCTTTTTGCCTACTTCGAATATACAGGTAATAATTTTGAAAATGATATGGCCCTCATGGCATCCAATGTCGAAACCCAACGCTGGTGGGATGTAGTGAAACCCCTGATGCTCCCGGACGAAAACCGACTTCCCGGTGAGTTCTGGTCCGACATGGAGGAAATCTTTCATCTCGAATAAAGATGTACTAACTTACCTGACTTCATGATATTCAATCTAAAACAATGAACTCAAACCCTATTCTCGGAACATTATTGCACGCCATTGGAGGTGCCTCTGCATCATCCTGCTATCTGCCCAATCACAAAACCAAAAGCTGGTCGTGGGGCACATTTTGGTTGGTACAATCGGTATTCGCCTGGTTACTAATGCCTCTTTTAGTTGGTTGGCTTACAGTTCCTGAGTTTTTCAAAATACTCTCGAATGCTCCTTCGGATGTGATGCTTAAAGCATTTTTGCTGGGTGCTGTTTATGGTTTCGGGGGTATGTCGTTTGGATTATCAATCAGAGCGATAGGATATTCGCTCACCTATACCATTGGCATCGGCATTTCGGCCATTTTGGGTACAATGACTCCTTTGTTGCTGCGCGGGCAAGTTTTAGAATACTTTTCAGCGCCCGGGGCTTTGATCGTTTTGTTTGGTATGATATTATCGCTTCTCGGTGTGGTACTTTGCGGAGTCGCCGGCTACAGAAAAGAACGTGATTTAGGAGAACTGAAGCTCAACGGTGGGTTTGATATGAAAAAGGGTCTTTTTCTGGCAATCCTTGCGGGATTGCTTTCTGCTGTTTTTAATATTTCGCTGGAAGCAGGACAGCCCATTGCTGATATGGCAGCCCAAGCCGGTGCCGGGCATTTCGAAGGCAATGCCAAACTGATCATTTCAACTTCCGGCTGTTTTGTTGTGAACTTGATTTGGTTTATAGTTGCGGGCATCAGAAACAAAACCCTGAAGGAGTTTACTGCAGCCAGCGGATTATCTCTGTCGCAGCGAATGAAAAACTTTTTTTGGTCGTCGCTGGCAGGGACGCTTTGGTGTGCTCAGTTTTTCTTTTACGGTCTTGGACATGTTCGTATGGGTAACTTTCAGTTTATCAGCTGGGTACTTCACATGTCAATGCTCATTTTCTTCAGTTATATTGTAGGGCTGATTATGAAGGAATGGAAGCATGTACAACCTTCGACCAACAGAATTCTGGTGCTGGCACTTTTCACTTTGTTTATAGCAGCAGTAATTATTGCATTTGGCAGTTCATGGCAATAATTTTTTCCGTAAAAGAGGATCATTTTTTTTACTCAGGGAAGTTAGTTTTTCCACTTTTTCATTTTCCGTACGTCCTCTTTGTCAGCTTTTTTTACACTGATGGCTGCTCCACCACTGGCTGCAAGTTTAAGATTAAGTACTGTTTTGGCATTCACTAACCCGCTACGTATCTGGTATGACATTGGATTGTGTTTCCAGTGCGAATCGGGGGCATCGCCGTAAACTGTTGCCACATACCAGGTGTTCTGATCTAAAAAGCTGAGTGCTACATTGGAATTTCGGGGATTATCGCCGGTAATGGCACCAATAAACCACCTGTCGCCGTTTTTTTCCTTTCGTGCAATGGTCAGATATTCGCCGGGTTCTGCTTCGAGGTATAAACTTTTTTGCCAGTCGACAGCCACCTCTTTGATAAACTGAAATGCATCCATGCGTTTCAGATAGTTTTCGGGCAGGTCGGCAGCCATTTGCAGCGGGCTGTACATGGTAACATAAAGGGCCAGTTGTTTTGCTAAGGTGGTATGTACCTGAAACTTGTTTCCGGGCTGATAATAACTCATTTTAATTTCGAAGATACCGGGCGTGTAATCCATCGGCCCGCCCATCAGTCTTGTAAAAGGCAATATCGTTTCATGTGCGGGCGGGTTGCCAATGCTCCACGCATTGAATTCGTTGCCGCGGGCCGACTCGCAGGCCAGCCAGTTGGGCCAGGTGCGATGCAATCCTGTAGGACGAACTGCCTCATGAGCGTTGAGCATCATTTTTCGTTCAGCCAGTTTTTCGACAACTCGTACATAATGATTCACCATCCATTGTCCGTCGTGTTTCTCGCCACGGGGAATAATCCAGCCTACATAGCCGGTTTTAACTGCTTCATAACCATATTTTTCCATTAGATCGAAAGCTGCATCCATCCTTCTTTCATAATTCGTTACCGAAGAAGATGTTTCGTGATGCATGATCAGTTTTACACCTTTCGCATGTGCATATGCATTCAACGCTGCAATATCAAAATCGGGATAGGGAGTCACAAAATCAAAAACTTCTTCCTTGAAATTGAAAGCCCAGTCTTCCCAACCAACATTCCAGCCTTCAACCAGAACACCTGCAAACCCATGCTCTGCTGCAAAGTCGATGTAACGGCGCACATTTTCATTCGAAGCGCCATGTTGTGGCAGTTTGGTAAGTGCATTCCAGTCGGTGTCCTTCAGTCTGATATTGGGCATGTGGGCATAATTCCACGTCATGGTGTTCGGAACATGCATACCCCACCAAATCCCGATGTATTTTTGAGGTTTGATGAAACTCGTATCTTCAATTTTAGAAGGTTCGTTCAAATTCAGAATCATGCGCGATGCCAGTATATCGGTTGCTTTATCGCTCACTATGATGGTGCGCCAGGGGGTGTTGTGTGGCGTTTGCATATAAGCTTTTACACCCAGCGCATCGGGGGTAAGCGCTGAAGTGAATGTAAATGTTTTATGGTCAAGTAATAAATGCATGGCAGAATAATCAACCAGCCCGGCTTCGAAAATATTGATATACAAACCATCGGCAGTTTTCATCATCAAAGGGGTTTGTACTGCATTTTTGGCAAAATAACCACGGGTACCAATGCCACTACCATCCGGGGTTGAAGCATCAATCTCACTCAGACGGGTAGCCGTATAATAATATTCATTTGTGTCGTAATCGCCCGGCATCCAGAATGCCTTATGATCGCCGGTGAGTACAAACTGCGTACATTCGTCGGTTATTCTGAAGTAATTCAGATTGGGCTGCTTTTCGAACTCATATCTGAAGCCCAAACCGTCGTTGAAAAGTCGGAACCTGATTTTCATGCCCCTTTTTTCTGATGGCTGATAAAGTTCGACCAGCATTTCATTGTGATTATCGCGTATTTCCGATTCCTCGCCCCAAACTGGTTTCCAGATTTGATCAACAGACTTAAATTCTGTGTTTTTCAATTCAAAACCTGCTTTCATCGGAGCAGTATTTAAAATTTCAAAACCCATTTTCGAAGGTTTTATCACTTCTTTTCCTTGATAATTAAGCGAATAAAATGCTTCGCCTGCTGTGTTCAGTGTAAAGTTAAGACTGAAGTTTTTGTCAGGTGATTCGAGAGAGGCAGCCTGAAGATGAAATCCTGCAGCTACCAGCCATACAATGAATAATTTTTTCATGGATATAATTTTTTACGGGCTCACAAATATACTCTACAGCATTTTAAATTAGCTTCAATGAGATGCTAAAAATCCCTTGTCAACTTTGCAAACGTTTGAAGTGTCAGAAATTCATACTGAAAATATCATTTTATTATACCTTTCAAACAATCAAAAGTTGTATTTTTGCATGGTTAGAGTACGAAAACCAAGTACGATCGTTTTAAAAATTGGAAAAATATCAATTAATAATCATATGAGAGTGAAATTATTTCTTTCCTTGTTAATGATGAGCCTGATGGCTGTATCACAATCGAAAGTCTGGAAATCGGACCTTGGCAATGGCATGTATCGCAATCCTGTTTTGCATGCCGATTATTCTGACCCGGATGTTTGCCGTGTTGGTGACGATTACTGGATGACTGCCTCAAGCTTTAATTGCAGTCCCGGATTACCCATCCTGCATTCACGCGATATGATTAACTGGACTTTGGTTAATTACGCCATTCGCAAACAATTTCCTGAGGAAGTTTTCAACAGTCCGCAGCATGGTGGTGGGGTATGGGCTCCGAGCATTCGCTTTCATAAGGGTGAGTTTTATATATATTACGGTGATCCCGATTTTGGCATTTACATGCTGAAGACCAAGGATCCCCGCGGCAAATGGTCAAAACCGGTGCTGGTAAAAGGTGGAAAAGGGCTGATAGACCCAGCACCGCTATGGGATGATGATGGAAAAGCCTATGTGTCGCATGCTTATGCGGGCAGTCGGGCCGGACTGAAAAGTGTGGTGGCTGTTTTTCCCATGTCGCCCGACGGAACTACGGCTATTGGCGATTCGCGCATTGTATTCGATGGCCACGAAGGGCACCCCACCATCGAAGGAACAAAGTTTCACAAACGCAACGGCTATTATTATATACTTGCTCCGGCGGGAGGTGTTACCTACGGCTGGCAGGTAGCTTTGCGTTCAAAAAACGTTTATGGTCCCTATGAACTGAAGAAAGTCATGCATCAGGGCAAAACCAATATCAACGGCCCACATCAGGGTGCCTGGGTTGAAACTAAGCAGGGAGAACACTGGTTCTTCCATTTTCAGGATAAGTATGCCTACGGTCGTGTGGTAATGCTTCAACCAATGAAATGGGTGAACAACTGGCCAGTGATGGGTGTGGATGAGCAGGGTACAGGATTGGGCGAACCGGTTGCTACCTATCGCAAGCCTAACGTAGGAAAGCGCTATCCGATAGCTACACCGCCCGATAGTGATGAATTCAACAGCAATGAACTCGGCTTGCAATGGCAATGGCATGCCAACGAAAATCCATTGTGGTATTTTGCTGATGCAGCAAATGGTCGCTTGCGTCTTTATTCTTTTCAGATTCCGGCCAATTATGTGAGTTTATGGCAGATACCTAATCTGTTATTGCAGAAATTTCCCGCTCCGGTTTTCAGGGCAACAGCCAAAGTTACCTTTACCCCTGACCCCAGATATAAAGGTGAACGGGCTGGTTTACTTGTGATGGGCTATGATTATGGTTTGTTGAGTATGGAAAATACCGAACAAGGAATCGTTTTATCGCAGAATTCCTGTCGAAATGCCAACCGTGGAAGTCGCGAAACGGTGAATGCTTCGGTAAAGCTCGAACAATCAACCGTTTATCTACGTGTCGAAGTATCACAGGGAGCCATGTGTCGTTTCTCTTTTAGCTACGATAATGTGAACTTTATAGATTTGGGCAACGAATTAAAAGCCAATACCGGACAATGGATAGGTGCAAAAATGGGCTTTTTTATCACCCGCCCGATTTTATCAAACGATGGCGGATGGTTAGATGTTGATTGGTTCAGGGTGGAATAAGTGGTGTTTGTAAATTCAAAAAAATATTCCGATATTTGCACCTTCAATTCTTAATATTAATTTGTACAAATGACAAACAGTGAAAATGGGCAAGGTAACCGTAAACCCGGTGCCGGTGCCGGCCGTGATGGTAAACCATACGAAAGACGCGATGTGAAATCGATTCTGAAAGGTACGAGAGGTGCTGCGAAGTACTCCGACCAACCAGGCGAAAACTCCGAAAGGCCTTACAGACAAGACTTTAACAGAAGAGATGATAACAGATCATCTTATGAAAGAAAACCCAATGATGGTAACTCTTTCGATCGGAAACCCTATGACAGAAAACCTGTCGACGGCAATTCTTATGAAAGAAAGCCTGTCGACGGCAATTCTTATGAAAGAAAACCCTATGAAAGGAAGCCTTATGATGGAAATTCCTTTGACAGAAAACCTTTTGACAGAAAGCCCAATGATGGTAACTCCTATGAAAGAAAACCTTACGAACGGAGACCCAATGATGGTAATTCATATGAAAGAAAACCTTACGAAAACAGACCAAACTCATTTGTTCCAAGAGAAAGGAAATCGTTCGATGATCGCAAACCTTTCGACAGGAACTATAACAACGACAGACCTTTTGATGGCGAGAGATCGCCCGAAATGAGGCCACGTTTAAAACCCAAAACGGACGGACAGCAGGGCGAAGGTGGTGCTGGAACACGTCAGCGCTTTACCGTGAAGAAATCACCCGAATCGACTTCATCAAGCAATTATGTGGAAGCCCGTTTCGATAGCGCAGAGCCAAACCGCCGTCCGAGAATCAAACGTGCCGGCGATTACGATCCTAATTCAAAATACAGTAAGAAAAAACAATTCGAATATCGTCGTTCAGAAGTTGATTTCACAAAGCCTGTACGTTTAAATAAATTTCTTGCAAACGCCGGTATTTGTTCACGCAGGGAAGCTGATGAATTTATCAAGGCTGGTGTAATAACCGTGAATGGTGAGTTTGTGACCGAAATGGGTGTGAAAGTGATGCATTCGGATAAGGTAATGTTCCACAACCAGTTGGTTCGTTCTGAGAAAAAGGTATATATCCTGCTGAATAAACCAAAAGATACAGTGACAACTGCCGAAGATACACACGATCGACGCACAGTAATGGATTTGGTGAAAAATGCATGTAGTGAAAGAATCTATCCCGTGGGTCGCCTCGACCGCAATACAACCGGTGTATTGCTCCTCACCAACGATGGTGATCTGGCATCCAAACTGACTCATCCGAAATACGAGAAAAAGAAAATATATCAGGTTGTGCTCGATAAACCGCTTGCTATTCCCGATTTTGAAGCTGTAATGGCCGGTGTTGTACTCGACGACGAGAAAATTGCTGCCGACTCACTGAATTTTATCAAGGATGATGACTTCCGTTATATCGGTATCGAAATTCATTCCGGACAAAACAGGGTGGTTCGTCGTATTTTTGAAAAGCTTGGTTATAAGGTTATTCGTCTCGATAGGGTCTATTTTGCAGGTCTGACCAAAAAGAATCTCTCACGCGGAAAATATCGCTTCCTGAGCGAAAGAGAAGTGAATATGCTTCGTATGGGTGCATACGAATGATATGAATACGGAGAAAAGAAGATTCTGGCCTTCGTTTTGGCGATTAGTCCGTAATAGCATCATCCTTTTTTTCGTCGTTTCTATTACTTGGGTGGTGGTGGCACGGTTTGTTCCCGTATTGGTAACACCACTAATGCTTATTCGAACTCTCGAAGCTGTTTTCGAAGGTAAAACACCGAAAATCAGCAAACAATGGGTTCCTATGAGTCAAATTTCGCCGAATATGGTAAAAGCCGTGGTTGCTTCTGAAGATAATCTCTTTATGAAGCACCACGGCTTCTCATTTAAATCGATGCGAAAAGCCTGGGAACACAACAAAAGGGGAAAGCGAATACGCGGAGGAAGCACCATATCACAGCAAACTGCCAAAAATGTTTTTCTGTGGCCTCAGCGTTCATATCTGCGCAAAGGTCTTGAAGCGTATTTTACCGTACTGATTGAATTGTTTTGGAGCAAAGAACGCATCATGGAAGTATATCTCAATGCGATTGAGATGGGCCCCGGTATCTATGGTGTTCAGGCAGCTGCGAAAGAACATTTCGGTAAGGATGCGCTCAAATTATCGAAGGGTCAGGCAGCATTGATTGCCGGTAGTTTGCCAAATCCGAGAAGATTTATTGCAGGTAAGCCATCCTCCTATATGCTACGCAGACAGCGTCAGATCATGAGCCTGATGAACAAAATAGGCAGAATTGAGTTTATTCAACCAGAAAAAAACTCAGGAAAAAAATCAGGTAAATGAATATCAATATCGCAATGTCCGATTGGGGATTGGTTCCATACATGGAGGCATGGGAAAGACAAGAAGGCATTTTTTCTGAAACCATCCGCAAAAAACTGGCAGAAGAGCAAACCCACAATTTGTTGATTTACTGCCAACATCCACATGTATATACACTCGGAAAAAGTGGTGATGAACATAACCTGCTCCTCGATTATATTCAATTGCAGGCCAGTAATGCTGAATTTGTACAAACCAACCGCGGTGGCGACATCACTTACCATGGCCCGGGTCAGATTGTAGGGTATCCGATTTTTGATTTATCTAATTTCAAAATCGGCCTGAAAAATTACATATATCTGATGGAGGAATGTATTATTCTCTTGCTCGAAGGTTATGCCATTCATGCTGAGCGGCTTGCAGGTGCTACCGGGGCATGGCTTGATATCGGCACCCCCCGAATCCGAAAAATTTGTGCCATTGGAGTGCGTAGTTCGCGTTATGTAACTATGCATGGTTTTGCCCTGAACGTGAACACCGATTTAAGCTATTTCGGACATATCAATCCCTGTGGTTTTGTGGATAAAGGAGTTACCTCTTTGTCGATGGAACTTGGCAGGGAAGTGGATGAAAACGAAGTTAAAGCCAAACTTTACAGTATTTTTCAGGCTGTTTTCGGAGATGTGAAAAAATATCTGCCCGGATAATTTTTTACTGCTTTTAGTAATAGGAAGAAAATAATGTCGTAATTTTTGATAGCTATTTTGAAATGGATTT